>CAMAMZ010000106.1 GCA_945837185.1 uncultured Bacteroidales bacterium | reverse complement strand
CTCCACTGGTGTTTGAGACCAGCGCGTCTACCGATTCCGCCATCTGGGCTTTTTGTTTTAAGACGGTGCAAAGATAGTCATTTTTTTCTATATTGACAAACTTTTCATTGAAAATCCTTAAAAAAGTTGCTATATTCGTAGATATTCCTTATCTTCGCCCATATATTACACACGCTTATACTATAAAATCATGATTTACGAGAATAATTATTGTGTGATACTCGCAGGCGGGAAAGGCAAACGCCTTTGGCCTTGCAGTAGGGAGGCACGTCCCAAGCAATTTATCGATTTCTTTGGCACTGGCCGCACCCAACTTCAACAAACATTCGATCGCATGCTGCGCATCATGCCGGCAAGCCATATCTTCATCAACACAAACCGCAACTATTTAGATCTCGTGAAGGAGCAGTTGCCTGAGGTTGCCGACGACCATATCATGGCCGAGCCTATTCATCGCAACACGGCTCCCAGTGTGGCATGGGCCTGCCACCGTATTCGTCATTTCAACCCCAATGCCAATCTGCTGGTTGTTCCTTCCGACCAGATTGTGCTTCAAGAAGAGGCTTTCAAGCAGAATGTGGCTGATGGCTTTGATTTCGTGACAGGTCATGACTGCCTGCTCACCATGGGTGTGAAGCCTACCCGTGCGGAGCCGGGCTATGGCTATATACAACTGGGCGAGAAAGAGCAGTATGACGTATATAAGGTACAATCATTTACCGAAAAGCCCGACCGTGATTTTGCGCGGCTGTTTATGGAGAGTGGTGAGTTCTATTGGAACACCGGCCTCTTCCTTTCCAACATCCGTTATCTCATCCATTGCTTCTCTCAATTTCTGCCTGCCGTATTCCGACACTTCGATGAAGTCCACCCATCATGGACCATTGAAGAGGAAGACCGCTATATGGACACCAGTTTCCCCTCCTACCCTAACCTTTCGATAGAACGAGGCATACTGGAACGCACCGAAGATGTGTATGTGATGAAATGCAACTTTGGCTGGGCCGATGTGGGAACATGGCATAGCATCTATGAAGCGATGCAGAAATCGGATGGGGAGAACGTGGTTATTCATTCCGAAGTGATCATCGATGAAGCCCAAGGCAACATCATCAAACTTCCGGAAGGAAAAATTGCCGTTATCAATGGCCTGAAAGACTTCATTGTGGCAGAAGAAGGCAATGTATTGCTCATTTGTCGGAAGGAAGACTCATCGGCTCTCATCCGCAAATACGTCAACGAGGTACAAATAAAGAAAGGTGAGGGATTCGTCTGAATCCCTCACTTATTTTATTGATTCTCTCCTTCAAAGGCTGCCAGAATCCTGTTGGCAGTATCTTTCATCACCTCATCGGAAAGTTTCAAGTGTTCCTTACGGAAATCCACATCAGCCTCACTATTGATAGGCAGAAGATGGATATGGGCATGCGGCACTTCCAGTCCGAGCACCACCTGAGCCACCTTCTTACAGGGGAAAGCTGTTTGTATAGCCTTTGCCACCTTTTTTGCAAAGAGTTGGAAAGCAGCCAGTTCCTCATCCTCAATATCGAAGATATAATCCGTTTCCTTTTTAGGAATCACCAATGTATGCGCCTGCACCAAAGGGTTGATGTCCAAAAAAGCATAAAAGTGGTCGTTCTCAGCACACTTGTAGCTGGGAATGTCGCCTGCTACGATTTTAGAGAAGATAGATGCCATGGTGCTTATGCCAATGTAATATTATCGATTCTCAATTTGATGGTACCGCTTGGAATTTTGATTTCAGCCACCTCACCCACTTTCTTATTGAGTAGTCCCTGGGCGATAGGAGTCTTGATAGAAATCTTTCCTTCACGCAGATTAGCCTCTGTTTCGCTGACGATGGTATAAGCCATCTTGGCGTTATTGGCCAGATTTGTCATCTCAACTTTGGTAAGAATCTGTACCGCATCTGCACTCAAACGCGACACATCCACTATCTTAGCCTCGGCAATGGTTAGCTTCAGCTTGTTAATCTTATCCTCAAGATGCGCCTGTGCCTCTCGGGCAGCATCATACTCGGAATTTTCGCTCAAATCGCCTTTATCCCGTGCCTCAGCAATAGCGGCTGATGCCTTTGGACGCTCTACAGATTCAAGCCTGCGAAGTTCGGCTACGAGATTATCATAGCCTTCTTGTGACATGTAAGCCATAATTAATAATTGATTTTTATGTTAATATCTTCTCGGAGAACGATAAAAGAACAGAATTCCGACAGCGTACTGTTATCGGAACCCCATTCCTTCAATGCTCTGATTGTTTAATTATTCTTGTCTGCTGCAAAGATACGGAATATTTTTGATTGCACCAACTTTTCGCTCGCTTTTATTTGTTTTTATGTTGACTTATGTCAAGAATTGAGTGGTATTCAAGGATTTACGTATGGCTTTTTTGGTCAAAAATCAGAATCGTCTTACCTTTGCAATGTGTTTTTCATAGTATTAGATTTAAGGTTAACAAGGAATGGACTCAGCGGAGTCCTTTTTTTTTGCCTTTTTTCGCATAATTTATATAAGGTGCAACCATCATTTGAGGCACCACAACAGCATCCTCGACGCATCTCGTCATGGCCTGCTACGCTGCCAAGGAGGCGGTAGCTATGTGGCACACAAACAAGCGAAACAGACAGGACTATACAATATCGATGAGCGATTAAAAAGGGGAACGTGATTATTGCCTAAAAATGACCTTTCCTCTGAAAGGGTGGATTAAGAACGGCAATACCACGATTCCCCTTATGAAGTAAAACCAGCACTTTCCCTGTTTGGAGAAAAGCTTAAAGCATATTCGGCGATACGGGCGGATGCGGCCTACATTCCTCCTCCGTGAGCTTACGCTTAGGCCAAGGCACAGCCAGCACAATACCCATGCAGATGATACAAGCATAAAATGTCCACCCGGCCATTTCCTTCAATGCTGTCAGCGTGGCCTGCACCTGCACCTTTCCTTTTAAGGAGAGCGCAGCCATTTGTGCTGCCTCAGCCTCGCTCTTTCCCTGATACTGCATGCCCCTCACCGTTTGGTCGAAGGAAGCAGCCGTTTCTAGACTCGTCCGGTCGTAGTCTTGCGCATAGCGCATTATATAATGTTGCTGCCGGTATTGCAACAGATTCGCATAAAGTGCCGAGCCTATGCCCGGTGCTACAATCATACGTACCGTGAGCATGATGCACACCCAAGTAGAGAGCAGACGGTAAGGCATACGCTGGTTGGCATAGACCGCCGTCACGGCATAGAGCAGCATCATTCCTGTGGCCCTGATGATAACCGGCCACTTCATGCGCTCATAGAGACCATCGTTCTGCACCTCGAAATACATGAAGAGCGACGCCAGCCCGATAAAGAGAAAACCCCACGCAAAAATCCACTTGAAATGAATCTTCTTAGCGCTACAGAAGATGGCTATCACCAATCCTGCAAAATAGCCTATCAACACCCAGTTGCCCAAGAGCGCGTTCTGGTAATTGTCTACCTTCATGCTCAGTCCCGTAAAGACATTGACAAACATCTGACTCGAATTCAGAATCATCAAGCCCATGAACAACAAGATACCGCCCAGGATACTCCGGCTCTTCAACGCCTCGAGCAAGAAATAGGGCGAGTTGCGTGTCTTCTCCAGATACACAAACAAGAGTACCGAAACCCCACAGAGCGCTGTAGCCATCCGTATGCGTTCATCGTCATACCAGTCATATACCTTGCCATACACCATTACGTAGATGAACGAGCAGCACATCAACGAGAACACCACCACATTGCCAAACTTCGAGAACGACAGCGGAAAGTGTTTGGTGGGATAAGGATTGTAGGGCATGGTGAGGAAGATGATCAAGATAGCCACCATCATAGCTCCCATCATGGCGTAATAAACATACTGCCACTCATAATGATAGGCAAACCAAGCCGTAAGCCATGTGCCGAGCTGTCCGAGTAGCATAAAGAAGAAATAGATGGTGGGCATGCTCGTTGTTTTCTGCGTGTCGAGTTCGTCCCACCCCTTCTCGTCCGTAGGCTCATTGCCCGGTGTGGTATTCACCACCGCCTCAATGCCAAAGGCATACTTGATGAGTGTAAAAAGGTTGCACATCAAGAGCGCCTGTCGCACAAAGCCCATAATCAAACTGCAAAGCGCCAGCACCAGCAGACTTTCCGTCCGGGCACACACAAAACTCAAGAAAGCCAACAGAGAGAATCCCACGATACACATCATCTTCTCCCGGCGCAAGCGCACAAGGTCGCGGAAGAAGGGCGAGAAGGCCGCCATGCCTACCGAGGTGACAAAGCCTATAAAGGTGATATGTTCAGACTGAATGCCGAGCCCTCCGATCATCTCGCTACTATTGACGGAATATGCGCCACTGACAGTCATGATAGGTATGAAAAGGACTATCAGGAAGATGATACCCAAAGGCTTTGGCACCCAGTCGTAGAACGGAAAATTCTTATTCAAACAAACCGTATTCATTCTTTACCGTATTCGTTTCTTTACCAATCCCTTTTTCAGGAAAGCAAGGGCGTCGTTTAGATTTCCGCCTTCACCACAGCCATCATACCTGCCGCCAACCGTTCGTTGTCCTCTTTCGACAAGCCTTCAAAGTCGATGCGCACAGGCACACGCTGCTGTATCTTTACGAAGTTGCCGGCAGAGTTGTCGGTAGGCACCAACGAATACTTTGAGCCCGTAGCACCCGATATAGCCGTAATTTTTCCCACAAACTCCTTGTCGCTCAAGGCATCTACCGTCACCTTGACCGTTTGTCCCACATGCAGGTGCTCCACCTGTGTTTCCTTATAGTTGGCAATCACCCATTTTTGCGTATCGGGCATGATGTAGGTTATTGTTTGTCCGGCATTGATATACTGCCCCTCTTCCAAGGCCCTTCTGCCCAACTTACCATCACAAGGAGCCACCACTACACAATACGACAAGTTGAGTTTGGCCATCTCCAATGCGGCCTGTGCCCTTTCAATGGCTGCCTCGGTGTTGCCCATACGGTTCGACACCTCTTTCACACCAGAGAACGCAGCCTTCTGCTGCTGTCGGGTAGCCTGCAGTTTCTTTTTCGTTGCCTCATATTCCGTTTCTATCTGCTCTAACTGAATAGGCGTCGCAGCATTACGTTCCACCAGGTTCTTATAGCGCTGGCGGTCTTTCTCCAATTTGAGCAGGCGCACTTCTATTTCCGCTATCGAAGCATCATATACCGTGGCTGAGTTCTCGGTGGTGCGCAGCGTGGCTCCCATCACATTCTTTCCAGCCATAGCATCCTTCAAAGCCGCTTCGGCCTCCATAACACGAATACGATATTCGCTGTCGTCGAGAATCAGCAATGTATCTCCTTTCTTCACCGTCTGGTGCTCCGTAAAACATATTTTGCGGATATAGCCTGTTGCACGCAGGTTGACAGGCGAGATATACTGTTCTATCTGCGCATCGTTGCTGGTTTCATGATTCTTGTAATCGAGAAACATGCAAACCACCTCAACGCACCCCCATAAGAGAATCGCCACTCCTATCAGACTGACCACCATCTGACGTATTTTCTGCTTTTTAAGCAGCTTTGCTTTCTCGGCAGCCGTCATCACCTTCTCCTCGCTGCCTTCCACCTTTGTATTGTTTTGTTTCGTTTCCATATTGATTCTTTATACCTTATTATATATATAGCAGTTTACCTCACATTGATTATTGTAAAAGCGTGTCCAACTGACCGGTGAGTTTCAACACGGCAAGGTTGGAAACCTGATAGTTGTAATGAGCCGTGAGATAGTTGTTCTGGGCATCGCTCATGCTCATCTCATCCTGCAACACCTCAACCATCGATACGATGCCCTCACGATAACGATCCATGGTAACCCCGTAAATATCTTCAGCCAACCGATAGTTCTCACGCTGCTTGATATAGTTTCTGCGATTGTTCTCCACATCGTTCACCGCATTCATATATTGTGTCTGCATATTGCGGAGTGTGTTCTGATAGGATATCTTGGCATTCTCCAGCACAATCTGCGCCTTACGGAGCTTTGAGCGTTTCTCAAAACCGTCGAAAACAGGAATGCGCAAGGAGATACCGATTCCATTTGACTTATACCAATGGTTCGACTCACCCGCATGCCACCAGTTGCTGAACTTATCCGTAAACGCTGTGTACATCCAGTTGGCGCTGAGGTTCAACATCGGCAAGTAGCCATCCTTAATCAGTTTCTTCTGTTTGGCAGAGAGTTTCTCCTTCTCCTGTAGCAATTGCAACTCGTACAGGTTCATATTCAGCCCATTGGCCACTGTTGCATCCAGACTCTCCACCTCTTTCTCCACTACTTTCAACTCCTTTTCCGCCGGATAGTCGAGCACATATTTCAGCATGTTGTACTGCTCGGCAAGCATGGCCTGCGCATTCGCAACCTGCACATGAAGGTTTTCGAGCTTTACACCCACACGTTTCAAATCCACTTCCAATGCCATTCCGTTTTCATGGAAAGCACGGGTTATGGCACGCAGTTCCTCAAACCTACGGATATTGTCGTTAATGATGGAAATCTGCTCCGTGGTATTCTGAATGAGGTAATATATTTTGCTAATCTGCACGATAAGGTCTTCGCGTGCCTTATAATAACTGAGCCGATTGATGTTGTTCATCAGCTTGGCCACATCGATGCTCGTGTACAACTGTTGGTTATAGAGCGGCATCTGCAACTGCAAGCCAACCGCTGCATTGTACTGCAAAGTCTTGGTTACATTGTATGACTTTCCAAAAGCCCTACCATCAGTAACTGAGGTTGTGGGCGTGAAATTGTCATTACCATTAGCCACCGCATTAATCTGCGGCAAAAGCTTTGCCCGGTTCTCACTAAGGTTAGGTTGCGCCTTCCTGCTGTCGTTAAACGACATCTTTAACGACAGGTTGCGCTCTATTCCCATCTTCAAACATTGTTGCAATGTCAGCAACTCCTGTGCGCCCGCTGTCTGCACGCAGACAACAAGTACAAAAATGAATAGTAAGCGTATCATTTATATAGTTTCCTTAATCCGCTGCAAAATTACTACTTTTCTTTCAATTAACGCTATTCATATTGCATGTAATACTATTCATATTTTCTCTTTTTATATTCTAACCTATTCTGAAAGATTTTCAAGTGTTTTGCATGGGGTATCATTTTTTTTAATTATCTTTGCATAAGATA
>CAMAMZ010000105.1 GCA_945837185.1 uncultured Bacteroidales bacterium | reverse complement strand
GCAAAGGCAGCTGTGCAGGAACCGGCAAAGGCCAAAGCGGCAGCTGCCCCCCATGCTGCACAGGATGGGGAGGCTCAGGCAACAACATCGCAGGCTGATACGGCCGATAGCCAAGAAACGGCAGAAGCCGGTGTTTTCCAATTGAGTAGCGAGCGAAAGATTCTGAATGCTCCCAAGGTGAACGTGCTGGGCAAGATTGACTTGAATGCCATCAACCAGAGTACGCGCCCGAAGAAAAAGACGAAGGAGGAGAAGCGAAAGGAACGCGAGGAAAAGTCGCAACAGGCCTTGGGCGAAAAGAAAAAACGCCAACGCATTGGCAAGGAACGTGTGGATATTGCTGCGGAGGCCGAAGGCAACCGTGGAAAGAAAAAGAACAATAACGCCAATAACAATGCCAATAATAATGGTGGTGGAAACGGCAAGTCGAATAAGAACAAAAAGCGTAACCAGAAACCTATTGAGGTGGATGATGAGGCCGTAGCACGCCAGGTGAAGGAAACGTTGGCCCGCCTTACAAACAAACAGAACCAAACAAAGAAAGGCGCTAAATACAGAAAGGAGAAACGTGAGGCCGTACAGGAACGTATGGACCAAGAGGCACGTGCAGAGCGCAAGGAGAGCAAAACACTGAAACTGACTGAGTTCGTGACAGTGAGCGAACTGGCAACCATGATGGATATCAGTGTGACACAGGTGATTTCTACACTCATGGGGGTGGGTATCATGGTGTCTATCAACCAACGTTTGGATGCTGAAACAATCAATCTGGTGGCTGAGGAGTTTGGCTTCTCTACGGAATATGTGAGTGCAGAGGTGCAGGAAGCTGTGAGCGTAGAGGAGGATGATGAGGCCGACCTTGTGCCGCGTGCGCCTATCGTTACGGTGATGGGACATGTGGACCATGGTAAGACGTCGCTCCTTGACCATATTCGCAATACGAATGTGATTGCGGGTGAGGCCGGTGGTATTACACAGCACATAGGTGCTTATGGTGTGACGTTGAAGAACGGACGGAAGGTGACATTCCTTGACACGCCCGGACATGAGGCTTTTACCGCTATGCGTGCCCGTGGTGCACAGGTAACGGATATTGCCATCATCATCATTGCTGCCGACGACTCGGTGATGCCTACCACAAGAGAGGCTATAGCGCACGCACAGGCTGCCGGTGTGCCTATGGTGTTTGCCATCAATAAGATCGACAAACCGGGAGCTAACCCCGACAAGATTCGTGAGGACCTTGCCAATATGAATCTCTTGGTAGAGGAATGGGGCGGCAAATACCAATGTCAGGAAATCAGTGCCAAAAAAGGAATTGGTGTGGACGAACTGATGGAAAAGGTGCTGCTTGAGGCTGAAATGCTTGATTTGAAGGCTAATCCCAATCGCAAGGCTGTGGGTACGATTATCGAATCATCGCTCGACAAAGGGCGTGGCTATGTGAGCACGGTATTGGTGAGCAATGGTACGCTGAGAGTGGGCGACCATGTTATTGCCGGTACAAGCTGGGGACGTATCAAGGCTATGTTCAACGAGCGCAACCAGCGCATAGAGAGTGCCAAACCGGCTGAACCGGCTATCATCTTGGGATTGAATGGGGCTCCTACGGCCGGCGATGCCTTCCATGTGTTGGAAACGGAACAGGAGGTGCGCGAAATTGCCAACAAGCGCGAACAGTTGCAGCGTGAACAGGGATTGCGCACACAGAAACGTTTGTCGCTCGATGATATCTCGCATCGTATAGCGTTGGGCTCATTCAAGGAGTTGAATATTATCGTGAAAGGTGATACCGATGGTAGTATCGAGGCGTTGAGCGATTCGTTTATCAAACTGTCTACTGAGAAGGTGAATGTGAATGTGATTCATAAGGCTGTAGGTCAGATTTCAGAAAACGATGTAACGCTGGCTGATGCTTCGGATGCCATTATTGTGGGATTCCAGGTGCGCCCCTCGGCTGCTGCACGTAAGTTGGCTGAACAGGAAGGTGTTGAGATTAATACCTATTCGGTTATCTATGATGCCATCGACGATGTTCGTTCGGCTATGCAGGGAATGCTCGACAAGGTGAAGAAAGAGGTGATTACCGGACAGGTGGAAGTGCGTCAGGTTTACAAGATTTCTAAAGTGGGCACTGTGGCCGGCTGTCTGGTGACGGAAGGTAAGGTGCATAACAAGGATAAAGTTCGTGTGATTCGAGATGGTATCGTAGTGAAGACTGCCCCCATCGATTCTTTGAAACGCTATAAGGACGATGTCAAAGAGGTGCCCATGGGCATGGAGTGCGGTATCAGTCTGGTGAACTATGGAGATATTCAGGAGGGCGACATGCTGGAAACCTTCATGGAGATAGAGGTGGAACAGAAACTGTAAAATGGCTGATAGGGAACAAAACGAATATGTTAGGAAAATAGCCGAACAGAAATATGCGTTCGGCTTTACCACGGATGTGGCTACCGATATCATCGAGAAAGGACTGAATGAGGAGGTGGTGCGTTTGATATCGCAGAAGAAAGGGGAGCCACAGTGGCTCCTCGACTTCCGTTTGGAGGCTTTTCGCTATTGGCAGCAGATGGAGCAACCTACATGGGGGCATGTGAACCTGCCTCCCATTGACTATCAGGCCATTTCCTATTATGCTGATCCTTTGGCAAAGAAACCCCGGCATCAAGAGATTGATCCGGAACTTGAGAAGACTTTCGACAAGCTGGGCATTCCCTTGGAGGAACGCTTGGCATTGAGCGGTACGGCTGTGGATGCCATCATGGATTCGGTATCGGTGAAGACAACCTTCAAGGAACAGTTGCGGGAGAAGGGGGTGTTGTTCTGCAGTATTGGAGAAGCTGTCAAGGAGCATCCTGAACTGGTGCAGACTTACCTCGGGTCGGTGGTGCCTTATCGCGACAATTTCTTTGCGGCTTTGAATAGTGCCGTGTTTAGCGATGGGTCGTTTGTGTATATTCCCAAAGGGGTGCGTTGCCCCATGGAGTTGAGTAGCTACTTCCGTATCAACGCACGTAACACCGGACAGTTTGAACGTACATTGATCGTTGCTGACGATGACAGTTATGTGTCGTATCTGGAAGGGTGCACGGCTCCTATGCGCGACGAGAATCAGTTGCATGCGGCTGTCGTGGAGATTGTGGTCAAAGATCGAGCGGAAGTGAAGTATTCCACCGTACAGAACTGGTATCCGGGCGATGAACAGGGTAGGGGTGGTGTGCTGAACCTTGTTACGAAGCGAGGCGATTTGCGAGGTGTGGCATCGAAACTCTCCTGGACGCAGGTGGAAACGGGTTCTGCCATTACCTGGAAATATCCGTCGTGTGTGTTGAGAGGCGATAATGCTGTGGCGGAATTTTATAGTGTTGCCGTTACGAACCATTACCAAGAGGCGGATACGGGAACAAAGATGATTCACCTGGGGCGTGACACGAAGAGCACGATTATTTCTAAGGGTATCTCTGCCGGACACAGCCAGAACTCCTACAGGGGCTTGGTGAGAGTGGCGGCAGGTGCTGAAAATGCCCGTAACTATAGTTCCTGCGACTCGCTCCTGCTGGGGTCACTATGTGGTGCACATACCTTCCCCTATATGGATATTCACAACGACTCGGCAATCGTTGAACATGAGGCAACGACATCAAAGATTTCGGAGGAACAGCTGTTTTACTGCAACCAGCGGGGCATTCCGACAGAACAGGCTGTGGGCCTCATTGTGAATGGCTATGCCAAGGAGGTTCTCAACAAGTTGCCGATGGAGTTTGCCGTAGAAGCACAAAAGTTGCTCAGCGTAACGCTGGAAGGTACGGTGGGATAAGAAAAAGACTGAACGAAAAGAAAGAACTGTAAGGATTATGTTGGAAGTTAGAAATCTGCATGCGGAAATTGCAGGAAAAGAGATATTAAAAGGCATTGACCTGGTGATTGGCGATGGAGAGATTCATGCCATCATGGGGCCGAACGGGTCGGGAAAATCAACCCTCTCGGCTGTGCTCACAGGTAACCCTTTGTATACGGTAACAGCCGGAGAAGCATGGTTCAACGGAAAGGACTTGTTGGCAATGAAACCGGAAGAAAGGGCGTGTGAGGGTTTGTTCCTTTCGTTTCAATATCCTGTGGAGATTCCCGGAGTTTCCATGACAAACTTCATGCGTGCCGCTGTGAATGCCAAACGTGCCTACCAAGGACTGGAACCGCTCAATGCTGCCGATTTCATCAAACTGATGAGGGAGAAGCGAAAGGTGGTGGCATTAGACAACAAGCTGTCGCAACGAAGTGTGAACGAGGGTTTCTCGGGTGGAGAGAAAAAGCGGAATGAGATATTCCAGATGGCAATGTTGGAACCGAAACTCAGTATTCTTGATGAAACGGATTCGGGACTGGATGTGGATGCCATGCGTATCGTGGCAGAGGGTGTGAACCAACTGCAGACTCCGGAAACCGCTGCCATTGTGATTACACACTATGAGCGTTTGTTGGACATGATAAAGCCGAATGTGATTCATGTGCTTTACCAAGGGCGAATCGTGAAGACCGCAGGGCCGGAGCTTGCCAAGGAGATAGAGCAGAAAGGATATGACTGGATTAAGGCTGAGGCGGAATCGAAGGCTATGTAAGGGGAGATGCGTGTGATGAAGAGCGAACAACAGTATATTGAACTGTATGAGCAACATGCGCAACTGATTAAAAGTCATGCGCCTGCGCTCATGAATGCTGTGCGCGACAAGGCTTATGCTGATTTCTGTGCACAGGGGTTGCCATCGCGTAAGGTGGAGCAATATCGTTATTCTGATATAAAGCAATGGTTTGCACCCAATTATGGTTTGAACCTCAACCGCTTGGAAATTCCGGCCAATCCTTACGATGCCTTTAAGTGTGACGTGCCCAATCTCAGCACTTCCTTATATTTCGTGGTCAACGATAGCTTTTATAACCGGCAGTTGCCACAGGCAAAGTTGCCCGAGGGAGTGATTGTTGACTCTTTAGCCAAGGTGGCGGCTGAACACCCGGAATGGTTGGCAACGTATTACGGGAAGATGGCGAAGACGGCAAACGATGGTATTGTGGCCCTGAACACCATGCTGGCACAGGATGGCCTTGTGGTGTATGTGCCCAAAGGTGTGTGTGTGGAGCGTACGGTTCAGGTAATCAATATCATGCGGTCGGATGTCGATCTGATGGTGAACAGAAGGGTGTTGGTGATTGTTGAGCAAGGAGCAGCCATAAAACTCTTGTTTTGCGACCATACGGCCGACCATTGCAGGTTCCTCGCCACACAGGTGATAGAGGCCTTTGTGGGCGAAAACGCTTCGCTCGAATTGTATTGTCTGGAGGAAACACATACACAACACACGCGTACGAGCCATGTGTTTATTGAACAACAGGCTAACAGCAGGGTGAATCACACGGTGGTGACATTGCATAATGGGGCTACCTGCAATCATCTGGAACTGAGCTTGTTGGGCGAAGGGGCGGAATGTAGTTGTAACGGTTGTGTGATTGCCGACCAAAACCAGCATGTTGACAACCATACGCTCATCGAACATAAGGCACCCCATTGCACGAGCAACGAATTATACAAATATGTTCTCGATGGTGCGGCTGTGGGTGCTTTTGCCGGTAAGGTGCTTGTGCGACAGGGAGCACAACATACTGTGTCGCAGGAAACGAACCGGAACCTTTGTGCTACAAAACAGGCCCGTATGTTCACGCAACCGATGTTGGAAATCTATGCCGACGATGTGAAATGTGCCCACGGATGTACTGTGGGACAGCTGAACGATGCGGCTTTGTTCTACATGCAGCAACGAGGCATCAGTCAGAAAGAAGCCAAACTGTTGCTGGAGTTCGCATTTGTCAACGAGGTGGTGGATACCATCACCTTAGAGCCGTTGCGCGACCGTCTGCACTATCTGGTAGAGAAGCGGTTCCGGGGTGAACTGAGCAAATGTGAAGGATGTAAATTATGCAAATAGAAGCCATGTATGATATAGAGAAGGTGCGGAAGGATTTTCCTATTCTGCAACGCACGGTATACAACAAGCCTCTGGTTTATCTTGACAATGGTGCCACCACACAGAAACCTTTGTGTGTGCTCGATGCCATGCGTAACGAATACCTGAACGTGAATGCCAATGTGCACCGTGGTGTGCATTGGATGTCGCAACAAGCCACAGAGCTGCATGAAGCGGCCCGCGAAACAGTGCGGCAGTTTATTCATGCGGCATCGACAACAGAGATTGTTTTTACGCGTGGAACAACAGAAGGACTTAACCTCGTGGCTTCCAGCTTTGCAGATGCCATGATGGAGCCGGGCGATGAAGTGATTGTGTCGGTGATGGAGCACCATTCCAATATTGTGCCATGGCAGTTGCAGGCAGCAAAGAAAGGAATCGTGTTGCGTGTGATTCCTATGAATGATAGGGGTGAATTATGCTTGGAGGCCTATGAGCAACTCTTTTCCGAACGCACAAAGATTGTAAGCATCTGCCATGTGAGCAATGTGCTTGGCACTGTCAATCCCATTGACAAAATGATTCGTATGGCACATGCGCATCATGTGCCGGTGATGGTGGATGGCGCACAAGGTGCACCCCATCTGCCCCTTGACGTGCAAGCCATGGATTGTGACTTTTATGCCTTTAGCGGACATAAGATGTATGGACCCACGGGAGTAGGTGTGCTTTACGGCAAAGAGGAATGGCTTGAGAAATTGCCGCCCTATCAAGGGGGTGGCGAGATGATAGCGCATGTGAGTTTCGAGCATACCACCTTCGAGCGCCCGCCTTTGAAGTTTGAGGCGGGAACACCCGATTATGTGGCTACCCATGGTTTGGCCACAGCCATTCAGTATATGCAGCAGTTAGGGGTGGAAGCCATACGCAATCATGAGATGGCGCTCACACGCTATGCCACCGAGCAGTTGAAGCAGATAGAGGGATTGCGCATTTATGGAGAGGCTGCAGAGAAGGATGCTGTGATAAGTTTCTTGGTGGGTGATATCCATCCCATGGATATGGGTACCTTGCTCGACCGTTTGGGCATAGCCGTACGTACGGGTCATCATTGTGCACAACCGCTGGTTGACCGTTTGGGCATTCAGGGTACAGTGCGGGCCTCTTTTGCCTTGTACAACACCCGTGAAGAGGTGGATGCCTTGGTGGAGGGCCTCAAACGGGTGATACGCATGTTCTGA
>CAMAMZ010000104.1 GCA_945837185.1 uncultured Bacteroidales bacterium | reverse complement strand
GAAGACAATACAAAATAAACTCGTTTATTTTTATTGTTGAGGTGCCGCTTATCTTCTTAAAAGATAATGCAAACTGAAGACAATACACAATACACTCGTTTATTTTTATTGTTGAGGTGCCGCTTATCTTATTTAAAGATAATGCAAACCATCTGTCGCATCACGATGTTTGCCGATGCTTGATGCTTCCCGTTTCTCTTGCGGCAAGGTAATAAAAGGAAAGTTATTTGACTGATTGTCGATAAAATATTGAATCAATATGCATATATGACGCATTATGTCGTAGGTTTATGGTTAAATTATCCTAAACAATTGTACAAACGACTATCTGTCAACGTCTTATCAATAAGATTTCATATCTTTGCAAATAGAATAACAAGTAAATTGACGACACATGATGAAAAGTACAAAAATTGTGGCATTAGGTTTCATTGCCAGTGCCGTGCTTGCAACAAGCTGTGTGAGTAAGAAGCAACTGGAGGGATGTCAGGCTGATTTGCAGAACAGTCAGGCTGAATTGAAGAATTGCCAGCAGGAAAACAAGGCCTTGACAGGTGACTATATGGCTGTGAAAGCTGAGTTGGCTGCCGCTAAAGCCCAGGTGAACGCACTCAACGACCAGTTGGCACAACAGAAGAAATCGTATGAGGCTCTGCAGGGTAGTTTGGACAAGAGTTTGGCCAATACAAGTGCCAACAATATCAATATTTCCAAGTTGGTAGACCAGATTAATGAGAGCAACCAATATATCCGCCACTTGGTGGAGGTGAAGAGCAAGAGCGATTCGCTCAACATGGTGCTCACCAACAACCTCACCCGCTCATTGAGCAAAGAGGAACTGAAAGAGGTGGATGTGCAGGTGCTCAAGGGTGTGGTATACATCTCGTTGGCAGACAATATGCTGTACAAGAGTGGCTCTTATGAGATTAACGACCGTGCAGAGGAGACATTGAGCAAGATTGCCAAGATTATTATGGATTATAAGGACTATGATGTGCTGATTGAGGGTAATACCGATAATGTGCCCATCAATACTTCGGCTGCTTCTATGAAGAACATCCGCAACAACTGGGACCTCTCGGCTTTGCGTGCTTCTTCTGTAGTGCAGTATCTGCAGAATCATTTCGGTGTGGCTCCCAAGCGCCTTACGGCAGGTGGCCGCGGTGAGTATAATCCGGTAGCTTCAAATGATACGGAGTTGGGTCGTCAGCGTAACCGTCGTACCCAGATTATCATCACTCCTAAACTTGACCAGTTTATGGATTTGATTGATAAGGCTCCTGAGAGCGAGAAGTAAGCAGCCGCTTAGCTTCATAAATTTCAATGGTAGTAGAAATGCTTCGATAAAAAGAAGCATGCAAGCGGCTTGAAACAAAGAGTTGCTTGTTTAAAAAAAATAATCACACTGTTGGCTATGAGTGCCATGGTGTGATTATTTTTTTTGAGGATTATAAAAAGTGCGTTGCTTAGCGTAGGGAGAAGAGAAAATCTTCACCGTCGTATTCCCAATAGGCTACACGATAACGGATGAGGCGTGCCAAAATCTTGGTGACAAGGAAACGCTTGATGTGGGCAATCTTGGAAATAACATGAAGTGGCTCGTGTGGGTTGAGGCGCATCATCTCCATGAGTCGCGACTCTGTGTCGGTATAGGGCATGATATTCTCCTCCCGCTGTTCTTGTTTCCACATCTCGATGAGCACAGGTGAGGCCACAACATTCTCGTCCTTGATACGGATATAGGCTGTCTCGCTGCCATCGGGAGCCAAGGCGCAGACTGGCTTGTGCACAGCAGGAGGAACGGTGGCAATCACGATAGTATGTCCCTCTGCATGGCAGGTCTTGAAACTGATTTCTGATTCGGGGCGGCAGCATTCGTAGGCTGCCTTGTGCATCATATAGATTTCTTCTTCGCTATGAACACCCGACAGTTCTCCGTCGTCGCGCACGCCTATCAACAGGCGGCCGCCAGAGGTGTTGGCAAAGGCCGATACGGAGATGGCCAGTTTGTAGGCATCTTGTATCTTGTATTTGAAATCTTGCTGTTGGTGCTCACCTTGACCGATGAGCTCCAACAGATATTGTTTGTCGTCCATAAGGATTGTGCTACTCCTTGTAGGGGAGCTATAAGAAGAGGTATGTTAATTCTGATAGCGCTTGGTACGCACTTTAAACTGGTCGAAGCCTTCACCGTAGACACCGATGACAGCACTCTGCGAAACAAAGGCGTTGGGATCTATTTCGTTGATAAGCTGGAATATCTTATGCGATTCGTTCTTTTTGGCCAAAACGAACAGCATCTTCACCTCGTTGCCAGAGTAAAAGCCTTGGGCATTGACAACCGTCACACCGCGATGGGGGTCGTGGTTGATGCGCTCACCGATCTCTTTGTATTTGTCGGAGATGATAAAGAACTGTACCGACCTGCGCATGGAGTTCACCACTTGGTCGACACATAGCGAACTGACGATGAGGGCAACATAACCGTAGATGATGCGCTCCCAGTCGTGGAGCACGACATAACTGGAGGTGATGATGATGAGGTCGACCATCATGATGACGCGCCCTAAGGAGATGTCGCGGTATTTGTTGATGACGGCGGCGATGATATCGGTACCTCCGGTGGAACCGTTGAAAGCCAATCCTATACCTACGCCACTACCCATGAACACACCACCGATGATGCTGGCCATAAAGGGATCATTGGCCAGGAGGTGTTGCCCTTCTGTGAAACTCTGGAAAAGTTGGATCAGGAGCGTTAGAAGGGTTACGGCATAGATGGTTTTGGTGCAGAATTTCCATCCTAATATCTTGAGGGCTATGAGCAACAGGATGAAGTTGATGGTGAAATAGGAGAATTGCACCGGAAGTTGCGTTCCCCAATACAATACTGATGATACACCCGGAACACCACCTGTAGGAATGCTGTTGGGCAACATGAAGACGGTCCATCCGATACCGTAGGAAATCATGGCCACGCTAATCATGACGTAGTCGCGAATTTCTCTATAAATCACTTTTTTACTTGTCTTAATGGTATTCATATTCGTTTTTTAGTTAAAGGGTGAGAGGGTAGCGACACCTTCTCTTATGGCACAAAGGTACAATGTTTTTCTGAAATAGATTCTTGTAGCAGACTTTTTTTTCATGGAAGGGAAGAAAAAAACGGAGCGTTGCGCATTTCACCCTTTATGGGATAAGGTTAAAATGCCGAAGTGCGTTCCATACTCCATCTTCATCGACAGAGGTGGTGATGTAATCGGCTTGGGCCTTCACATCGTCGGAGGCATTGCCCATGGCCACTCCTATCCCTGCTTTGTGGAGGATAGGAATGTCGTTGCCGCCATCGCCAAAGGCCATTGTCTCTTCGAGCCGCAAATCTAAGGCTTTTGCAATTTCCTCCAGACCATTGGCCTTGCTGATGTTGCGGTGGATGATGTCGGCAAAAAGAGGGTGCCAACGGGTAAAGGAACTGTGTGGCATTTGGGAGGCTATAGCTTGTTCTTGCTGTTTGTTGACAAAGGCGGTGAGTTGTAGGATGTGCTCTTCTTTTACATCGTGGAATGTTTTGCTATAGTCGATGTTGGTGACGTGCAGATAGGAGGAAAAAATGTCGTCAACAATAGGTTTGCGGTTGTGGATGACCAGTGTGCGTTCGCCTGCTATGATGACGGGATAGTCGCGTTCGTTGGCATCTTCTATCATACGGATCACGTCGCTTTTGTCCATCGGATGGATACTGATGGTGTGCTGTGATGTGAAGCAGTAGGCGCCATTGGCGGTGATGTACCCATCTATCAGGGATTGGATGGGGGTGAGATTGGTGATGATGCTGATAGGACGACCTGTAGAGATGAAAATGCGAATGTTGTTGGCTTTCGCCTTTTCCAAAGCCTCTATGGTAGATGCCGGGATGCGATGGGTTTGGAAACTCACCAAGGTGCCATCAATGTCAAAAAACAAGGCTTTGATCCTCATAGAAAAATAGTTTTTCGTGCGGTGCTAAGATGCCGCTTTTTTTTATTAGTGAAATGATAATAAAACAGGAATGCAGGTTCAACCAGTTGGTTTGGGTGCTGTGCTGATATGCAATTTATGCAAAGATAATCCAAAATGCTGAAATAGCAATCTTTTTCGTTGATTTTTGAAAGAAAAGTATTAATTTTGCTTTTATGAAGAGAAAAATACTGCTTTGGCTTTGTGCTTTTGCAATGGTGGGTGCGTTGCATGCACAATCAATAGGGAAAGGAAAATTTGCCGCATTCAAGGGTAAGGTGCGTGGCAATTATAATTTCTGGATGTATACACCGGCTGACTACGAAGCGGAAGCGCATCGCATGCCATTGCTGGTGTTTCTGCATGGTGCCAGTTTGTGTGGCAGGAACCTGGATAGGGTGCGGCGATATGGGGTGTTGGATGCCATAGAGCGGGGAAAGGTAGTGCCTGCTTTGGTGTTGGCTCCCCAAAACTCAGGAGGTGCGTGGAAACCGCAGAAAATCAAGGAACTGATAGATTGGGTGGAAGCGAACTATGCGGTGGATACTACCCGTGTTTATGTATTGGGAATGAGTTTGGGTGGCTATGGCACGATGGATTTTGTGGCTACCTATCCCGAGAAGGTGGCTGCTGCCATGGCGCTCTGTGGCGGATGTTCTTTCAGTAATCCGGAGGGATTGGGAAAGGTGCCGTTATGGATTATGCACGGCACGGCGGATAGGGCGGTGTCGATTCAGCAATCCAAGCGTATCGTGGAGTTTCTGCAAGCACGGCAAACAGCCGATTTGCTGCGGTATGATTGGTTGGAAAACGGTTCGCATGGCATATTGGTGCGGCTCTTTTATTTACAGAAAACATACGATTGGTTGTTTACGCATTCGTTGGCCGATAAGCCGCGGGTGGTAGATAAGTGTTTTGATATTGGTTATGAAGATATCAACCAGACGTATGAGGAACTGAAATGGTTTAAGGGGATGTTTGAGGATGACTGAGTGTCCTTGCTCAGTCCGCTATCAGCTTTTTGGGTCACCCTAAAATCCATTGATGGGGCATGGACAACCATAGTGGTTGCCGTGCCCCATCAATGGATTACGAGTATGGCATACCTGCCTCAAGGCATAAGGCGATGAGGAGGAGAGTCTGCCATATATTATTCTACGGTAACAGACTTCGCGAGGTTTCGTGGCTGGTCAACATTCCTGTCTTTGTTGATGGCGATATAATAGGCCAGCAACTGCAAGGGAACGGAAACAACGAGCGGGGTGAGACATTCGGGCACATCGGGCACTTCAAGGCAATGGTCGGCGATGTCTTTCATCGTTTCATTTCCCTTGGTGATGATGGCTACCACCTTACCGCCACGAGCCTTCACTTGTCGTACATTGCTGATAATCTTATCATACAGCGAGTCGGTGGGAGCAATGACCACGGTAGGCATCTCGCTGTCAACAAGCGCAATAGGTCCGTGCTTCATTTCCGCGGCAGGGTAACCTTCAGCGTGGATATAGGATATTTCCTTCAGCTTCAACGCACCCTCAAGGGCAGTGGGGTAGTTGTAGCCACGACCGAGGTAAAGGAAATTGCGGGCGTAGGTGTATATCTTCGAAAGGTCTTTGATGGTGTCAGCCAGTCCCAATACCTCTTTAATATAGGTGGGCACCTTCTTCAACTCCCGTGCTATCCGTTCTACGGTTGCTTCCTCCACCGTTCCACGCATCTGTCCCACGCAGAGGGCAAGGAGGGTCAGCACCGTCACCTGTCCTGTAAATGCCTTTGTGGAGGCCACGCCTATCTCAGGACCTACATGGATGTAAGTGCCTGAATCGGTGTTTCTGGGAATAGAGGCTCCCACGACGTTGCAGATGCCATACACAAAGGCACCCTTGCTTCGCGCCAGTTGTATGGCGGCAAGCGTATCGGCTGTCTCGCCCGATTGCGAAATGGCTATCACTACATCATCTTTCGTGATATACGGACAGCCGTAACGGAATTCTGAGGCATATTCTACTTCCACCGAAATGTTGCACATCTCTTGTATCACGTGTTTTCCTATCAGTGCGGCATGCCATGAGGTGCCGCAAGCCACTATCACGATACGGTTGGCATGCACAAAGCGTTCTTTGTTCTCGATGACGCCCGACAGAATGATCTTGCGGCAGTCGTCGGTGATACGGCCACGTATGCAGTCGGTCAATGTTTCGGGCTGTTCGAAAATCTCCTTCAGCATGAATGTCTCATAGCCGCCTTTTTCCAACTGCTCCACACTCATTTTCAACTTCTTGATGTCGAGCTTTGAGGCTTTGCCATCCAACAGCGACTCAATCTCTACCTTTCCACCTTGTTTGATGGTGGCAATCTCATTGTCCTTCAGATACACTACCTTGTCGGTATAGCCCACTATGGGTGTTGCGTCGGAGGCGATAAAAGTCTCTCCCTCACCAATTCCAATAACCAACGGACTGGCTTTCCTTGCTGCAATGAGTGTGTCGGGGGCGCCTTGTTCCACTACGGCAATGGCATACGCTCCTTCCACTTGTGCCAATGCTTCTTTTACTGCCTCATACAAACAGCAACCGTTGCTTTCCTGCACATATTCAATGAGTTGCACCAATACCTCGGTGTCGGTTTCTGATTTGAATTGCCGTCCGTGTTGCACCAATGCCTTTTTCAGCACAGCATAGTTTTCTATCGTGCCGTTGTGCACCAAGGCAATCTTACCACTTTCTGACACCTGCGGATGCGCATTCACATCGTTGGGTTCTCCGTGTGTGGCCCATCGGGTATGGGCTATACCAAGGAAGCCTTCAACATCTGCCGAGGCTGCCTTCTCCTCTAAGTTTAGCACTTTGCCTTTGGCCTTGCATACATTCAAGGCACCATCGTTTTTCACTATGGCCACTCCAGCACTATCATATCCTCTGTATTCCAGTCTGTGCAACCCCTGAACGAGCATGTCGTATGCTCTTCGTTTTCCAATGTATCCTACTATTCCACACATATGATTGATTTGTTATCCATTATCACATTACCGATGTGCTGTTTTTGCAATGATGCTCCTTCTGCAATCGTGTAAAAAATCCTTCTTTGTATAAAAGCCAAACAGGCTTTCCGTCGCTGCTAACCCCTTTTATTATGTGTTGAAAACCATATACTTACGTATAATGTGTAATCAAACTTTTATAGCTACTTCTACTCTCGTTTATATTAACGAGTGCAAAATTAAGTGTTCTTTGTGAAATTAGCAAAATTTTTTCCTTTTTTTCTCATCTTTTTCTTCTTCCTCCTACATGTTTTCATTCTTCATCCTTCCAGTTTCTTCCCCAATGCTTTCCAAGTTTATCGTTCGTAGTTCCCACGTT
>CAMAMZ010000103.1 GCA_945837185.1 uncultured Bacteroidales bacterium | reverse complement strand
TGGTTCCTTCCAAGCGCACCTGCGCACCAACAAGCGGTTCACCATCCGTAGCGGATACTACCACACCTGATACACGATTGCCTTGTCCCATGACTGCTTTCTCGATTACCGTAATCTGCTTTCCACTTACAGAATAACCGAGAGGTGTGCCCGACAGTGCATAGTTCAGCACCGTGAAGAACGACTCATTCTTCAGGTTGCCTGTTACCCTATACTTGCTGGCATCGCAATCCACTACAAAGCGATAGTCTGAAGCTGCTTCCAGCTTCTTGAATACTTCCACAAGCGTTTCATTCTTGAAGTTGAGGGACAGTTTCTGGTCCTGTGCCATAACAAAAGAAGAGGTAACGCTGGCAATGAGAAGCATCAATGATAATACAATTCTTTGCATTTGCCTTTACGTTATGTTATTAATAAAAGAATATAAAAACGGGGGCAAAGTTAACAAAAGTCGTAGAATCCTGCAACAAAAAAGTTGAAAATCAGTGTTTTTTTCTTTCATGCGTAAAAAACACGTAAAAAAAAGAACTATTTCCTTTCAAAGTGAAGCCGTCACAGCCTTTATCTTGATAGTGGATAATTATTCATATTACTGCAATACGCCATACAACAAAAGCGTTAAAAACCTCTCCATATCCCTCAAAAAAAACAGGAGTTGGTATCAACTCCTGCTAATCTGTAAGCCACTTTCACTAAGTGTCATATCCACAAAACGTGCGTTGGGATGACGACGATGGGTATCGAGAATATGACGGATGCGGTGGGCAGCCTCCGGGTCTTTGGCTATCATATACAAATAGCCTCCTCCACCCGCACCCGGTAACTTATAGCCCAGACACAAATCATCGATAAGTGCCGTGAGCTGCTGCACCTCGGGAGGATTGGTACCGCTGTCGAGCAATTGGTTATGCTGCCATGTGCGACGCACCAACTGTCCCATCTCGGTGAAGCGGGCACGCTGGATGGCCTCGAACATCTCCATGGTGTGGCGTTTCATTTCGCGTAGCAGTGCCAGTTCCTCGTGTTGGTTCAAGAACATCTTCCGCACAATCTCGGCCAAGATAGTCTTTGCCGTGCGCGTTATACCTGTATAATATAATAGGTGGCAATCGCGGTATTCGGGATGGGTGAAGAGCGAGGAAGGTAACCACCGTACTACAGGATTCTGCGCAAAGCCTTTAGCTGTTTGCAGCAGTTTCACACCGGGCAATAACCCGCCAAACTGGTCTTGCCAACCACCACCGGTGGTGAGCAACTGCTCAAGAATCAATGTACGGTTGCCTATCTCGCGTTTGTCCCACGACAAGCCACAGAAATCATTGAGAGCCCCCAATACCGTTGATGCCAACAAACTACTGGTGCCCAAGCCGGAACCTGCCGGTATGGCCGAGAGCAAGGTAACCTCTATACCGGAGCCAAAGGCTTGCAACTGCGCTTGCAATGACGCATAATGACGGGCAGAGAAACGAGGAAGGAAGCCCGCCAAAGCAAGTGCTGCCTTAGGAATAGAGAACGGACTGCCTACATGATGGAAATCGGCCAATTCCTCATAGGTATGGATGACTTCAGAAGCACCTAAGTCGATACTGCGCAAGATAATATGATGCTCCTTACAGGGTTTGACAAACGTTTGCAAAGGAGGTTGCCCATTGAGTTCTATGGCGAAATTGATTACATTGCCACCTTCCATCAGACTGAAAGGAGGTGTATCGGTCCAACCACCGGCTATATCGATGCGCACAGGACTTCGTCCCCACACAATCTGGTCGCTATATACCGACAGGCTGGGTGACTGCAAATCAACAACGGCAGAATCGCTGATTCCTTGACGCAACAAGCTAAAAGCCCGCTCTTCATAGGCGCTGCCATCTCGCCCTGCCAACTGTTCCACTTCGCTGCGGAACATGGCATCGTGGATCCGGGTAAGCAAGGGTACATGCTCTGGCAGGGGTTTGGGCAAAGGAATCTGATGGTTCACAAACTCGTGGGCAGCATCGTCCAGGTCTATCTGATAGAACACGCTATGGGAATAGTTGTCTGCCAACAAACGCCAGTTGGCTGCTCTAAACAAGGCCCTTTGCTGTGTGAGGCGCACCAAGTTGGCTTGTGCGGAAATCTCATCGGCACTCAGTTTGGGGGCACGCTCCCATAACAACCTGCCTTCTTCCAGTTGGGTTTCGCCCAACATCCAACGCAGCACCACGCCCATCTCATCTACATGCTCACACACGGGGAAGAGACGTGTGGCTTGCAAGTCTTCTTTTCCCTCCAGACTTTGCCATTCTATGCCATGCTGTTGAGCCCACTCTACGAAAGGCTGCCCCAAATAGCAGACGGAAGTATCGGCTATGGGACCACGGAACATATCGTTAAAGCCATAGGGGCGCACCACATAGCCATTCTCACCTATCGGCACAATGTCCACACACTGGCCACTTGTCAGATGCACACTCCAGTCGTTTGTGGGCACACCCGTTATGATATGATGGTTGGCCAACTGCCATTGCGCTCCCACACAACTATTTTCCACCCAAAGCTGCTGGTTATCCTCACGAATCTTTACCGCTACCTGCGAATTTTGCAAGAACATAGAGGGATGGGGCTTAAGCGAGTGGTGCATGATTTCACGCTGGTCGTTGACCAGGTTCTGAATGGCCAAAGTAGACGACACTATCTCGTGCGAGGTACCAAAATGATAAAACTCGCCACCAGGCAAGGGCAAAATAGCCACACGCAGCGTATTCACCTCCTCGTCGGCCATGACAGGGTCAGTGCCCAGACAGCAACCGAACTCACCATACATATCGTAGTTGATAACCTCCCCATCTTTCATGGCACGCTTCATCAACACCTTGACAGCATGGTCGGAGAACAGCCATATACCGATGTCGGTGAGATAGAAATGTTCTTTTTGCAACTGCCCCAACGTTTGCATGGAGGGTTTTTGCAACATACACTTCAATTCTTCCGGCGATTGATGAGACGAAACAAACACACCGTGATCCTTGGCTATCTCTGGTCCAAGCCATAATCCGTAGCACACCACATCGACATCGGGAATGGGTTGCAAAGCTTCTGTTGCACGAATATAAACGTCACCACTCACCACCATCGTACGCAAAGAAGCGGGTGCCTGATCCATGATACGCTGGTAAAGAGGGACTTGCAGTGACAGCAAATCCTGCGACAACGACTGTCCACGCTCCCAACGGAACACGGGAATCGGTGTGAGCACCTTTCCTGAAGGAGCATAAGCAGGCAAGCGACGACTCTGTCCGCCGGCATGGAGCAGCAAACGGCGGTCTGCTGCTAACCATGTATCGAAATCCTCACCTTGATTCTCAGCCTCATAACACGACCGCAATAGCCATGCGGTACCTCCTCCAGAACCCAACTTGCGACCTACAGGGTCGTTGGTGCAATACCATTCCTCGGGTGAGAGGCCTGTTACTTTATGGAAACAGCTCACCAGATTAGGCGGCAACGACAATAGTTTTTTCATTTTTTATTTTTATAGCGGATGAACAATACAACACAAATCAGTAATGCCAACAAGACATAAGCAACATAGGCTATCGTTTCTGTGGTTTGCACAGTCTTGGGGAAGAAGCTGAGTTCCACCTTATGCTTACCAGGAGCAATCTGTATGGCTCGGAGGATATAGTTTACGCGTCCCACTTCTGTCGGCTGGCCATCCACCGTGGCGGTCCAACCGGGATAGAACACTTCTGAGAAGACGAGCACACCGCCTTTGTCGCTCTGCACATCATAGCTGAGGCAATTGGGCTCATAGGCTGTTATCTTCACAACCGACTGCCCTTGTTGCTCGGCAGCCTCACCTAATATTTCACGGAATCGCGCATCGGCTACGGCTTCATGTCTCAAATCGAGTTGTCCCACAGCATCCAGTTCCTCATTGGCATTGTTTACATAGCGGATGCGGTCAACGAACCATGCGTTGCCATATACATACGGGTTGCGTAAGGGTACGGTCTGTCCGCCCTGCAACGGCAGGATGAAATATTTGGCATTGAGCATGTTGAGCACAGGATAGATAGAATCGCCATTCACCTTGGTCATATCACCGGATGCCTCACTGATGGCAGGCAGGATGGCCGACATCTGCGGCTGGATATACGCCTCTATCATCTCTTGATACCTGCGCAGCTTAGCAGCATGATAGCCACCAATACTCTTATGATAGTAGGATGTTTCGTTTTCGTTGAAGGTATTGGAAGCGAGGTTGAGCACGCGATAGTCCAAACTCTTGTCTTCCAGAATCTGCCGGTCGGTAGCCGTCATCGGTTGCGGTGTATCGCGCACACTCTTCTCTACAAACATCTCGTCGTTGAGATAGCGTTTGTTCACAGCCCACATATCACCCAAACAGAGGATAGTCAGGGCGCCAATCATCCATCGGGCACTCCATTTACCCATGAGGAAGAGAAGGAGGAAGAGGGTTCCAGCCACGATAATCCAGAACGACCTCCAGCAGTCGGCCGTAAACACAGCCTGCCGCATTTCCGTAAGGTTGGCCAACAGGGGTGCCTGATACTCTGCCGGAATCTGCTGGATAGCGGCAACCTCAGCTGAAGAAACAAAAGAAGAGAAGAACACAGAGGGCATTAAGGCGAACAGCAGGGCCATACCACCTGTCAGTACGAAGCTCACAACCAGCCATTTCATCTGCTTCTTCAACAACTCAGGTTCTTCCACCACACGTTTCAAAGCCATCATAGCCAATAAGGGAATGGTAAACTCTGCCACTACCAAGATGGAAGCCACTGTACGGAACTTTGCATACAAAGGTACGTAATCGAGGAAGAAATCGGTAAAAGGCATGAAGTTGCGACCCCATGAGAGGAGAATAGAGAGTACTGTAGCTGCTATCAAAGCCCACTTCATAGGCCCTTTCACAATAAAACATCCCAAGAAGAACAGCATCAGCACGAAGGCTCCCACATATACCGGACCGCTTGTGCCAGGCTGGTTACCCCAATATTGCCCCATCTGCTGATAGACGGGATAGAACTCCGCATTAGCCTTTTCCATAGCGGTCTTGCTGGCGGCCAAAGGCACAGAAGCGCCACCTTTGGCATTGGGCACCAGGAACGTCCATGTTTCATCAATGCCGTAGCTCCATTGGGTGATATAATCCCTGTCCAGTCCGCTGTTGGTTTGATTGGCGGTATTCTTCTTGACCAATTCGCTCTTTCCTCGCATGCTCTCCTGACCATATTGCCAAGTATGATATAGGTTGCTCAGGTTGATGCACACACCCAACAAAGCACCTACCAAACAGGCTGCACTGGCCTTGAAGAATTGGGGCAGCGTTTTGTTGCGTACAGCTTCCACAGCAAAGGCGATCACCATGAACAAAATCAGGAAGAGGTAATAGTAGGTCATCTGCACGTGGTTGGCCTTGATTTCAAACGCTGTGAATACAGCTGTCAGAATCAATCCACCGAGATACTTGCCTCGATAGGCCATCACGATACCCGCTATCATCGGAGGGAGATAGGCCAGTGCCATCACCTTCCAGATATGTCCGGCGGCGATGATGATGAAGAAGTAGGAAGAGAAGGCCCATATGATAGAACCGAGCACAGCCAGTTCTTTGCGGAAATCGAAAGCACGCAGGAGGATATAGAAGCCCAACAAATAGGCAAAGACATACCACACATTGTCGGGCAGCCACAGATGATATGCGTCCATCACTTTCGACAGTCCATTCGAACTGGTATAGGAGGGTGCTGTCTGGTAGGTGGGCATTCCACCAAAGGTGGCATTGGTCCATCTCGACACCTCACCGGTGCGGGCATGATACAGACTCTGTTCTTGTCCGGCTCCTCTACCGGCCGATGCGTCATGCCGATAGAGAATCCTTCCTTCTATATCGGCTGGCATGAAGTAAGCAAAAGAAATTACTACGAACAGCAAAAGGGCTGCTATATCGAGCCCATATTTTTTCAAAGTTTCCATTATTTGATTGCAAAATACAGCTACAAAGATAGTGCTTTTATTTCTTTCTGTCAAACAATCCTCTGTTTTTCTGTATTTTTCCTATCGCGGTTTTGAGAGTTTTTTTGTAAATTTGCATCATTAAATCACGCAACATATTATAAAAGCAATGAAAATAGGCATCATCGTGGCCATGGAGAAGGAGCTTGCACAACTCACAGCTTTATTGCAAGACGGCCACACCGTAAACATTAATGGTAAACCATTGCTCACCGGAAGAATCGGCAAACATGACGTTGTGCTGCAACAATGTGGCATTGGCAAAGTGAATGCGGCTATGGGCACCACCCAACTCATCACCCATTGCCAACCAGATGTCGTCCTTTCTACGGGTGTGGCAGGAGGAGCCGACATTTCCCTTCATGTGGGTGAGATGGTAGTGGGCACTTCCTTTGTATACCATGATGTGTACTGTGGCAGCGAGTGTGCCTACGGTCAACTTTTAGGACAACCTGCTCGGTATGAGGCTTCTCCTCTCCTACTCGATACGCTTATGAAGGTGGAAACAGCGGCAACGCTTCGCCCCGGACTAATAGTTACCGGTGATTGGTTTGTTGACTCGGCCGACAAGATGCGGGAAATTCTTTCACATTTCCCTGAGGCAATGGCCGTAGACATGGAGAGTTGTGCCATCGCACACGTATGTCATGATTTCCAAATACCCTTTGCTTCCTTGCGCCTCATCAGCGACATTCCGTTGAGCGACCATAAAGCAGCACAGTACTATGACTTTTGGGAACGTTTGGCCGACACGTCATTCCAAGTGGTCCGCCAACTCTTGTCGGATTTATAACATTTTATAGGTTTACAGATTATTGATTTTTTATACGGGAGCAACCATAAGGGTTCTCCGTCTCACTTCTTCACAAAAAGAACAGAAACAATGGAAAAGATACCCAGTTTTACTATCGATCACAATAAACTCTTACGGGGCATTTATGTAAGTCGTCGGGATGAAGTGGGTGATGCGTGCATCACAACCTTCGACATCCGTATGAAGGAACCGAATCGCGAACCTGCACTCCATCCGGGTGCCCTTCACACCATTGAACACTTAGCGGCTACCTACTTGCGCAACGACCCTACATGGCGCGACCGTATCATCTATTGGGGCCCAATGGGTTGCCTTACTGGTTGCTATCTGTTGCTACGGGGCCATTTGGAGAGTCGCGACATCGTTACACTCATGCAAGATACCTTCCGTTTTATAGCAGAATTTGAGGGCGACATACCGGGTGCGGCACCGGAAGACTGTGGCAATTATTTGTTGCACGACCTTCCTATGGCACGTTGGGAAGCCCGCAAGTATCTTCAAGAAGTACTTTCCTGCATAACCGAGGCACAATTGGCTTATTAAAC
>CAMAMZ010000102.1 GCA_945837185.1 uncultured Bacteroidales bacterium | reverse complement strand
GGATTGGTTTCATCTTGCAAATATAATAAAAATAGGATTACAAAACAAATCCTCCTGCATTTCCTTGCAAAGGAATGGCAGGAGGATTGAAAATCTACATAGCGGTTGCCCGAGGCATTACATCACGCCATCCTCACGCAACTTAACCTGCCACTTCCAGGCACTGGCAAGCACATCCTCGAGTGGCGATTCGGCCTTCCAACCCAACACATTGTTGGCTTTGCTGCAATCGCCCCAAATCTTCTCGATGTCGCCTTCACGACGAGGACCATACTTCCAGTTCACCTTCACGCCTGTGGCTTTTTCGAAAGTGGTAACAATTTCGAGTGTGGAATTGCCGCTTCCGGTACCTACATTGAAATATTCAATGGCCTCGGTGTCTTGGTCAAGCACGCGTGCCATGGCAGCCACATGCGCTTTGGCCAAATCAACCACATAGATATAGTCGCGGATACAGGTGCCATCGGGTGTGTCGTAGTCATTACCGAAGATGGTGAGTTCCTTGCGGATGCCCATAGCCGTTTGTGTAACGAAAGGAATCAGGTTGTTGGGCACACCATTGGGCAATTCGCCAATCAAGGCAGAGGGGTGCGCTCCGATAGGGTTGAAATATCTCAAGACAACGCTCTTGATGGGAGCTCCACTCTGAATGTAGTCGTAAATAATCTGTTCGTTAACCTCCTTGGTATTGCCATAGGGCGATGTGGCCTTCTGGTGAGGAGCATCTTCCGTTACAGGCAGGTTCTCTGGTTTCGGTTGCCCATACACGGTGCATGAAGAAGAGAAGATAATGCCTTTTACATTGTATTTAGGCATGAGTTCCAACAGGTTAACCAGTGACACGATGTTATTGCGATAGTAGAGCAAGGGCTTCTGCACACTTTCGCCTACCGCCTTTGATGCTGCAAAGTGTATAATGCCTTGAATGTCGGGGTATTTCTTGAACACATTCTCTGTTGCCTCCATATCGCGCAAGTCAACCTGCTCAAAATCGGGGCGAACACCTGTTATCTTCTCAATACCGTCGAGTACATGAATGTTTGAGTTCGACAGGTTGTCGACAATGACAACCTTGTAACCTGCCTCAATAAGTTCTACCGTGGTGTGAGAACCGATAAAACCAGTTCCACCTGTTACTAAAATTGTTTGTTTCATAATCGATTGTGTATGTAGTTAAAAGTTTTCCTTTTTTAAAAATACATCCGCCTAAGGTCATCACCATACGACGATTTCTCACCTAAGGATGATGCTATAGGATTATACCTCACCTAAGGATATGCGCGTTACACATCTAATCCGAAAACGCTGCGCAAGCCTCCATCGACACCGCCAAAGCCCATAAAGGCCAAACTGAGCAAGCCCGCTACAATCATGACAATGGCAATGCCACGCATGCCTTTCGGTACATTGACCAACGACAATTGCTCGCGCAAACCGGCGAATACAGTCAAGGCGAGGGCAAAACCTAAAGCAGTAGAGAAGGCGTAGACAATACTCTCAATGAGCGAGAACTCCTTCTGAATGACAAGGATGGCCACACCAAGCACCGCACAGTTGGTGGTGATGAGAGGTAAGAAGATGCCCAGCGCCTGATACAAGGCGGGAGATACTTTCTTGAGAATGATTTCCACCATCTGCACCAGGGATGCGATGACCAGGATAAAGGCCAATGTTTGCAAATACTCCAGATGCAGGGGTGTGAGCAAATAGTATTGCAGGAGATAGGTAACCACCGTCGAGAGGGTAAGCACAAAGGCCACAGCCATGCCCATGCCCAAGGCTGTTTCTATTTTTTTCGACACACCGAGGAACGGACATATTCCCAGAAACTGCGAGAATATGATGTTGTTGACGAAGACGGCAGAGATAAATATCAATAAATATTCCATAGCTTAGGATTTTTTGATACGATTGAAAATGGCAACAAGATAACCCAACGTGATAAAGGCTCCGGGAGGAAGCACAAAGAGCAACACATGCGTAGTGTCGGGCAAGAGTGGAATGCCCAAGATGCTGCCTGCTCCTAAAATCTCACGCACAGCTCCCAACAACGTCAGGGCCAAGGTGAAACCCAATCCAATGCCAATGCCATCGCATACACTTGCCAAAGGGGTGTTTTTGCAAGCAAAGGCTTCGGCACGCCCTAAGATGATGCAGTTGACAACTATCAACGGGATGAAGATTCCCAGACTTTTGTCAACCTCGGGCAGGTATGCCTTGACCAAGAGCTGCAGAATGGTGACAAAGGTGGCAATGACAACCACAAAGACCGGGATTCGCACCTTGTCGGGGGTGAGTTGCTTGATACATGAAATGACAAAATTGGTACAGATGAGCACTGCCATGGTGGCCAAGCCCATCGACATGCCATTGAAGGCACTTGAGGTGGTGGCCAAAGTGGGACACATGCCCAACAAGAGGACAAACGTGGGGTTGTCCTTTATGATACCTCTTTTAATAATATCGCTATAGTTCATACCATTATTGCTGCTTGGTTGTTAAATTGGCCTCCGACGTGCGAAAGGCTTGATACGCTTGATTGATGGCTTTGAGGAAAGCCCGAGAGGTGATGGTTGATGCGGTGATGGCATCGACATCGCCACCATCGTTACGGACGGTGAGCGGGGAAGCGGCTGCCGACCGCCCGATGATGTTCCCTTTCTTACCCGACTGAAACCACTCACCGGCTTGTGCACCCAAACCCGGTGTCTCGGCATGTTGAAGCACTGTATAACCCAAAATGGTTCCTTCGGGAGAGAAGCCTACCAACACACGGAGCGCACCACCATAACCCATAGTGCTGCTTTCAACAGCGGCACCGCCACCTTTCACCTTATGAAGAACGAAGGTGGCATCTTTCTTGTCGATGGTCAGATGAAGGGTATCTGCCGACATCACCTCTACTTCCTGACCACCCATTACCTTTCTGATACCTTCGGCCAGCATCTTGGCGGCTTGCTCACGAATGGGTTCTGCCGTGAAACGGTTTACGGTGGCCAGCAATCCGCCCGTAACCATGGCTACGGCAACCAGCACAACAACCATATTGCGCAACGAAGAGTCGAGTTTTTTCATTTTGCTACCTCCCCAAATCTTTTTGGTTTAACATAAAAGTTAATGAGTGGCGTGAAGGCATTCATAATCAATATGGCAAACGACATGCCTTCAGGGAAACTTCCCCAATTGCGGATGATGATGGTGAGGGCACCTATAGCCACGCCATAAATGAGTTGGCCACGTCGGGTCATAGGAGATGTAACATAGTCGGTGGCCATGAAAATAGCGCCCAGCAACAAACCGCCACTCATTAACACCTGCAACGGATGGGCATAGATGGGATTGGCCCAATGCAGCAAAGCCGACAAGATGCCTACCGTGAGGAGAATGGAAACGGGAATGTGCCAGGTAATGATGCGACGCCACAACATATACGCAAGGCCTACCAACAATGCGACAACACTCACCTCGCCTATGGAACCAGCGCCATAACCTGTTGACAAGGGTTCCAGCAACATGTTGACAGAACTCGGGAGTTGTGACAACACGGAAGCATCGCCCGACTTGATGGCGGCCTGCATCACACTCAGTGGTGTGGCGCCCGTGGTGGCATCGGTATAGCTGAGCCATTGTCCAGCCTTGGGCCATGAGGTCATGGCAACAGGGAAACTCACCAACAGGAAACAACGTGCCACAATGGCGGGATTAAAAGGATTGCACCCCAATCCGCCAAACGACATTTTGCCAATTCCTATGGCAACGAGGGCTCCCACCAGAATCATCCAAACAGGGAAGTTGCTGGGCAGATTCAGTCCTAACAACAAACCCGTGATCATGGCCGACCCATCGGCGAGCGTGGGTTGCCGATGCATGAGGTATTTGGCTATGGCCCATTCAAAGAACATGCAGGCAGCCACACTTGTGGCACACACAACAAGAGAGCCTAAGCCAAAATAGCAAAACGACACCAACAAGGTGGGCAGTAAGGCAATGATGACGCCATACATGTTGCGCTCTACCGAATCGGTACCATGCGCATGGGGCGATAACGAAACGATCAGTTTGTTCATTTTCATTTTTTGTTTCGGTTTTTAATTATCTCCATCACCTTGGCCTTACCCAACAGGATATTGTCAAGGATAGGACGATGGGAAGGACATGTGAACTGGCAACTTCCACAAGCAATGCACGACACGATGCTTTCCTGTTCTGCCCGTTCATACAGTTGGTTGGCGGAAAGAGTGGCTATGAGATAAGGTTCCAATCCCATCGGACAGGCGTCGACACATTTGGCACAGCGAATGCATGGCTGAACGGGTTTGCGGCGCGCATCGGCACCACTCAACACGGTAATGGAATTGGTGCCTTTGCTCACAGGCACATCGAGCGATACCACCGACTTGCCCATCATGGGTCCTCCAGCAAGCACCTTGTGCTCGCCTTCAGGAAGACCGCCACACAATGCAATGAGTTGCCCGAAGGGAGTTCCCATCCTGACAAGATAGTTTGCAGGAGCGCTGAGCACCTTTCCCGTAACCGTGGTGTAACGTTCAAAGAGCGGCTTATGCTTCATAACCGCTTGATATACGGCAAAAGCAGTGCCTACATTCTGCACAATGGCACCCACGTTGGCCGGAATGGCAGGAGGAGCCGGCACCTGTCTGCCTATCACGGCATCCACCAGCTGTTTCTCTCCTCCCTGAGGATATTTCTTGGCAAGGGGCACAATCGTTATGGCTTCGTCGTGGGCTGTTTTTTCTTGCAAAAGGGCAATGGCCTGGGGCTTGTTGTCTTCAATGCCAATATAGCCTTTTGTCACCTTCGCTGCTTTCATGAGCAGGCGTAAACCCTCCAGGATTTCATCTGCATGCTCCATCATCAGTCGATAGTCGGAGGTGATATACGGCTCACATTCCACACCATTGAGAATGACGCAAGTAACCTGCATTGTGGGAGGCGGAGAAAGTTTCACATGCGTGGGGAACCCGGCTCCACCCATTCCCGTAATACCTGCCTCACGCACACGCTCCACAATAGTTTCTGGCGTGAGCTCAGGATGGCCTTCTACCGTTTCCAACGTGTCTGAGCGATCAATAGACGGCTCCCACTCATCACCTTCCACTTTAATGATGATGGCCGGTTTTCTGTAGCCCGTGGCATCGATGGCTGTATCGACACTCACAACGGTACCGGAAACCGACGAGAAAATAGGGGCAGACACAAAGCCGCCTGCCTCCGCAATCAGTGTACCCACTTTAACAGCATCGCCCTTTTTGACAACAGCTTTGGCTGGAGCGCCAATATGCTGCGACAAGGGGAAGATGGCTTGTTGAGGCAACGGAGCCACCTGCGTTGGTTTTTCAGCGGTAAGCTTGCACTCGTCGGGATGCACACCGCCAATTCGAAATGTCTGTATTTTCATGCTTCTTGCTTTTTCTTAATGGGAAAGTTCACTTTACATAGGGCACCCGTAGGACATTCATCCACGCACTTTGTGCACAACCGGCATTTCGTATCATCAACAGAAGCCAAATGCCCCGTAACGGTAATGGCGTCGAACTTACAAACCTTGGCACATTTGCCACACCCTATGCAAGCCACATTACAGGCTTTGCGGGCAACAGCACCTTTGTCCATATTCATACAACGCACATAAACTTTCCGGTTCTTAGGGCCTTGTTTTCTCAAGGTGATGATATGTCGCGGACATGCCTTTACGCAACTGCCACATGCCGTGCAGCGTGTTTCATCTACTTCCGGAAGGCCAGTCAAGGCATTGATGTGCAAAGCCCCGAACTGGCATGCGCGCACGCAATCACCACAACCCAAACAGCCATAGCCGCATGCTGATTCACCCGCACAGGTGGCGTGCATGGAAGCACAGGTGGCCAAAGCATCGTAAACAGCCACTTGAGGGCGATGCTCACAAGAACCGTTGCAACGCACAACTGCTACACGTGGCTCGCCCGTCTCGGCTTGAATGCCCAACACCTCAGCTATCTTTGCCATAGCCTCTGCCCCACCTACCGGGCACGACAATCCGGCAATGCTCCCCTTGTCGGCTCCTTTGACAAAGGCCTCGGCCAATGCCTGACATCCTGCATAACCGCATCCGCCACAATTGGCTCCAGGAAGGCACGATAACACCTTTCCTATCCTTTCATCCTCCTTTACCGAGAATTTACGCGATACGGTATAAAGTACGACCGCTGCTACCAGCGCCACGCACCCTAATACTCCAACCGCAATCATCATATCACTCATAATTATTCTTGTATTAAGCTATTTCCATGGCCACCCACTTGCTCACCTTTCTTCGCAAACAATATACACATATATAATATGGCAACAAGGCCGCTATTCCCGCTAAGGCCGCTAAGGCCTCATGTGCCGTTGCCCAAAACACGAGTACAACCACACATAAGAGTATGGCCATTGGCAAACCGAACGCCAAGCCTAAGGAATAAACGGCTCTCTCTAATGCCAAACCGACCCTTACTTTGTCGCCCACATGATACTGGGCAGCATCGCAACTTTCCACCGTTACCAACATGCCCTCACATCGTATGGCTTGACAACTGCCATGCATCTTACAGCCTTCACACGAGGAAGAGGTTGAGAGCCGAACTCCTATCCTGTTGCCTTCCACATATTCTACAATGCCTTCCTTGTGTATTCTCTGTTTCATACCGCTATTAAACAAAGGATCATCAAAGTGATTCCAAATCATTGCAAAGTTAATACTATATTTTTGAATTTTCTAAAAAATAAGCACATTTTTATTTGCGGTTTCCGTATTTTCAAGTATATTTGCATAAGATAAGCTGCATCTCGGCATAACATTCAAGCAAGCTTGATGATTCTGCACTCGATTTGCATTATCTTTGCATTAAAATAAAAAAACTATTCGTTATGAAACCAACGGAACAAACCCTACAACAAATAAGCCGCGCCCTTAAGAAGATTGCGCAGAAATTTCCTCCTCATGATGAACCGTCCTTGCTTACGGATATTCATTTGAGAGTGTCGCAAGATAGCGGTGAACTTGTGGCCTTTGATGACGAAGACCAGGAAATAACCCGTTGTGTGATAGAGCAATGGATTGATAACAAAGAGGAAAACTTTTACACCCAAGTTACCAACCTGTTGCGCAACGAGACAAAAAAGATGGGTGACACCATCGACAGTATGGGTATCATGAAACCGTTCTGTTTTGTTTTGGAAGATGAAGACAAGACGACTGTCAGCGATCTTTATCTTGCCGACGACGACACGGTGATCATTGGCGATGACCTGATGAAGGGGTTGGACAAGGATTTGGATTCCTTCTTCGAAAAACTGATGTCCGAACCATCGTAAAGACAAGTTGTTTGGCTTTTGATGCTTGGGCTCTATCGTAAAACAAGTATTCTTTTCGATACCGATGCCTGAGACGTCTAACCTTTCTACGTTCTGC
>CAMAMZ010000101.1 GCA_945837185.1 uncultured Bacteroidales bacterium | reverse complement strand
CCTTAATCGTCTAACTTATGAATTACCAAACCACTTCGCAGCTTCGGCTCAAACCACGTGGCCTTGGGCGGCATGATTTTTCCGCTGTCGGCAATATCCATGATTTGCTGCATGGTGACGGGATAGAGGGCCAAAGCCATACGCATTTCGCCCGAATCAACCCTACGACGAAGTTCGCCCAAGCCACGCAGGCCACCCACAAAGTCGATACGCTTGTCGCTCCGCAAATCGGTTATGCCCAACAGCTTGTCGAGGATGAGTCGCGATGAGATGTCGACATCCAGCACGCCAATAGGGTCGGCATCGTTGAAGGTGCCTTCCTTGGCCACAAGACTATACCACATGCCATCGAGATAGAGCGAGAACTCATGCAGATGCGCAGGATGATAATCGGCCTCGCCCTTGCAGGCCACCACGAAATCGGCTTCCAAGGCTTGCAGGAACTGCTCCGTTGTCATGCCGTTCAAATCCTTTACCACCCGGTTGTAGTCGAGAATGGTGAGCTGCGAAGCCTGGAAGCATACCGCCATAAAGTAGTTATACTCTTCCTGCCCCGTGTGGTGCGGATTCTGCTTAGCCTTTTCAGCCCCCACCAAGGCAGCAGCTGCCGAACGATGGTGGCCATCGGCAATATAGAGATTGGGCATGGCCGCAAAAGCCTGCGTGATGTAGACAATGTCGGCCTCATCGCTTATCACCCACAACTGGTGGCGGAAACCGTCTACAGGCGCTATGAAATCATATTCCGGCTGTGTGGCCGCATAGCGCATGATCAGGCTGTTGAGCCCCTCGTTGTCGGGATAGGCAAAGAACACGGGTTCAATATTGGCGTTGTTGATGCGCACATGCTTCATGCGGTCCTCCTCCTTGTCGCGTCTGGTGAGTTCGTGCTTTTTGATGACCCCGTTCAGGTAGTCGTCAACATAAGCCCCCACCACCAATCCGTATTGCGTCTTGCCGTTCATGGTTTGCGCATAGAGATAGTAGTTCTCCTTGGTGTCTTGCACCAGCCATCCGTTCTGTTGGAAAAGTTTGAACTGCTCAACTGCGCTCTCATACACCTTCGGGTCGTATTCCGAAGTGCCCGGCTCAAAGTTTATTTCCGGTTTGATGATATGATACAGACTCTTCTCGTTTTGTCCTGCTTCGGCACGAGCTTCCTCAGAATCAAGCACATCGTAAGGGCGCGATTCCACTTGTTCCACCCATTGCTTGGGTGGGCGTACGCCTTTGAATGGTTTGATAGTTGCCATAGTTAGTTTGATTGTGTGTGGAGTTTGACGGTTTATTTGTTCACCTGATATTTCTTGTCGCCTGTGGCGAAAAAGGCATTAATCTGTCGTGCTGCCGCTATGCCTGCGTTGATATTGGCCTCGGCTGTCTGGGCACCCATTTTCTTGGGAGTTGAGAAGTAACGCCCCTCGAACTTGAGAAATTCGTCGTTGGCATCGGGCATGATGTCGGTTACGAACTTGATGTCAGCACGCTCAGCCATCAGTTCAAGGAGTTCGGGCTCGTTGATAACCTCCTTGCGGGCGGTATTGACGAGAATTGCCCCCTTGCCCATTTTGCCCACCAGCTGCTTGCCGATGCTCTTGGCCGTTTCGGGTGTGGCGGGAATATGGAGCGACACGATGTCAGATGTTTCAAAGAGCTCATCCTGCGAAGCACATGCCCTTACGCCTGCGGCCTCTATGACCTCTGCGGGGCAATAGGCATCGTAGGCAGCCACCTCCATGCCAAAACCTTTTGCGATGCGTGCCACGTTGCGACCCACATTGCCAAAAGCCAAGATGCCAAGGGTTTTTCCTTTGAGTTCAGAACCGCTCTTGCCGTTATAGAAGTTGCGTACGGCATAGACCAGCATGCCAAACACGAGTTCGGCCACGGCATTGGAGTTTTGTCCGGGCGTATTCTCAACCACCACGTTTTTGGCTTTGGCATAAGCACAATCAACGTTGTCGTAGCCTGCGCCTGCCCGCACCACAATCTGCAATTGAGCTGCAGCATCCAATACTGCGGCATCCACCTTGTCGGAGCGCACGATGAGGGCATCGGCAGTTTTTACCGCATCGAGCAGCTGACTCTTCTCCGTATATTTTTCCAGGAACACCACCTCGTTGCCTGCGGCTTCCACTTCCTTCCTTATACCTTCAACAGCAGCTGCTGCGAAAGGTTTTTCTGTTGCTACTAATACTTTCATTACTTGTAGAAATAAAGATTGTTCTAACCCATATAACCCCGCTCTATTAAAGCTGGTTTTCAAAATCCTTCATGGCCTGCACCAAAGCCTGCACACCCTCCATGGTTTGTGCGTTGTAGCAGGAAGCACGGAAGCCGCCAACCGAACGGTGGCCCTTGATACCTACCATGCCACGGCCCACGGCAAAGTCGAGGAAGGGTTTTTCGAGTTCTTTATATTCCTCGTTCATCACGAAGCAGATGTTCATTACAGAGCGGTCTTCCTCGGCCACGGTTCCGCGGAACAGCTTGTTGCGGTCAATTTCGGCATACAACACCTCTGCACGCTCGCGGGCTCTGCGATCCATTTCGGCCACACCACCATTGGCTTTCACCCAACGCATGGTTTCCATCAAGGAGTAGATGGGCACAACAGGAGGCGTGTTGAACATGGAACCCTTGTCGACATGGGTGCGATAGTCGAGCATGGTAGGCAACTCACGTGGTGCCTTGCCCAGCATGTCGTCTTTCACGATGATGACCGTTACGCCTGCCATGGCCATGTTTTTCTGGGCTCCGGCATAGATGGCTGTATATTTGGAAACATCAACCGGGCGACTCATGATGTCGGAACTCATGTCGGCAATAAGAGGCACATTCACATCGAAGTCTTTGCGATATTCGGTACCGTAGATGGTGTTGTTGGTCGTGACGTGCAGATAGTCGACATCGGCAGGCACCTCGAAATCTTTCGGATAATAGGTGTAGTTGGCATCGGCCGAGGAAGCCACTTCAACCACTTCACCAAAGTGCTTTGCTTCCTTTTCAGCCTTCTTGGCCCACGTGCCCGTGTTGATATATGCTGCTTTCTTCAGCAGGAAGTTTGCAGGAATCTGCATGAACTGCAAACTGGCGCCACCTCCTAAGAATATTACGGAGTAGCCGGCCGGCACATCCAGTAATTCCTTGATAAGAGCAACACTCTCGTCAACAACCGGTTGGAAGTCTTTAGCACGATGACTGATTTCCATGAGCGATAAGCCGCTGCCGTTGAAATCAAGAATCTGACGAGCTGTGTTCTCGATGACTTCGCGGGGAAGCATTGAAGGCCCTGCGTTGAAATTGTACTTCTTCATACCTTAAAAGATAATTGCGTTAATAACTATTGTTAGTATATATATTTCTCTTTAATTCTGCGAATATAAGTTAATTCTATAATATCTGCAAGCAAAATGACAGCAAACATAGCCGTTTTATACAAAATTAGCACTTGACCCCTTATCTAACTGCTTCGAAACGTGTTTTCTTGCCTTTTATTTTCTCGCCATCGAGCTTGGCAAGGATGTGGGCCAATTGCTGTCGTGGCACAGCTGCATAGGCATAATAGTCGTAGACATCGATTCGGCCGATAGCCTTTCCGTCGAGCTCTGCCTTCTTGCAAAGCAACCCCACGATGTCGCCTCGCGAAATCTTGTCTTTCTTGCCTTTTCCTATATAGATGGTGGTCATTTGGGGCATGGGCACAGGGTGGCTTTGGCCATCAAGTTCAAAGGCATCGACCTCGGCATCCACATAAGTGGGTACCTCTTCCTGTGGCGCCAGAATGAAATAGCTGTCGCCTTGGGCATCCCATCGTGCCGTGCGCCCCACCCTATGGATATAGCCATCTTCGCTTTCAGGCAAATGATAGTGGATGATGGCGCGTATTTGCGGAATGTCGAGACCTCGTGATGCCAAATCCGTGCTTACCAATACCGACAGGGAGCCGTTGGCAAAACGGTAGAGTGCTTCCTCGCGCAACTTTTGCTCCATTCCGCCATGAAACATGCCCACCACAAAGCCTTCCTGTTGCAGGAACGTGGCTGTGCGTTCCACGCTGTCGCGGTAGTTGAGGAACACGATGGCACGGCCCTCGCCCAGTTGGCGCAGCAAGGTGGAGAGCGTTTCGAGCTTGTCTTTCGATTCGCTTCTCACAGCCCGCACATGAATGCGTGAAGGAATCTGGTTGGTTTTGGGCAGATAGTTGAGCACGGCAAACTGGTTGCGCAAGATGGCTTGCGTGGCCATTTCCTCTGCCGGGGTGGCAGAAAGGAGCATTTGGCGGGCGCAGGCCGGAAGGAGGCGCATCAGTCGGGCCATTTCGTCGTGAAAGCCCATCTCCAGACATTTATCGAACTCGTCGAGCACAATCCATCGCACCTCTCCGGCAAAAAGATTGTCTTTAGCCAAATGGTCGTTCATTCTGCCGGGCGTGGCAAACACGATGTGGGGGCGCACCTGGCGCAGCATGCGATGTTCGTCCATGGTGGCCCTTCCGCCATACAACGCACAAGCCCGCAGACCTGTTCCCATCTTGCGTAGCACATCGGCCGACTGCATGGCGAGTTCTCTTCCCGGCACAATCACAACCGCCTGCACCTCGTCCGACAACGGGTTGAGGCGTTGCACCATGGGCAACAGATAGGCCAAGGTTTTGCCGGAACCTGTGGGCGAAAGTATCATCAAATCCTTATCGGTATGAAGGATGGCATCCACGGCAGCCCGCTGCATGTCGTTCAAGTCCGACAGGCCACATTTGGTTATAATTTCTTCGATCGTCTTCATTTCAACAATTTTTCCATTTCGTCAAATTCCTTACCCATATTGAGGTTGAGATAAATGGTGTAGAGCGGCAATCCCCATAGCTTTATGGCATCAGGGTTGCTTTTTCTATATTTGGTGAGATAGGGCAACGCCTTGCTATAGTAAGCGCGCACCTGCTTGCGCTGGTCGGCCGACTGGTTTAGCGCCTTGTCGAGTTCCACCCCCTGGTTGTAATAAGCCAATCCGGCATTCAGATAGGCCCCATACAAACTGTCGCAGGAGGCAATCAGCTCATCGCACAAACCGATGCAGGCATCGTATTGATGCATGTTGAGCAAAACCGACGTTTTGGAGAACCTGAACACCAAGCTCGTGCTGTCTTGCGCCAAAGCCCTGTCGCAGAGGTCCAGCGCCTTCTTCCATTCCCGCTGTCCGGAATAGTATTCCAGCAAGCGAGGGAAGAAGAAAGGGAAAAGCGGATATTTCTTGAATCCCTCTTCGAGCACATCCATATAACGCGTGTTGTCCTTCTCCCGTTTGTAGGTTTCGGCCAGATATTGCAACATGTATTTGTAGTGGGCCGTGTCCTTGAGCGCCATATACGTGTGGTGGAGCGTAGCCTTTGTGTCGGCCATTTTATAGCCACAATACACAGCCCAATAGGCAGCCTCGGGTATGCGGTCGTCGGTTTCGTTGTAACGATATTCCGAGAAGAGGGGTTGTCGGCCGCAATCCACATAGAGGTCAAAGAACTCGTAAGCCTCCTTGTATTTACCTTTATTGATGAAGAACGTTCCTCCGTTGAAAATATTTCGTCGGTAGAGATGCAGCATGTTGGCATGTTTCTTGCGATGTACCAACTTCATCTTGCCATGCTTGTCAGGTTTCATGTCGACAGAGTCCAGACCCTCCATGGTTTGAAACATTCTTTTTGCGGCGAAAAAGAGTGCAGCAGTATCATAGGCCTGCTTGAGGTACAACTTCTCGTTGCCCTGGTCGTAAGTCTTCTTCTGCGCCTCAAAAAGTGTGAGCCATATTTTTTCGTTATCCCTATGGGTAGAATCTTTCAGCAAGTTGTACATCAACTGTTCTGCCTTGTCGAGGGTAGCCCCCTTCTTGATCATGTCTTTAGCTTGTGCGAGTTCTTTTTTCTGTGCGCACATACACAGCGGCACTATGAGAAGTACCAAACTCAAGACGATTCTTGTCATTGCATACTCCTTGTATGATTATCGTATGGAAAACCATACTCCTTTATATATTATATAGTATGGGAGACGACAAAGTAGACCTGTGTCGCCCCCCGTTCTTATATAGTAACTCTTAAACGTTTCCTCGCTTTTTTATTTCGTCATAGCCTCTACCTCTTTGGTACGTGCATCGTCGGCACCATAAAGTGTGTAGTAGCATTGGTAGAGCGGATAGCACCAGTTAGCCCTTTCGCGGTTGGGGTCGAGGCTACGTGCCTTCTCCAGATAAGGAGCGCTCTGCTCATAGAACTTCTTCATTTCAGCTTCGTTCTGGCAGGCAGCAGCTTTGGCGTTGATGCAGAAACCCAGATAGGTGTAGATGAGCGCATCTTCAGCCTTCACGCTCAAGGCTTTCTTATAGCATTCGATAGCCTCGTCGTGCTTGTTGGTGTTCATGTAGTTCTGTCCCTTGATGGCCAAAGCGGTATAGTCGTTGGGATTGGTGGCCAAACGAGCATCGAGCAGTTTGTTGGAAGCCTCCAGATTGCCAAGAGCCTGATAGGTGGCAGCCAACTGACCGAACACCATATCGTTGCTGGGATCCTTGTCGTACAACTCCTGCAAGGTTTGCGCGAACTTCACAGAGTCGGCCTTCTCCTTCAAGCCTTGTGAGGCGATATAAATCTTGAGGTTCAAAGCCTCTTTGTGAGCGGCAGAGTCGGCCATGGCAATTTCCACATATTTGTTGGCACTTTCCAAATCCTTGTTCTGGAAGGTAAGCACGGCAGCCACACGAGCCACCTCGCCCAGATACTGGTCTTTCTGCTTGGCGGCAGCCTCTTTGAAGAGTGAAGACGAATGGCTGTCAACATAGAGTGTGAAGAACTTGATGGCCTCATCCTTTTTGTCGTCGCTTATTGACTGTCCGGCAACAATCAGGTTCGGACGAAGGCTGTAGAGCCTGTTCTGGTTAGCCTCGTGAAACTTAACTTTCACCTTTCCCTTTTCGTTGGGAGCGATGTCATGCTTTTCGCATTCCATAGCGTTGTAAATGGCGTTATAGATGGCCTGATTGAAGCCCACCGTATCATAAGGCTCCACCTTGCCCGTCTTCATTTGTTCAGCCATTTGGTTGGCCGTCATGACCGACTGTTCCTTGGAAACCTTCTCCATAGCCAAATCCACCAGTTTGTTGTAGGCTTTAGCCTTTTCCTCACTATTGGCAAGCGAGTTGCCCGTTGATTTCATCAGCGCTTGCGCCTCGTCGAAGGTCTTGGCCTTCAGAATGGCTTTCAAAGCATCGCTGTCACCTGCAAAGGCAGCGGATGTGCCCAGCATCATCATCGCCGCGATTAAACATTTCTTCATATCCAATTTCATTTTAAAGGTTTAATATATTTCTTATTCGTTCAGGTTGTTGTCCTTACGATTCCTCGTTGGTATCAGAGGTATCGTCGTCCCAAGCCTCATCGTCTGTAGGCTCCTCGTCAACCTCTTCCACATCATCTTCGAGTTCCTC
>CAMAMZ010000100.1 GCA_945837185.1 uncultured Bacteroidales bacterium | reverse complement strand
GCGGAGGCTTTTTTAGTTGTTGCTGTGCATTTTGTTAGATTGCTTAAGAAAATCAGTTTGAAATGGCTTTTGTTGTTGCTGGCCCTGTGTATAGCCAGTGCCTCTTTATATGTTTCGCATCGCTTGTCGCGCGACTTGGCGGAAGAGGAGCGTGTGAAGATGGGGGTATGGGCTGAAGCCATGAAAACGTTGAGTCTTGCTGACAGTAATACAGACATGCAGTTGGTATTGCATGTGATAAATGCCAACCATACAATACCTATTATTGTTACTGATGCCCATGGTGAGGTTCAATTTTGTAGAAACCTGCATATTCCGCAGCATAAAGATAGCGTTGCTTATGTACGGCAGCAAACTGCACGTATCATGAAACATGGACGCTGCATTAAGATTCCTATCTCGTCAGCCGGTAATAACGTTATGCAGGTGTATTATGAAGATTCTGTGCTGCTGAAGAGACTCTCGTGGTATCCTTATGTTAATCTGGCTGTGGCTGCGTTGTTCCTGCTCGTTGTCGTGTATGCCTTGTTGAGCGACAAGCGGGCCTTGCAGAATAAATTATGGGTAGGTCTTTCGAAAGAAACAGCCCATCAGTTGGGTACACCTATCAGCAGTTTGCTTGCATGGGGCGAAGTGTTGCAGGAGTCGTACCCACATGAACCCTTGCTCAAAGAAATGCGTAAAGACGTGGAACGTTTGCAGCTTGTTGCCGACCGTTTCTCGAAGATTGGCTCACGACCTGAACTGGTGGAAGCAGACATCAGTCAGCTTGTTGAAGGTGTGGTGACTTATATGAAACGTCGAACTTCCAGTTCGATAGCCTTTTCTTTCGAAGCCTTGCAGGAGTCGTGTGTAGGTCGGGTTAATGCTACGCTTTTTGCGTGGGTGTTAGAGAATCTGTGCAAGAATGCAGTAGATGCCATAGGTGGCGAGCCCGGTTCTATTACCTTACTTATAGGGAAAGATACAAATTACCTGTATGTAGAGGTGGAAGATAGTGGGAAAGGTATAAAAAGAAGTGATTTCACTCGTGTATTCACTCCTGGATTTACCACCAAGAAACGAGGATGGGGGTTAGGACTTTCACTTGCCAAACGCATTGTGGAGTCCTACCACCATGGTCGTATCTATGTGAAGAGTTCCATTCCTTATGTACGTACCGTATTTCGCATAGAGCTCCCTATCTGATAGCGCTTTGATAGTGATGCCGTGCATCTGTCGTGCTTGCTCAAATAGCTTGTGATAGAGAGCGAAAAATGAAAAAAGAAAGAGTATTATTTTGCTGTTTGCCCACTTTTTCGTACCTTTGCACCCAAATGTATAGTTTGACACCTTTTAGAATCGACTTGAAGGGTCTGCATGACGCTATTACAAGGTTTTCCTTCAGGCTCACAGATGCATATTTTGAGGCTATTGACGCTTTGGATATACGCAAGGGTGCGCTTGATGCGATGCTTTGTGTAAAGAAGAATGAAGGTTTCTTTGAGGTGGATTTTCATATTGAAGGTGAGGTGACTATCGCTTGTGACCTTTGTCTGGATGATATGCAACAGCCTATTCTGACAGACAACAGGCTCATTGTAAAGTATGGGCCGACATACGCGGAGGAGGATGACCTGGTGACAGTGTGTGAGGATGAAGGAATTCTCGATGTTGCATGGTTTATCTATGAGTTTATTGTTTTGAACATCCCAATCAGGCATGTGCATGCACCTGGAAAATGCAATCCTGCCATGATGAAGGTTCTTGAAGAACATTCCGCTTCCCGAAGTGGCGTTGAGGATGGCGAGGCAACCGTAGACCCCCGTTGGCAAGCCCTTTCAAAATTGAATAATAAGGAATAATTAAAATTTAAAGCAAAATGGCACATCCTAAAAGAAGACAGTCGAAGACTCGTACACTGAAGAGAAGAACTCATGACAAGGCAGTAGCCCCCACATTGGCTGTATGTCCTAACTGTGGCGCTTACTACGTTTATCACACAGTATGCCCTACTTGTGGCTATTATCGTGGTAAGGTGGCTATCGTTAAGGAAACTGCTGAATAATGGAGAAAGTCAACGCGATTATCACTGGTATTGGCGGTTATGTGCCTGATTATATCCTCACCAATGAGGAATTGTCGCACATGGTTGATACCAGTGATGAGTGGATTATGACCCGTGTGGGTATCAAGGAGCGCCGTATTCTTACAGAGGAAGGTTTGGGCACAAGCTATCTGGCTCGTAAAGCTGCCAAGCAGTTGATTCGTAAGACAGGTGTAGACCCTGATACCATCGATGCATTGATTGTAACCACTACGACACCCGACTATAAGTTTCCGTCGACAGCTTCTATCGTTTTGGGTAAGTTAGGTTTGAAGAATGCTTTTGCCTATGACCTTGAAGCTGCTTGCTGTGGTTTCCTCTACTCGCTCGACGTGGCTGCTTCCATGATTCAAAGCGGTCGTTATAAGAAGATTATCGTGATTGGTGCTGATAAGATGTCGTCGCTGGTGGATTATACCGACAGGCAGACTTGTGTGCTCTTTGGCGATGGTGCAGGAGCTGTTCTCGTAGAGGCAACTACAGAAGAAGGTGTTGGTGTGCAGAATTCATTCTTCCGTACGGATGGCAAGGGACTTCCTTTCCTCCACATGAAAGCAGGTGGTTCTGTATGTCCGGCTTCTCATTTTACAGTAGATCATCGCTTGCATTACCTCTATCAAGAGGGTAGGACGGTGTTCCGCTATGCTGTGACAAACATGAGCGACGATGTGTTGGAGATTCTCAATCGCAATGAGTTGACAGGCGCGGATGTGGATTGGGTGGTTCCCCATGAGGCCAATCTGCGTATTATAGAAGCAGTAGCAAAGCGTGCAGATTTGGATCTTGACAAGGTGATGATCAACATCGACCATTACGGAAACACCAGTGCCGCTACCATTCCTTTGGCGCTTTGGGACAACGAAGAGAAGTTGAAGAAGGGCGACAAGGTGATATTTACTGCTTTTGGTGCCGGTTTCGTGCATGGTGCCTCTTATTATAAGTGGGCGTATGATGGGTCGGCAGCAGTAGGAAAGAAATAAAAGAATACAGTTTCATATAACAGGCATAAGAACGCATCCGTCTTCCCCCATGAGGAAAGATGATGCGTTCTTTGTCTTCATAATCAAAGCAGGTATGCATAAGGCAGGTTTCGTAAATATTGTAGGCAATCCGAATGTCGGGAAAAGTACCCTGATGAACCAGTTGGTAGGTGAAAGAATCAGTATTGCCACCTTCAAGGCCCAGACAACGCGTCACCGTATCATGGGTATTGTGAATGATGATGCGTGTCAGATTGTTTTTTCTGATACACCGGGTGTATTGAAACCAAACTATAAGATGCAGGAAATGATGCTGGCTTTCTCTGAGTCGGCATTGGCAGATGCCGATATCTTGTTGTATGTGACGGATGTGGTAGAGAATCCTGAGAAAAATATGGATTTCCTGCAGAAAGTAGCCAAGATGACCATTCCTGTACTGCTGCTCATCAATAAAATCGATGAGAGCGACCAGCGACGATTGGGCGACCTGGTAGAGCGTTGGCATTCCTTGCTTCCCAATGCAGAGATTCTCCCTTTGTCGGCAAAGAATAAGTTTGGCATTGACATGTTGATGCGTCGTATCAAGGAATTGTTGCCGGAATCGCCAGCATATTTCGATAAAGACCAGCTCACCGACAAGCCGGCGCGCTTCTTTGTGTCGGAGATTATTCGTGAAAAGATTCTCCTTTATTATGATAAGGAGATTCCCTATTCTGTGGAGGTAGCGGTAGAACAGTTCAAGGAAGACAGGCAGCGCATCCATATCAGTGCCGTTATTTATGTAGAACGAGAAAGCCAAAAGGGAATACTTATTGGACACCAGGGTGTGGCACTCAAGAAAATGAGTACGGAAGCGAGGAAATCGCTGGAACGTTTCTTTGATAAGAAAGTCTTTTTGGAAACCTTTGTCAAGGTTGACAAAGACTGGCGCAATTCGCAGCGTGAACTGGAACAATTTGGCTATAAGCCAGAATGATGATAGAATGGCAAGGAGGAGCTATACCTTTATGGTAGAACGAAGTCCTGATTGTAAGTAGGACGTTACTCTCGCTGCAAGGCGAGGGCCGGAGAAAGTTGAACTTCAGCAAACAAACAACAAAACATGGCAAATTTAGTAGCTATTGTGGGACGGCCCAATGTGGGCAAGTCGACACTTTTCAACAGGCTCACACAGAGCCGTCATGCTATAGTGAGCGACACAGCGGGAACAACCCGCGACCGTCAGTATGGCAAGTGCTCATGGAATGGGCAAGAGTTTTCCGTCGTTGATACAGGCGGATGGGTAGTTAATTCTGATGACATCTTTGAAGATGCCATTCGCCGACAGGTGTTGGTGGCCACAGAGGAAGCCGATTTGGTGCTTTTCTTGGTGGACGTAGAGACAGGCTTGACAGACTGGGACGAGGATGTGGCCCTGATTCTGCGAAGGGCCAAACTGCCTGTAGTGCTGGTAGCCAATAAGGTAGATAACAGCGCAGAGTATTATGTGGCAGCGGAATTCTACAAACTGGGTTTAGGCGAGCCTATCTGTATCAGTGCTGCCACAGGAGGAGGAACAGGCGACTTGCTGGATGAAATCCTTTCACGTTTGCCCGCTGAGAACAAGGAAACGGTAGAGGATGATATTCCTCGTTTTGCCGTGGTAGGCAGGCCCAATGCTGGGAAGAGCAGTATTATCAATGCTTTCATAGGAGAAGACCGTAACATCGTTACCGAGATTGCCGGTACTACGCGTGATAGTATCTATACGCGTTTTGACAAGTTCGGATTTGATTTCTATTTGGTTGACACGGCAGGTATTCGTAGAAAGAACAAGGTGACGGAAGATTTGGAGTTCTATTCCGTGATGCGTAGTATCCGTGCCATAGAGAACAGTGATGTCTGCATTCTCATGCTCGATGCCACGCGCGGTATCGAAGCGCAAGATATGAACATCTTCCAGTTGATACAGAAAAACAACAAGTCGCTTGTGGTAGTGGTGAACAAATGGGACTTGGTGGAAGAAAAGACGCAGCAGGTGATAGACACCTTTACCAATGCCATTCGCAGTCGTATGGCTCCGTTTGTGGATTTCCCCATCATTTTTGCGTCAGCCCTCACCAAACAACGTATCTTTAAGGTACTGGAAACGGCAAAAGATGTATATATGAACCGCAAGGCGCATGTGGGCACAGCCAAACTCAACGAAGTGATGCTGCCTATTATAGAAGCCACACCGCCACCCTCAATCAAAGGCAAATACATCAAGATTAAGTATTGCACGCAGTTGCCTAACACACAGATACCCTCTTTTGTGTTTTATGCCAATTTGCCGCAGTATGTGAAGGAACCCTATCGTCGTTTCCTTGAGAATAAAATACGTGAGAACTGGTCAATGCATGGATGTCCTATTCATGTGTTTATCAGGCAGAAGTAAACCTTCTTGTTGGTATACGGATGAAGAAAATACTCGCAGTTGTACTCCTTGCGGTGCTTATGGAAGCCTGCAAGGAGGCACCCAAGACCGAGGATGTGGTGGGGCAGACCGCAAAGACCTATTACGAAATGCTGTTGCGTGGTGACTTTGAACTCTTTGTAGACGGCACCTATCGGCCAGATAGCATTCCTGCCAGCTATCGTGAGCAGTTGGTGGCCAATGCCAAGATGTATAGCAACGAGCAGCAGGAAGCACACAAGGGCATACAGCGTGTAGAAGTGATTAGGGCGCGGGTAGACACCGCGCAGCATAGTGGCAATGTCTTTCTGATGCTTTCTTACGGCGACAGCACCAAAGAGCAGATTGTAGTGCCTATGGTGTGCCACGATGGTGTGTGGTATATGAAATGACAGGAAGTTCCGATTGGTAGAACGGAATGTCGAAAGGGAATTGTAACAACAACAAACAGCCATATGGATATAGCCGATTTTGAGCGAGTATACCGCGAATATTATTTGCGGCTGTATCATATTGCTTACGATTACCTGCTCGACAATGAGTTGAGTCGTGATGTGGTAGGGGATGTCTTTACCATGGCGTGGCAGAAACGTGAAGCGTTGGAAGCAGACAAGGCACCCGGCTATCTTTTTATCAGCGTACGCAACATGTGTTGCAATTATCTGCGGCAGCGAAATCTGCATAACCGTTATGCTGAGTTCGTGACCCATTGTTATGAAGAGGTTGGTGTGGAAGGGCCATCTATCGTTGAGGAACGCATAGCAGCCATGCTAAATGTGGTGGAAAAGCTACCTCCTACTACCCGCTTTGTTTTGGAGCAGTGTTACTTTCATCAACACACCTATCGTGAGGTGGCCGCCATGCTTGGTATCTCCTCTGATGGTGTAAAGAAGCATATCGTGAAAGCCTTTGCTTGTCTTAGAAAATATTTCCATGTTAAAAAAACATGAAAGAAGTACCCATATCGCATACCTAAACATATTTATTTCAGATACAAGAGTTATCATGGAAGAGAAGTATGACCATCATAAACAGCAAGAAGAACTAATGCCGAAGTTGTCAGCCTCGGATGAAGATATTTTGCGTATGACATTGGGAAGACGTCGGCGTATAGACCCCGATGTTGACAGTGAGTGGCAAGCCTTTAGGGAGAAGAATATGCCCCTTGAGGCGGCTCCTCAAAGACGCAACTTCCCTGTGGGTGCACTCATAAAGGTAGCCGTAAGTATGGCTGCTATGCTGTTGGTGGCGTGGCTATTCTACCGTCCCAAGGATAGCAACAGCGGCATGCAGGTGTTCACTGCTTCCGATGAGCGTATGCACCAGGTAACGCTCTGCACAGATGATGATGCGCCTGCCAGTGTGCGGCAAAGTATAGACTTTTCCTCGTTAGTGCGGGCGAGGGCGAGAACTGCTTCCGTGCATGTGGAGCCTTCGGAAGCAAAGCAGCTAAAAATGCTCACCATGGCCACTTCTCGTGGCATGGACTACACTTTTGTGCTTCCCGACAGCACAAGAGTCTGTCTCAACGCAGAGAGCAGCCTTCGTTTTCCGGAGCAGTTTTCAGGCAATCTCCGTGAGGTTGAGCTCAAGGGAGAGGCTTATTTTGAGGTAAAGCCCGATGCTTCCCGACCATTTGTTGTAAAGACAGCGAATCTTGTTACCCGTGTGTATGGCACAGCATTTGATGTTGTGGCTTATCCAGGTATGCCTGCCAGTGTGATATTGGTGAGTGGCAAGGTATCAGCGCAAGTTGACCAGGAGGCTGCTGTCATGATGCGTCCAGGAGAATTGTATGGAGCTGACAAAGACGGAAACTGGAAAAAGCAACAAGTGGATACCTACCCTTATGTGCAGTGGAAAGACGGTTTCTTTTATTTCGATCAAACACCTTTGGTAGATATTATGCGTACGTTGGGGCGTTGGTATAATATGAACATTGTGTTTGAAAATGTAGGTCTCGCACAAGTTCGTCTTCATTT
>CAMAMZ010000099.1 GCA_945837185.1 uncultured Bacteroidales bacterium | reverse complement strand
GTGCAGAAAGTCAAAAAATACTAAATAGCACAACCGAACGTGGGGGGTGTGGATGAATTGCATTACCTTTGCATTATCTATTCATAGTAATTTTGCAAAAATAAGTAACAGTCAAGATGAACAAGATTCTCATGCTCATGCTCATGGTGTGCAGCACCGTGGGAGTACAGGCCCAAGAGCGGGCGGCAACCTTCTCTGTAGTGCCCCGTGTGGGTGTAACGGTGGCTACCCTTACAAACAGCGACTTGATGCTGACCGACAATGGGGGGAAGATAAAGGCCAAGAACACTCCGGGCTTTGTTGTGGGCGTAGATGGTGTTTGCCATCTGTCAGACCGCTTTGCCTTTTCGTTGGGTGCAGCCTATGCTACGCTGGGGTGCAAATACGGCAACTATGATGTGCTGGTAGAAGAAGCCAATGACGAGAAGTTGGCTTCGTATGAGGGTATTACCAATCATGAAATTACCTTGGGTTATCTTCAGGTGCCTGTCATGGCACAATATTCCTTGGCACCTGGTTTTACGGTCAAGGCAGGAGTGCAGGTAGGCTATCTGTGCAATGCGAAAGAAGCATACGATACAAGGAAGTTCCAACAGCACATTGAAACAGGGGCAAGAACCTACGATACCACTGCCACCTCTTATGAAAACACCTCTACCGATGGGTATAAGAAGATGGATATAGCCATTCCGTTGGGTGCCTCATACGAGTATATGAATGTGGTGTTAGATGCACGCTATCATTGGGGGCTTACCAAGGTGCAAAGCCCGATAGATGCTCAAAACCGTTATTTCAGTTTCTCGGTAGCCTACCGCTTCGGGTTGTAAGTGGGGGTGTGAGACCAAGGCTCAGGCGGGGGTAATGCCCATCTCCTGTGCTTTGGCCATGAGGAGCTTCATGAGAGGCTCCCGTTCATTAGGTACTCTGTTGTCGAGCACAGCATCTTTGAGCGTTTGTTTCAGTATGCCTACCTCACGACTGGGTTTAAGTTGGAACATCTCCATAATCTCGTTGCCATCAATGCAAGGTTGCAGCAACCGTTTGTAATCGCGTTCCTGAAGGTCGCGCAGCCGTTCACGTACCATTGCGAAATTGTCTAAGAACCGCTGTTTGCGTTCTTGATTCTTACTGGTGATATCCGCTTCACAGAGTTGCATGAGGTCATTGATATCATCGCCGGCATCATTGAGAAGGCGGCGAACAGCACTATCTGTCACTTCCTCATCAGCGATGACGATGGGACGCATGTGCAAGTCGACCATCTTTTCCACATACCGCATCTTTGCGTCCATAGGCAGTTTCAGTCTGCGGAAAAGGGTAGGAATCATTTTTGCCCCTATATAATTATGATTATGGAAGGTCCAGCCTTGTAGCGGGTCCCAACGTTTGGATTTTGGTTTGCCGATGTCATGGAGCAAGGCACTCCACCGTAGCCACAGGTTATCGGATGTAGCCGCCAGATTGTCGAGCACTTCCAACGTGTGATAGAAGTTATTCTTATGCTTTCTGCCATTGCGAGTCTCCACCACGTCGAGGGCGGTGAGTTCCGGCAGGATGTAAGCCAGAAGCCCAGAGCGATACAAATCGACAATGCCTCGGCTGGGGATTGGTGAGGCTATGATTTTGTTGAGTTCCTCTATGATACGTTCTGCACTGATAATCTTGATGCGTTCCGCATTGCGTGTGAGGGCGTCAAAGGTCTCTTCGTCGATGAAGAACCCCAGTTGGGTAGCAAAGCGGATGCACCGCATCATACGCAGAGGGTCGTCAGAGAAGGTGATGTCCGGATCGAGTGGTGTGCGGATCAGCTTGTCTTCCAAATCGTAAATGCCATCAAAAGGGTCCATCAACTGGCCAAAGCAGTCCTCGTTCAGGCAAATAGCCAAGGCATTGATGGTGAAGTCACGACGGTTCTGGTCATCTTCCAAGGTGCCGTCCTCTACATGCGGCTTACGGCTGTCATGACTATAGCTCTCCTTGCGAGCCCCCACAAATTCCACCTCTGTAGCACCCATCTTAACTTGTGCTGTGCCGAAATTGCGGAATACCGTAAGGTGTGCTTTCTTGCCCAATTCCTTCTTCAAAGCTTCAGCCACGGCAATGCCGCTACCTACCACCACCACATCAATGTCTTTTGAAGGCCGTTCAAGAAAAAGGTCTCTGACGTAACCGCCCACAACATAACAGTCCACATGCATGGCGTCGGCCACACGGCCGATGCTTCTGAAGATGGGTTGGTCGAGTAGCTGTGCCAGCTCTTCATCTGAATGGATTCTCATCGTTTTCCCTGATTTTTCTGCAAAGGTAGTGTAAAACAAGGATAATTCAAAAAGGATTTCTTTTTTTCTCAGAAATTTTATGTACATTTGCATCATGAAACGCATGAAGATGTTCATCCTGTTGTCGCTGGTAGCGGCATGGTGGGGTTTCGTTTCTTGTGAAAACAAAAACGACAAAGGGGCCGAAGCCTCTTATGCAGTCGCCCTTCAACTCTTTGAGCAGGGCAAGTATAGGGCATGTCTTGACAGCATCACGTTGTTGCGCGACAAGTTTCCGCAGGCAATAGAGGTGAGGCGTCAGGCCTTGAAACTGTGGCAGGATGCCTCGCTCAAGCTCACGCAGGAAGACATAGCCCGTACTGACTCCGCATTGCAGGCTGTAACAAAGCTCTATGAAGAAGCCAAAACCATTCGTGAGCGCAATTTCATTGGCATTGTAAAAGACTCCCTGCAAATACGGTATGATGCCCTTTGTGGCACGGTGCGTGTGATTCATCGGCGCCAACAGGAGAAGTGACAACGCATGCTGTAGGCTGTGGGGAGAATTCCTCGCAGTGATGTTTGGCATATTCATGATTAATTCGTAACTTTGCAATCAGCTATGACATCTGTACATACCGAAGAGCAGTTCCGGCGCATCATTGAGGAGTGTCGCGCCTTGTTTGAGAAAAAGTTGCACGATTATGGTGCATCATGGCGCATTCTGCGCCCATCGTCGCTCACCGATCAGTTGTTCATCAAAGCCAAGCGCATCCGTTCCTTGGAAATAAAAGGTGAATCACTTGTAGGAGAGGGTATCCGTCCGGAGTTCATTGCTTTGGTGAATTACGGTATTGTAGGACTCATCCAGTTGGCACGGGGCTTTGTTGACCATGTGGATATTACACCTGCAGAAGCCCTCGAGTGGTACGACCGCTATGCCCAAGAAGCCTTGGCTTTGATGATTCGGAAGAATCATGATTATGATGAGGCTTGGCGTGGAATGCGTGTGAGCAGCTATACCGATTTCATCCTTACGAAGATTGAACGAATCAAAGAAATTGAGAACCTGCATGGCGCCACTTTAGTGTCGGAAGGCATTGATGCAAATTATATGGATGTCATTAACTATGCAGTGTTCGGCGCTATCAAACTGAAAGATGGTGAATAGACTGACTATCCTGCTGACCAACCTCTGCCGAGGTGTGCTCGCCTTGACGTTTGTCTTCTCCGGCTACGTCAAGGCCATAGACCCTTTGGGCAGTCAGTATAAGTTTCAGGATTATCTCGACGCTTTGTCTTTAGGCGACAGCGTTCCCTCATGGCTCCTTCTTGTGGCAGCAGTGCTCCTTGCTGCCTTTGAGTTTTCTTTAGGTATCTGTATGCTCTTGGCGATCCGTCGCAAGCTTAGCGCGTTTCTATCCCTCCTCTTTATGTCAGTGATGACTCCTCTGACAGTATGGGTGTTCCTTGCCGACCCGGTACAAGATTGTGGTTGTTTCGGTGATGCCGTGGTGCTCACGAACGGGCAAACCTTGGCCAAGAATATTGTATTGCTGGCTTGTGCCATCGTAGTCTGTCGCTGGCCTTACAAGATGGTGCGGTTCATTTCAAGCGACAACCAGTGGATAGCCATCAACTATACGCTCCTGTTTATTCTGGTGTCCTCGTTCTGGAGCCTGTATACCTTGCCACCTTTTGATTTCCGTCCTTATCATCCCGGGGCAGATATCAGAGCCGGTATGTTGGTTCCTGAAGGTGCCAAAGCTCCCCGTTATGAAACCACCTTTATTCTTCGTAAGCAAGGGGTGGAGAAGGAGTTTACCTTGGAAAACTATCCCGATTCCACTTGGGAGTTTGTTGATAGCAAAACCCGTTTGTTGGAAAAAGGCTATGAACCTCCCATTCATGACTTTTCTCTACAGCGTGTAGATACGGGAGAAGATATAACCGATTCTGTGTTGGCAAGGAAAGGATATACTTTCCTGTTGGTATCGCCCCATCTGGAGTATGCCGATGACTCCAATTTCGGAGATGTTGATTTCCTATATGAATATTGTCAGTCGCAGCAGATTCCCTTCTATGGTCTCACGGCCAGTGGTACGAAGGCAATCCGTCACTGGCAAGACATCACGGGTGCGGAATATCCTTTCTGTAATGTGGATGCCACCACACTTAAAACTATGATTCGCAGCAATCCCGGTGTGCTGTTGCTCAAAGACGGGAAGGTGATACGTAAATGGAGCCATAACCGTTTGCCTCAGGCTGCGGAACTCACCATGCCCTTGTCGCAATCTGTTCTTGGGCGTCCTGCGGAACGTTCTGTCGCCGGACGTATTGCCACCATCCTATCCTGGTTTGTGCTGCCTTTGCTCCTGCTTATTCTGGCCGACCGCACATGGGCTTGGAGCAAGTGGTTGCGTAGTAAGAAGAAATCGAAGAAAGATAATCAACATACATCAACTTTTAATCATCAAGTTATAAACATGAGAAAGAAAATTGTAGCAGGTAACTGGAAAATGAACATGAACCTGCAAGAAGGAGTTGCTTTGGCAAAAGAGATCAATGAGGCATTGGTACAAGACAAACCCAATTGCGATGTAGTCATCTGCACACCGTTTATCCACCTTGCAAGTGTTGCTCAGGTGCTCGACGCTACGGTTGTAGGTCTGGGTGCTGAGAACTGTGCCGACAAAGAGAAGGGTGCTTACACAGGTGAGGTTTCTGCCGCTATGGTGAAGTCTACTGGTGCACAGTATGTTATCCTCGGTCACTCTGAGCGTCGTGAGTATTACGGTGAGACAGCAGAAGTGCTGAAGGAGAAGGTGAAGCTGGCGCTGGCCAACGGTTTGAAGGTTATCTTCTGCTGCGGTGAGACTCTCGCTGAGCGTGAGGCAAACCGTCAGAACGAAGTGGTAAAGGCTGAACTCGAGGGTTCTGTTTTCAATCTTACCGCTGAGGAGTGGAAGAGCATTATCCTTGCTTATGAGCCTATCTGGGCTATCGGTACAGGTAAGACTGCTACTTCTGACCAGGCAGAGGAGATGCTCGCCTATATCCGCGGCATCGTAGCTGAACAGTATGGTCAGGAGGTTGCCGACGAGACCTCTATCCTCTATGGTGGCAGCTGCAAGGCTTCTAATGCTCCTGAACTCTTCTCTAAGCCTAATATCGACGGTGGCCTCATCGGTGGTGCTTCGCTGAAGACTGCTGATTTCAAGGGTATCATCGATGCTTGGAAATAATCTTTTATGAATTGCGTAAGGCATCTGCCTCTCTATGTGTTTGTTACATGGAAGGCAGATGGCCTTTCTTTTCATCTTATCTTTTTACTATTTTTACGCTACACATGCTACGAATCGTTACGTTCCTCCTTATCCTACTGTGTGCAACCTCAACGACCGATGCACAGACATTCCTCGACCAGTTGCGACAAACTGGTGGTCAGGGCACTGTTACCGTTACGCAAAGCAAGGCTATCGACGAGTTGGTGAATGGTAACCATCGGGAGGCGTCAGCCGTTCATACGTCACCAAAGAAAGAAACTGTTCCCGCACAGGCGAAGCATGAGGCAGAAAAGAGAGTGTGTGTCACCCCTTCTCCAACTGACCCGATAGCTGATATCCCTACGGTGGATATGCGCAAGAAGGTGATGAAGAACAGTTATAAGGTTGACGGCTATCGCGTACAAGCCTTCGCCGGTGGCAATACACGTGCGGATCGTCAGCAAGCAGAGCGTATTCGAACAGAACTGAAAATGAAATTCCCCGACCAGCCTATTTATGTGCATTTCTATTCTCCTCGATGGATTTGTCGGGTGGGCAATTACCGCACCTTCGAAGAGGCTGATGCCATGTTGCATCAACTGCGCAAGATGGGCTATTCCGCAGCTACCATTGTGAAGGGGAAAATCACAGTACAATATTGATTATGCAGATAGAAACACAATACAGAGAAGGTCTGGACGACCTGGCTTCACACTACACCGAAATATTGAAATTACTGGGCGAAGACCCCTCGCGTGAAGGATTGCAGAAAACACCTATGCGGGTGGCAAAGGCTTTGCAGGTGCTGACACGCGGTTATGCACAAGACCCTCATAAGGTGCTCACCGATGCCCTCTTTGCAGAGAAATACAACCAAATGGTGATAGTGAAAGATATCGACTTCTTTTCTATGTGCGAGCATCATGTGCTTCCCTTTTACGGAAAAGCGCATGTAGCCTATATTCCCAATGGCTATATCACGGGCTTGAGCAAGATTGCGCGTGTGGTAGATATTTTTAGTCATCGTTTGCAAGTACAGGAACGCCTCACACAACAAATAAAGGACTGTATTAACGACACCCTGCATCCGATGGGCGTGATGGTAGTGATAGAAGCCCGACACATGTGTATGCAGATGCGTGGAGTGGAGACACCCAACTCCGTAACCGTTACCAGTGCTTTCTGTGGCGCTTTCAATCAAGCCAAAACGCGTGAGGAATTTATGAACCTGTTGCGCGAAAAGCGTATCTGACAGTATGTTACAGGTAGCATATTTTCACTAACCACCTTTTTATACTACATCATGAAGTTTATCTCTTGGAATGTTAATGGCCTCAGAGCCTGTGTAGGTAAGGGCTTTGCCGATATTTTCCGTAGTTTAGATGCGGATTTCTTTTGTTTGCAGGAAACCAAATTGCAGGAAGGACAGATAGACCTTGCTTTTGACGGGTACACCTCTTATTGGAATTATGCCGAGAAAAAAGGGTATTCCGGAACCGCAATCTTTACGCGCCATACTCCTTTGTCGGTGCGTTATGGCATAGGTATAGAGGCGCACGACCATGAAGGAAGGGTCATTACGTTGGAAATGCCCGATTTCTATCTTGTCACGGTCTATACACCTAATGCGCAAGATGGTTTGCGTAGGTTAGACTACCGCATGGAGTGGGAAAAGGATTTCAGAGCATATCTCCTCCGTCTTGACGCTCAGAAGCCTGTCGTGGTATGCGGTGACATGAATGTGGCACATCAGGAGATAGACCTAAAGAATCCCAAGACCAATACGCGTAATGCGGGCTTCACCGATGAGGAGCGTTCGCAGTTCACAGCCTTGTTGAATAGTGGTTTTGTAGACTCTTTCCGTTGTTTACATCCTACTGATATTACTTATAGTTGGTGGTCTTATCGTTTCAAGGCACGCGAAAAGAATGTAGGGTGGCGTATCGATTACTTTGTTGTTTCTGAGCGGTTGGCCAACTCGATGAAGGGCGCAAGCATTCATACCGATATTCTGGGTAGCGA
>CAMAMZ010000098.1 GCA_945837185.1 uncultured Bacteroidales bacterium | reverse complement strand
TGAAACTAAAGGATAATATGTATATATGAAATTAAATGATTCAGTTAGAACCGTATTGGATGTGGCATGGTATTTGGTGGTATTCTTGATGATCCAAGTACTCGTGTCGTTGCCCTTAGGGCAGGGGTGTGTTTCCGCTATTGTGAGCAGTGTTTTGGTGACAGCCCTTTTTATATGGCGCAAATGGGTTCGTTTGTCGCCAGCCTATTTACGAAGCAGGCAATGGGGCGTGCTGATATGGGTGGCACTTTTCTCGTTGGGCTCCATCATTCCTTCCGAATGGTTGCAGGAACAGTTAGGCTTCGAGATGCCCAAAGCAATGGAACAACTGTTCACCACCATGCTGTCCGAACCCTTGGCCTATCCCGCCATAGGCGTATTGGTACCCTTGGTAGAGGAAGTGGTGTTTCGAGGTGCCATTTTGCGATGCCTGTTGCAACGTTTCCCACACGTCAATCATTGGTTTGCCATTCTCTTTTCCGCTGTGTTGTTTGGTGCTGTTCATGCCAACTGGGCACAGTTTGTGCATGCCTTGTTGATAGGAATTGTGTTGGGCTGGATGTATTATCGCACGGAGAGCATTCTGCCCGGCATGGTGCTCCATTGGGTGAATAACACAGTAGCCTATTTGCTGTTCCACCTATTGCCCAACGCCCATGAAGCCAAGTTGCTCGATTTGTTCCAAGGCAATGAGCGCAATGTGTGGTTGGCCCTGTTGTTTAGTCTCTTCATCCTGTTGCCTTCCCTATTGCAGTTGGCCATACGGTTGCGGAAAGCGAAATAATAAAAGGGGGGATGCAACTCTGCACAGAGTGACATCCCCTTCTTTAACGTTAGTATGTTATGAAAAATTTGAGAGAATTTTGAAACTTCACAGTTTCATTTTTTTGTTTTACTAAACATGATTTTATAGAGAAAGCATAGAAATTTCATTTCATATAGGGTGTTGCAACCACTTGCCGTATGCTGCTTTGCTGCATAGAGTCGATAGATGCAGAATCGGCCTTTGCCACCGACACACCATGTTGCATGCGATTGTAGTCAGAACCATTGTAGAGTCCGGCCGATGTAGGATCCGTATCAAACGACATCTGGATAGCATTGCTGATGGTGATGAACATAGCCACCACGGCAGCCGCCTTGAAGAGTGGCCATAACACATGCGGCAGTCGAACCACTTTTGCCTTGACCTTGGCCGGTTCCTCTATAGAGGCTAACACACGCTCATCGAAGGCAGCATCCAGTACATCGGTTTTCACCTCTTCCGACTCATAGGCAAACAGCGGTCTGTAGACCTCCATATCTTCAGGTATATCCTTCTGAATGAAGAACGTTCGTAAGATTTGTTCCTCTTCCAGTGTCGTTTCGCCCTTCCAATAGCGTTCCAACAGTTGTCTGATATATCTATAATCCATACTTATCCAGTTTGGTGAATTTTTGTTTGATGGCCTGACGCGCACGAAAGATGTTAACCTTTACCTGTTCTTCGCTCAGTTCCAAAATTCTGGCAATTTCCTTGTAGCTTTTCCCCTCAAAATCCCGAAGCTGCATGCAGCTTCTTTGTTTTTCGGGTAGCGAATCGACCAGCCTTTTGATGTGCGCCAGCTTATCCTGCTGTTGAGCCTGTTCGAGTGGAGAGAGCCCGGCATCCTGCCTTTCCTCCACGGCCTTTTCCAGTGAGTCACTAATGCGTGAGGCCTTTTTAAGATGGTCGAGGGCGAGGTTTTTGCAGGTGGTAAGGCTGAAGGCTTCAATAGAGTCGATCTCTTCCCAACTGTCGCGCCTGTTCCAAACCTTTATCAGTGTTTCCTGCACAATATCTTCTGCCTCCTCCCGATTCAGGGTAATGCGGAGGGCAAGCCGATAGAGAATATTCTTCAACGGCAAAACATCGTTTCGGAAACTGATCTGTTTCATCGCCTCTCTGTTGGAATGACGTTTGGGGTGGGGGAATGTTACACGACACGCCCCCTATTTAACTTTTATTTAATGATGGTTCCTTGTTTCCCATCAATGGCAGAAGCCAGTGTGATGATTACTTTCGATACCCCTTCATCGATGGCTGCAAGTGCATTCTCCACTTTGGGAATCATGCCGCCCGAGATGACACCCGCTTTTACGAGTTGTGCGAAATCGGCATGTGTAATAACCGGAATTACACTGTCCTCATCATCCGGGTTGCTCAACACCCCTTTCTTCTCAAAGGTGTAAATCAATGTCACCTCATAGTGTTGTGCAAGTGCTTTGGCCACACAACTTGCCATGGTATCGGCATTGGTGTTGAGCAGATGCCCTTGGCCATCGTAGGTGAGGGGTGCTATGACCGGCATGCCTACATGCTCGATGATGTAGGAAAGGCGGTCGGCATCTACCGTGTCTACATCGCCTACAAAGCCATAATCAATACCGTCCTTGACGGGCCGTTTATGAGAACGGATGATGTTACCATCAGCTCCTGTCAGTCCCATGGCATTGACACCTTTAGCCTGCAGTCCTGCCACAATAGCTTTGTTTACAAGACCTCCATACACCATCGTCACAACTTCAAGCATGGCCGCATCGGTAATTCTCCTGCCGCCCACCATTTGTGTTTCCAAACCCAAGGCAGCAGCCATTTTGGTAGCTTTGCGTCCGCCCCCATGCACCAGAACCTTCCGGCCTTCAATAGCCTGAAAGTCGGCCAACAGTTGGTTGAGCATTCCTTCATCCTCAACAATGGCACCTCCCACTTTGACAATGGTAATCTTTTCTTTCATCATCAATACAATTTTTTAGTATGCAATTATTCCAAATAGGTATAACCATAGAGTCCGGAGCGGTAGTTCGACAAGAACTCCTTCCCTTCTTCGAGTGAAATCTTGCCTTGTTTCACGCTCTTTGTAACCCATATCTCCAGTTGGCGCACCAGTTTCTTGGGATTATACTGCACATAGTCGAGCACTTCCTCAACCGTTTCGCCATCGAAAATCTGGTCAATATGATATTTGCCATCCTTTACGCTGATGTGCACGGCATTCGTGTCGCCAAAGAGGTTATGCATGTCGCCTAATATTTCCTGATAGGCACCCACCAGGAAAACGCCCAGGTAGTAAGGGTCGTTGCGCTTCAACGTGTGGAGTGGCAGCACATGCGAAATTTGTCCACCTTTCACGAAATTGGCAATCTTGCCATCCGAATCGCAAGTAATGTCTTGCAGTGTAGCATTGCGTGTGGGTCGTTCTTCCAGTCGTTGTATGGGCATGATAGGGAAGAGCTGGTCGATGGCCCATGAGTCGGGCAGACTCTGGAAGAGCGAGAAGTTGCAGAAATATTTGTCGGCAAGGAGCTTGTCGATGTTGCGCAATTCCTCCGGCACATGCTTCATGTTCTTGGCAAGGGTGTTGATTTCATGACACACACTCCAATACATACTCTCTATCTCGGCACGTGTCTTAAGGTCTACAATCCCGTGCGAGAACAGCTCCAGAGCCTCATCGCGTATTTGTTCGGCATCGTGCCAGTCTTCCAGCATGGAGCGAGAGTTCAGGTTGTCCCAAATCTCATACAGGTCCTTTACCAGCTGATGGTCCGAATCCTTTGCCTCAAACTCTTCCGGCATCTCCGGCAAGCTTGCCGTTTCCAGCACATCGATCACGAGCACCGAGTGGTGAGCTGTCAGCGAGCGGCCACTTTCAGTGATGATGTTGGGGTGGGTGATATGATTCTTGTCGGCAGCATCAACAAATGTGTAGACACAGTCGTTTACATACTCTTGAATGGAATAGTTGACAGAGCTCTCGCTGCTTGAGGATCGTGTGCCGTCATAGTCAACGCCCAAACCACCTCCACAATCCACAAAATCAACATTATATCCCATTTTGTGAAGGTTGATATAAAACTGAGCCGCCTCTCTCAATGCCGTTTGAATACGTCGGATTTTTGTTATCTGACTGCCTATGTGGAAGTGAATGAGGCGCAAACAGTCGTGCAGCCCCTTTTCGTCGAGCATGCGCAACGCATCGAGCAACTCAGAACTGGTAAGTCCGAATTTCGATGCATCTCCACCACTTTCAGCCCATTTGCCCGAACCACTTGATGCCAATTTGATGCGGATGCCCAGATTCGGCATCACGTTCAGTTTTTTGGCTGCTCTGGCTATGATATCCAACTCATTGAGTTTTTCAACCACGATAAAGATACGTTTACCCATCTTTTGTGCCAGCAAAGCCAGTTCGATATAGCTTTGGTCTTTATAGCCATTGCAGATGATGAGCGAATCGCTTTGGCATTGCACAGCAATGACAGCATGCAGTTCCGGTTTCGACCCCGCTTCCAGTCCCAGGTTGAATTTTCTGCCATGTGATATAATCTCCTCCACAACAGGTTGCATCTGGTTCACCTTAATGGGGTATATGATGAAGTTCTCACCATTGTAATGATATTCTTCTGCAGCTTTCTTGAAGCAACTGGCCGTTTTCTCGATACGGTTGTCAAGGATATCCGGAAAACGCAAGAGTACAGGAGGAGTGACATCCCTCAGGGAAAGTTCGTCTATCACCTCACGCAGGTCTATCTGTGTGTTGTCCTTACAGGGCGAAACATAAACGTTTCCCTTTTCGTTGATGTTGAAATACGAAGCTCCCCATCCATTGATGTTGTAGAGTTCCTTTGAGTCTTCAATGTTCCACTTCTTCATACGCTCAGTTGTGTTCTAAGTGTTGCTACTGCATCATTAATTTTTTTGAATTCATCTAATATATTGACATCCATGATATGATGTGCTTTCAAGTAATAAGGTTCCCGAGCAGCCAACTGCTCGTTTATGAATAGTTTCACCTCTTCGGGTGTTTTGTTCAGCAACAGCGGTCTTACCGTCTTTCCTATTTTCAAGTGTGCCAGCAATGTTTCGGGCGATGCCTTCAGATAGACGGTTTCCCCCTGTTGGTTCAAGTAGTCCATATTGTCGAAGAAACAAGGCGTTCCCCCACCACAGCTAATGATAACGTTTTCAAATTCTGCCACCTCATGCAGCATGGCATGCTCAATCTTGCGGAATCCCTCTTCACCCTTCTCGTCGAAAATCTCTTTGATGCGTTTGTGCATCCTACTTTCAATATACCAGTCAAGGTCGTAAAAAGGGATTCCCGTTTCTTTTGACAATGCTTTGCCGAGCGTTGTTTTGCCGGCTCCCATATAGCCAATCAAAATAATACGTTGTGCGCTCATTTCTTCCGATGTGTCTTAGGCTCAGGACTCTTTTCAATAATGTCCATACATTCCGCATAGGAAAGAGTAGCCGCCTTTTCGTGTAGGTTTTTGGGCAACCTGTAGTTCTTTCCGTCGAATACGATATAGGGCCCGAAGCGCCCGTTCAGAATTTCCAGTTTTGCGTCTTCCTCAAAACTCTTCAGGTGTCGTTTCTGCTCTTGGTCGCGCTTAGCCTCTATCAGTTCAATGGCTCGCTGTAGCGTTACCGTCATAGGGTCTTCCCCCTTCGGAATAGAAACATATTTCTTGTCGTGCGCCACATAAGGGCCAAACCGTCCTGCACCAACCGTCACATCCTTCCCCTCAAACAGACCGATGTTGCGAGGGAGTTTAAAGAGGTCCAATGCTTCCTCGAGCGTAATGCCTTCCATACTCTTGTCGGTGGGCAGTTGCGCAAAGCGTGGCTTTTCGGGATCTTCAGCCGTTCCTATCTGCACGACAGGTCCGAAGCGCCCGATCTTCACGTATACAGGTTTCCCTGTTGCCTGCTCTGTTCCCAGCAATCGTTCTCCCGCCTTATGTTCAGAGCGGGCATTCATCACTTTTTCCACCGTAGGCGTGAAAGAGGTGTCGAAGCCCTTCATCATTTTTGTCCATTCAGCTTTGCCTTCCGCAATTTTATCAAACTGTTCCTCCACCTTGGCGGTAAAGTTATAGTCCATGATGTCCGGGAAGTTTTCCATCAGGAAATCGTTCACCACCAGACCGATGTCTGTGGGCAACAGCTTACCTTTCTCCTTTCCTGTTGTCTCCTTCTTTTGTTTGCTGCTGATGGTATTGTTTTTCAACACATCAACCGCCACAGTGCGCTCCTCGCCCATCTTGTCGCCTTTGGCCACATATTCGCGTTGCTGTATGGTAGAGATGGTAGGAGCATAGGTAGAGGGGCGTCCTATGCCCAACTCCTCCAGTTTCTTCACCAAGCTGGCCTCCGTATAGCGTATAGGCCCTTGCGAAAACCGTTCGGTAGAGGTTATTTCCTTGTTTTTCAGCGCATCGCCCTCTTTCAGTGCCGGCAGCAGATGTTCAGCCTCTTCCGTCATATCATCGTCATCGCTTGATTCGCGATACACTTTCAAGAAACCGTCAAAGGTAACAATCTCGCCATTGGCAATGAAACGTCCCGCTGTGGTGCCCCCCTGTTCGCTGTTGGCTTTACGCTCAACCACGTTGAAGTTTGCCGCCTGCCCGTCGATATCAATCGTTACCGTTGTCTTCTCTATCTCAGCTTCAGCCATCTGTGAGGCAATAGTCCGCTTCCATATCAAATCATAGAGCCTGCGTTCCTGCATGGTCCCTTCAATCTCCATGTCGGCCATGTTGGTAGGACGGATGGCCTCGTGCGCCTCTTGTGCGCCTTTGGCATGCGTTTGGTAATTACGCGGGCTACTATATTCGCTTCCCCATAGCTGTTTGATGGCCCCTTTGCAGGAGGTGATGGCCAATGACGAGAGGTTCACGCTATCGGTACGCATGTAGGTGATGCGTCCGTTTTCATACAGATGCTGTGCCACCATCATGGTTTGCGTTACGGTGAATCCCAGTTTCCTTGCGGCCTCCTGTTGAAGCGTTGAGGTTGTGAAGGGAGGAGCCGGCATCCTCTTCAGCGGTTTGCGCACGACAGAAGAAATGGTGAAGTGTGCGTCCTTGCAACGCTCCAAAAAGGCCAATGCCTCTTGGTGGGTGGCAAAACGTTGGTCTAATTCAGCCCTTACCTCAGCCGGAGCATCCGTGTTGAGTGTCGTGAAGATGGCAGTAATACGGTAATAAGGCTCACTCTTGAAAGCCTGAATTTCTCGTTCCCGTTCTACAATCAAACGCACAGCCACACTCTGCACCCGTCCTGCGGAAAGCGATGGTTTCACCTTACGCCACAGCACAGGCGACAGTTTGAAGCCCACAATACGGTCCAATACCCTTCGGGCTTGTTGGGCATTCACTAAGTTCATGTCAAGATGTCGCGGATGCTGTATGGCATCGAGAATGGCAGTTTGTGTTATCTCGTGAAATACGATACGACTGGTGTTTGCTTCGTCCAATCCCAACACTTCGCACAAGTGCCAGCTAATCGCTTCTCCTTCACGGTCCTCATCGGAAGCCAGCCACACTTTCTTGGCAGCTTTCACGTTCTTTTTGAGTTCACTTACCAGTTTCTTTTTCTCTTCCGGTATCTCATAGTCAGGCTGCATGGTCTGCTCGTTCACACTCAGTGTTCGCTTTTTGAGGTCTCTGATATGTCCGAAGCTTGACATTACCTTGTAGTCTTTTCCCAAAAATTTCTCGATTGTCTTGGCCTTTGCCGGACTCTCTACTATCACTAAATTTTCTTGCATGTCGTGATTGTATACGTTAATGATGCGCAAAAGTAGGTAAAAAAAGTCGCTTATACCTTATTAATATACTTATATTTTAATTTTTTAACGTATG
>CAMAMZ010000097.1 GCA_945837185.1 uncultured Bacteroidales bacterium | reverse complement strand
TAAACACCAGCCTCGTTGAGCGTAACGTCCATCTTTCTGCCATCGGGCAAGGAAGTGCGGATGCTGCCATCCTTGTTAAAGCGGAAGAGTTCTTTTGTTTCCCCGTTTACAACCTGCGACCAACTGTCTGTCTGTCTGTCGTAGAGATACTGTAACACTTCGCCATTGGGTTTGGTAATCTCATAGCCATCTTTCAAGGTCTTTACAGCATAATATTTGCCGTCTTCACCTAATATTTGTTGTGTCTTGCCTACACGGTGAGCCATGGGGTTGGAGCCGCTCCAAAACTCTACAGAGTTGAATACGATAAGGTCGATGAAGCTGCATACTGCATAGGCTGGTGAGATGACAACGAAGAGCACTTCGTTGATAAACTTGTTGTCTGTAACCTCTTTGTTCCATGCCAGAACCCGATTGAACAAACCAAAGGAACCAATGCAGGAACTACAGAGTAGTGTACCGGCAAGAATAAATGTGGAGAATTTAAAATACTTTTTCATGCTCATATTTTTTTTATATTCTGTGTATCTGTGGGTAAAAATACAAATAAATCCTTGTAATGCCTTCACTTTATATCCCTTTAACATGATTTTTTCGACCTCTTTACGTTTCGCGTGTCACTTGTTAAAGAAAAAGAATTGCCTCATTCCCTTCGTTGAACAGCAGGTCGAGGATGCTGAGGTTTGGTAAAAAGCCATGTTTCTGTCGGTACACCTGGTAGTAGGGTTTGGCTTGAAACTGTGCGTCTGGAAGCGGATGCTTGGGGCGGATGGCATCGCGGTAGTCGGCTTCCTGTCCTTGGGCAGGCTGATAGCCGGTGGAAAGGGTGAGGGTAGGGCGCACGTCGAGCAGTTCACATACCTTACAGGTAATTTCGTAGTTGAAGTCGAAGAGGAACTCCCATTTCCGTTCAAAGAAGGGCTGCAGATCGTCGGCATAATATTCAAAGAACGGACTCTCTCCATAGGCCGACAGTAAGGCGTGCCAATGCAGATGCCGCCAGTTGCCATGGTCGCTGATGCGGATATCTTTCATGGGGCATTTCAGGCCATCGTATTGTTCAATAGGAATGGAGAGCACCTGTGTGCCCTGTGTGGCAGCTATAACGCAACGGTTGCGATACGTCTGCTTCACATAGTGGTCATATTGTTCCAAGCGACAAACATCATAGCGATGAAGTTTCTGATACCATTGAACAGGTCCGAAGTAGGTTGAGGAAAGCAGGGCTGTAGACATGATAGAGTGAGCGCTAAGTGTGCAACAAAACAATAAGAGAAAAATAGGGTGGACGCCCTATTTGATGTCGTCCACCCATTTAAACAATCTGTTCCAGCGGATGCCGCTCAATCCTTTGCGGTCAGGATCGGTGCTCCACCACACAAAGATAGGTTTACCTACGATGTGGTCTTCCGGCACAAATCCCCAATAGCGGGAGTCGGCGGAGTTATGGCGGTTATCGCCCATCATCCAATAGTAATCCATTTTAAAGGTATAGCTGGTGGCCAGTTTCCCGTTGATGTAAATCTGGCCATGTTTCACCTGTAGGTCGTTGCCTTCATATACCTTGATAGGACGCTCGTAGATGGCTATGTTCTGTTCGTTAAGCGGCAATGTCGCTCCCTTTTTAGGAATCCATATCGGACCATAGTTGTCTCTTGTCCATCCGGTAATGGCATTGAGCGGATACAAATCACCGGTATAAGCCTCCGTGTTGGGAGTTATCTCGGCCACAAGGTCGTGACGTTTTGAGAGTGCCTTTACCGCTTGGTTTGTCAAGGGCATATAGCCATTTTGGTTCAGGCTCATCAAATCCTCCATAGAGATACCCAATTCCTGCATCAGTTCATCAGGCAACTCACCCTTCAGTTTCACCTTATAAGTATATTGCACATAGTCCGGCTCCTTGTTAGGCTTGCCGTCAAGATACACGATATGGTTCTTGATTTGGAGGGTTTGCCCCGGAAGTCCCACACAACGCTTCACGTAGTTCTCCCTGCGGTCAGTGGGCCTACTGTCGATCATGCCATATTCGCTTGGGTTGTGTTCAATATAACTTCTGCCCAGCGCATACACCTGTGCAAAGTATTTACGTTGTTCCTGCGGGTTCAGGTTGTTCACGTCAATCGGTCCACCGTTGTTCTGCTCCAGAATTTGTTGTCCGAAGGAATACACCATCAGATAGTAGTCTGAAGCCTGCCATTGCGGATTGGAAACAATCGTGTCCCCTGCCGGATAGTTGAACACTACAATATCGTTGAGTGCCACCTTGCCAAATCCTTGCACCCTTCTATAGTCCCAGTGAGGCCATTCTACATAACTCTTTGTGTTGAAAACCGGCATGGTGTGTTGTGTCAGCGGCATGGTGAGCGGTGTTTGCGGAATGCGTGGTCCATAGCTCATCTTGCTCACGAAGAGATAATCACCGGTGAGTAATGATTTCTCCAGCGAACTGGAGGGAATGACATAATTCTGGAAAAAGAAGAGATTGATGAAATACACAGCCACCAAGGCAAATACCAATGCGTCCACCCACGACATGACAAACCTCACGGGGCCTTCAGCATCCTTCCACCATTGCCACTTGATTTTTTTCGTGATGTACACATCGTAGATAAAGGGCACCACCAACAGTCCCCAAGCACTCTTCACCCACAACAGGAAGAGCAGGTACAGCACAAGCACACCGACAAACTTTGCCCACTGCACCTTCATGTTCAGTTTGGCTTTCTCCTTGTCAATCATAATGGTTTTAGAAATTAAACAAGTCCGACATGGTCAGTAAACCTGAATGGTCTTTTGCATATTCGGCAGCCAGAACAGCTCCCAAAGCAAAGGAACGGCGAGAGTGAGCGTCGTGTGTAAGGGTGATTTTATCTTCAGGAGAGTCGTAGATAATGCTGTGAATGCCAGGCACCTCATCGCGACGAATACTCTCTATGGCCAGTGTGTCGGCACCTAAGTCGTTGCTGCCACGCACACTACCGTCAGCAGCAATCTGCACACCCTTCTCCCATTTCTGCTTGCGGTCCAGTTGTGTCAGTATATTTTCCGCCAAGGTGATGGCCGTACCCGAGGGAGCATCCAGTTTATGGATATGGTGTGTCTCCTCCATGCGCACATCATATTGTGGGTAGGCATTCATGATTTTGGCCAGATAGCGGTTCAGCGCGGTGAAGATAGCCACACCCACGCTGAAGTTTGACGACCAGAACAGCGTGTTTTCCCCACTCTTTATCAGTTCCTGCATTTCCTCTTTATGTTGGTCAAACCATCCTGTTGTACCGCTCACCACCTTCACTTTCTTCGTAAAGCAGGTGCGCACATTGTCGTAGGCTGTGGAGGGCATAGAGAACTCAATAGCCACATCGGCCGACTTGAAAGCTTCTGAATCAAAGTCGTATGCGTTGTCTACATCAATGATCGCCACAATCTCATGTCCACGCTCACGGGCCACCTGTTCAATCAGATGTCCCATTTTTCCATAACCAATTATTGCAATTTTCATAATGTATGATATTATTAGTTGTTTCCCGTTTCGCGGAACACCTGTTTAGAGATAAGCCGCGCTTAAGTTGTTCACAGTGGGCAAAGTTACTGATAATTCGTGAGAAAAGCGTCGTTGGCTTGATTTTTTTACGCATTCCCACCTACAATTATAAAAAAATTCGTAGCTTTGCAAGGAATAAACCAGCAAAAAACTCATGGAGCAACTCTTACATTATGTGTGGAAACACCGCATCTTTCCCTTACAACCCTTGCACACCACCGATGGTGCAAGGGTAGAGGTGCTCGACCCTGGTCTGCATAATCGTAATGCCGGTCCTGATTTCTTCAATGCCAAGCTTCGCATCGACAATATCGTGTGGGTGGGCAATGTGGAAATACACCTGCGCTCGTCGGATTGGTATGCCCATGGCCACGACCGTAACGGGCAATATGATAATGTGGTGCTCCATGTGGCATCGGATATCGACGCAGAGGTGCGCACATCCCAAGGAAAAATTGTGCCGCAACTGCTGTTGCAGGTGCCCCCTCCTATTGTAGCCAATTTCCGGCAGTTGCTGGCTTTTGACAACTATCCCCCTTGCTATAAGCTTATTCCGCAACTCAGCTCGCTAAAGATAGAACATTGGCTCAGTGTGTTGCAGACAGAACGGTTAGAGCGCAAAACCGACGATATTCTTCGTCGCCTTGCCTTGTGCAATGGGTCGTGGGAACAAGTGTGCTTCGTAACCCTGGCACGCAACTATGGCTTTGGCATCAATGGCGACGCTTTCGAAACGTGGGCTTATAACCTGCCTCTTCAGGCTGCTGCCCATCATCGCGACGACCTCTTTCAGTTGGAAGCCCTCTTCTTGGGGCAGGCAGGCCTGCTCGAGTTAGAAGCCGTACCTGCCTATCATCAGCAGGAAGCCCTTGCCGATGGTTATCTGGCCCGCTTGCGTAAGGAGTATCAGTTTCTGGCGCATAAGTTCCACCTCACCCCTATGGACAGAAGTCTGTGGCGCTTCCTTCGGCTCCGCCCCCAAAACTTCCCGCATATCCGATTGGTGCAGTTAGCCCATTTGTACTATCATCGTAAGGCGAACCTGAGCCAGCTCATGGCATGCACTACCGTGTTGGAACTGCATGAGGCCCTTGCCACATCAGCCACACCCTATTGGCAAACCCATTACAGCTTTGGGGCTGTTTGTGCCCGCAACGAGAAGCACCTTTCTCCCTTCTCCCTCAACCTCATTATCATCAATACTGTCATACCTATGCTTTTTGCCTATGGCAGGCATCAGGCCAAAGACGAGCTCTGCCAGCGGGCCTTTGCCCTGCTGTCTACCTTGCGTCCGGAGAATAACCACATCGTCAGGATGTGGAAAGACTGTGGCCTGCAGGTAGAGAATGCGGGTCATTCGCAGGCCTTGCTACAATTGAAACTTCAATACTGCGACCGCAAAGACTGTTTGCGTTGTCATTTCGGTCGCGAATATGTCAAAACAATGTAAGATACAGTTATGAGTAAGTTTGTTTTTGAAACACGCATGGAGGTGCGCGATTATGAATGTGACATCCAAGGCATTGTGAACAATGCCAACTACCTTCATTATGCCGAGCACACACGCCACCTGTTCCTGTTGCAAACAGGACTGAGCTTTGCCCGCTTGCATGAGCAAGGCATCGATGCCGTTGTGGCGCGCATGAACCTGCAATATAAAGTGCCCCTGCGCTGTGACGACCGTTTCATCTCACGTTTGGGCTTGCGCAAGGAAGGTCTGCGCTACATCTTCGACCAGGTCATTTATCGTGAACAAGATGAAAGGCTCTGTTTCCGAGCCACGGTAGAGTTGGTGGTTCTTGTCAACGGTCGCCTTTCCCATAGTGAGGCCTACGACACGGCTTTCGCACCTTACCTCACCCCCACAGCGTAATTTCTTTCTCCCATAACCCGTCACAACATGACCGATCAGCAGGAAATCATTGATGCCATAGCCCTCACCCGATGCTGTTTCTTCCATCCTACCGGGTTGATAGCATTGTATCGGCAATTAGGCTCTGCCCATGCCATTATGAGCCATCGCAACCATATCCGTGAGGTGCTTCCCGAAGCCTCACCGCGATGGGAAGAGACTTTTCGTGATATGAGTGACGCCATGCGCTGTGCTGAAGCGGAATATGCCTGGGCTGAAGCCCACCAGGTGGCCATCCTCAGTATGTCCGACGACCGTTACCCTCAGCGTCTGCGCGATTGTCCTGATGCCCCCTTGGTACTCTATTATAAGGGAACCGCCTCTCTCAATCAGGCCAAAGTCATCAATATGGTAGGCACCCGCCACTGTACCCCCTATGGCACCGATTTGATTCGCAAGTTTATCATCGAACTGCGGCAGGCATGTCCGCAGGTACTCATCGTCAGTGGTCTCGCCTATGGCATCGACATCTGTGCCCATCAACAGGCGTTGCAACAAGGCTATGAAACCGTGGGTGTGTTGGCGCATGGCTTAGACACGCTCTACCCCTCTCTGCATCGTCCGGTGGCAGAAAAGATGCTGGCACAGGGTGGTTTGCTGACTGAATACACGACAGCAACGAAAATCGACAAGCTCCACTTCGTGCGTCGTAACCGTATTGTGGCCGGCATGTGCGATGCTACAATCCTCGTGGAGAGTGGCAGCAAGGGAGGAGGACTCATCACTTGCTCTATTGCCCAAGACTACCATCGGGATGTGTTCGCCTTCCCAGGAGCAGTAGGTGCTCCCTATAGTGCCGGTTGCAACAACTTGATTCGAGATAATGGTGCAGCGTTGATTACGGGTGCTGAGGACTTTATACAGGCCATGGGATGGACCGATGATGAAGAGCGGCAGGCAGCCCGCCAACAGGGTATAGAACGACAACTCTTTCCGGAACTTACGCCAGAAGAAGAACTGATTGTAACAGCGCTGCGCAGTCATAATGATTTGCCTGTCAATGTCCTTACTGTACGCACAGGCATTCCCATTCCACGCCTTTCAGCCCTGCTCTTCACCTTAGAGATGAAAGGTGTCATCCGCTCGTTGGCCGGAGGCTTGCAGCATTTGATAGGATAATACGCTATATTTTTAAACCGTTCACACAATGAAGATTGGAAATATCACCTTTGGTCAGCATCCGCTTTTCCTCGCTCCTATGGAGGATGTTACGGATATAGGCTTCCGTATGTTATGCAAACGTTATGGTGCGGCAATGGTCTACACCGAATTCGTGTCTGCCGAAGCCTTGATTCGTTCTGTGCAGTCTACGGTCAACAAACTCACCATACTCGACGAGGAGCGTCCTGTAGGCATACAGCTATACGGGCGTGATGTGGCAGCCATGGTAGAGGCTGCCCGTATCGTGGAAACAGCCCATCCCGACCTCATTGACCTGAATTTCGGTTGCCCGGTAAAGAAAGTGGCAGGCAAGGGAGCGGGTGCCGGCATGCTGCGTAACATTCCCCTTCTGCTCGACATCACACGCGAGGTGGTGAAAGCGGTAAAAGTGCCTGTTACGGTAAAGACCCGTTTGGGATGGGACCACGACCATCTCATCATTCCCACTTTAGCTGAACAGCTGCAAGACTGTGGCATCCAGGCCCTCACCATTCACGGGCGCACACGAAGTCAGATGTACACAGGGCAGGCAGACTGGACGCTCATCGGTGAAGTGAAAAACAATCCGCGCATACATATTCCCATCATTGGCAATGGCGACATTACAACGCCCCAGCAGGCACACGATGCTTTTGAACGTTATGGCGTTGACGCTGTCATGATAGGTCGTGCCACCTTCGGACAGCCATGGATTTTCAAGGATATGAGCGATGTGCCAGATGCCACACCCCTTACGGTTGATGAGAAGCTCGACATCCTTTTGGAACAGTTGCATATCAATGTGGCCCGCACCGACGAATATCGTGGCATTCTGCACACACGGCGCCATCTGGCTGCCACACCGCTGTTTAAAGGAATCCCCGATTTCCGTCAAACACGCATAGCCATGCTGCGCGCCACCACACTCCAAGAACTGGAGTCTATTCTCCAATCCTGCCGCGAGTTGGTGAAACGTGTGCAGCAGCCGTAGCCTGAAATGCATTATCTCCTAACAGTTTGCTGTACAACTGTTAGGAGATAATTTTTGCATGACGGTGGGAATTAATAGAACCCACCATTAGAAGCTGATGCGGTAGTACACGTT
>CAMAMZ010000096.1 GCA_945837185.1 uncultured Bacteroidales bacterium | reverse complement strand
TCTTGACATACTTGGCAAAGTATCTAAACATACTTTGCCATTTATCTTTAGATACTTTGCCATTTATGTTAACATACTTTTTTTGGGGGTGTTTTGTGCTGGGAAGGTGATTAGAATGTGTTTGTATCGTGCATGATTTGAAGTGGTGATGCGGATAGTGCCCGATATGGATGGATTTTGATTTGGGTTTGGCATAATCCGGAAATAAATAAAAATAGGAGGAAAACAAAATCGTTTTCCTCCTATTTCCATTTTGTCTATGTAGCGGAGATTAGCCCTCGATAGCAGCTACACCGGGAAGAACCTTACCCTCGATAGCCTCGAGCATGGCACCACCACCTGTAGATACATACGATACCTTATCGGCCAAACCAAACTTGTTGACAGCAGCTACAGAGTCGCCACCACCTACGAGTGAGAAGGCACCGTTCTCCTGTGTGGCCTGAGCTACATACTGTGCAATCTGACCAGTGCCGTGTGCGAAGTTCTCAAACTCGAACACACCTACAGGACCGTTCCACAGGATGGTCTTGGAAGCGAGGATGATCTTCTTCCAGTTCTCGAGACTCTCTTCAGAAGCGTCCATACCCTCCCAGCCATCGGGGATGTTGTAGATGTCGACAACCTTACGGTTGGCATCGTTAGAGAAGCTGTCGGCTGCTACTGTAGCAACAGAAAGGCTGAGGTTTACACCCTTTTCCTTTGCAGCAGCAATCACGTTGAGAGCCTCGGGCATGAGTTCATCTTCGTGCAGTGACTCACCAATATGGCCACCCTGAGCCTTGATGAAGGTGTAGCCCATGCCACCACCAATGATGAGGTTGTCGACCTTATCGAGGAGGTTCTTGATAACAGCCAACTTAGAGCTTACCTTTGAACCACCGATGATAGCGGTGAAAGGATGCTCGGCGTTCTTCAGCACGTTGTCGATGGCAGTTACTTCCTTCTCCATCAGATAGCCCAGCATCTTGGCATCGGCTGCAAAGTAGTCAGCGATGACAGCTGTAGAGGCGTGCTTGCGGTGAGCGGTACCGAAAGCATCGTTCACATACACATCAGCATAAGAAGCCAAGGTCTTGGCGAAAGCCTTCTGGCTCTCCTTCATGGCCTTCTTGGCCTCGTCGAACTCGGGAGTGCCTTTCTCTACACCAACAGGCTTGCCTTCCTCCTCAGGATAGAAACGGAGGTTCTCAAGGAGCAGGGCCTCACCTGGCTTGAGGGCAGCAGCGGCATCAGCAGCCTTGGCGCAATCGGGAGCGAACTGCACCTCTACACCGAGGGCTGCACTCACATTGCCAACAATCTGACCTAAAGAGAGTGACTCCTTTACCTTGCCTTTGGGCTTGCCCATGTGGCTCATCATGATGAGGGCACCACCATCGGCGAGCACCTTCTTCAATGTGGGCAGTGCGCCACGGATACGGGTATCATCAGTTACATGGCCGTTCTCATCGAGGGGCACATTGAAATCTACACGAACGATAGCCTTCTTACCGGCAAAGTTGAATTGATCGATTTTCATAATTCCTTTTGTTGTTATTGTAATTTAATGGGTTGATTGTATCCTTAATTATAAGTAGTACTTCCATTTGCAAAGTTAGTTTTTTTGTCGAAACCAACCAAGTTAAACGGGTAAAATTTCTGCTTTGAGACGGATTTTTCATGCACCAGGAGCTGTTTTGCGAATTATTCCGTAACTTTGTGGCGGTTTTTTTTGGCTGCAAACATTTATATTGAAGAAAACAGGAAGGAAGAGAATGGAAAAAGATGCCGTATTGATTGTGAGTGGAGGAATGGACAGTGTGACCATGCTGTATGAATATAGGGATAGGATTGCCCTGGCCTTGTCGTTCAACTATGGGAGCAATCACAATGCCCGTGAGTTGGGGTTTGCTGCCTTGCATTGCAAGCGGCTTGCTATTCCTCATGTGGTGATTGACTTAGACTTTATGCACCGCTATTTCAAGAGTTCGCTTTTGGAAGGGGCTGACGCCATTCCAGAGGGTAATTATGATGAGGCTAACATGCAGTCGACAGTGGTGCCTTTCCGCAATGGTATTATGTTGTCGATAGCCGCAGGTATAGCAGAGAGCCGTGGCCTCAGTTGTGTGATGATGGCCAACCATGGTGGCGACCATACGATTTATCCTGACTGTAGACCGGAGTTTGTGCATGCTATGTCGGAGGCTATGCAGGCCGGCACTTATGTAGGGGTAAAGGTGGAAGCTCCCTACACCAACCTTACAAAGGGGGATATTGCGGCTCATGGAAAGGCCATGGGACTGGATTATGCCGAAACATGGAGTTGTTACAAGGGTGGCGATGTGCATTGTGGCAAATGTGGCACGTGTAGGGAGCGCAAGGAGGCACTTGCTGCTGCCGGAATCACAGATACTACCATATATGCCAACGAAGAGTAGTATTTTCGCTGAAGGTTAGTTCTGTGTTTTTTATCCGAACAAGACGCTGAGGGCCTCTTCTACCTTCCGCACGGGATGCAGTTGAAGGGTGGGGTGGGGTGCTCGGAGACTTTTCATGTTGGCTGCCGGCAAGATAAGGTCGGTGAAACCTAACTTGGCAGCTTCGGCAATGCGTTGGTCGATGCGGCTCACAGGGCGCACTTCGCCACTCAAGCCCACTTCGCCACACATGCACCAACCTTGCGATATAGGGGTGTCGACATTGCTTGAGAGAACGGCAGCTATCACGCTGAGATCTATGGCCATGTCGGTGACGCGCAAACCGCCTGCAATATTCAGAAACACATCCTTCTGCATGAGTTTAAAGCCCACCCGTTTCTCTAAAACCGCTAACAGCATGTTCAAGCGCCGGTTGTCGAATCCTGTAGCTGTGCGCTGTGGGGTGCCATAGGCAGCTGATGATACCAAAGCCTGCGTTTCGACCAAAAACGGGCGTGCACCCTCTATGGCAGCGCTGATGGCTATGCCCGATAAATCATCGTGAGCATCCGAGAGAAGCAGTTCCGAGGGGTTTGCCACCATGCGCAAGCCCGTTTGTTCCATTTCATAAATACCCAATTCTGCCGTACTGCCAAAGCGATTTTTCATGCTCCGCAGGATGCGGTAGAGATAATGCTGGTCGCCTTCAAACTGGATGACAGCATCGACAATATGCTCCAAGGTCTTGGGGCCGGCCAGCGATCCCTCCTTATTAATATGTCCGATGAGAATGACGGGAATGCCCGTTTGTTTGGCAAAGCGAAGGAGCGCTGCCGCACACTCCCGTATTTGCGACACACTACCCGGACTGGAGTCGACCGTTTCGGTAGCAATGGTTTGTATGGAGTCGATGACCACCAGGCGAGGTGGCATTTCATGGATACAGGCAAAGATAGCCTCCAACGATGTTTCGCAGAGCACCTGGATATGTTCAGGCACCGATGTGTTGCCTGCAAGACGTGTGGCGCGCATCTTGATTTGTGCAGCACTCTCCTCGCCAGAAACATAGAGCACGGGGATATGTGTCATGTGCAGGATGGTTTGCAAGGTGAGGGTTGACTTGCCAATGCCCGGTTCACCTCCCAGCAGTACCAAACTGCCCGGAACGAGTCCACCTCCCAACACACGATTCAGTTCGGTGTCGAGGGTATCGATTCGAGGGTCATCGTGTGTGGAAATGTCTTTCAGCGACACAGCACGTGCCTTTGCCGCTGCCTTAGAGCGCCCGCCCAAGAGTGTTTGGGCTGCCGTTGTGGCTGCTGCCGAAGCACTATCAGCAGCAATACGAATTTCCTTGAACGTGTTCCATTTGCCACAGTTAGGGCATTTGCCTATCCATTTTGCAGACTCCTGTCCGCACTCGCTGCATACGTACGCTATCTTGTCTTTTGCCATATTACCAAATCATTCGCATACAAAAGTACGAATTATTTTCATTGATTCAAAAGAAATTCTTAATTTTGCAACAACATATCAGTTAAAGCATGAGAAATAGAAGAATAAGCTGTTGGCAGATGCTGACAATCAAGATAGGCTGTGTCGTTATGACGCTGATGCTCATGGCGGCCTGTGGCCAAAGCTATGAAGAGAAGGTACGTGTGAGTAAAGCCGAACGGCAACGGCTGGCGCGTGAAGACTCCATGGCTTTGAAGGTGGCAGTGTTGCCTACCCTCGATGGGATGCCGTTGTTTGTGGCGCAGGAGAAGGGATGGTTAGACACCCTTGGGGTGGACATCCGTTTGAAGGGATATAAGGCTCAGATGGATTGTGACGAACAGTTGAAAGCTGCAAAGGTGGAAGGGGCCATTACCGATGTGAAGCGTGTGGAACACATGCGGCAGACAGGCACCAGGCTCGACACCTTGGGGCATACCAATGCCTATTGGCTGCTCATTGCCAACCGCACGGCACGCGTGAAACAAGTGGGACAGCTGAGTGACAAGATGGTGGCTATGACACGCTATTCGGCCACCGATTTCCTGACGGAGAAGGCTTTGGAGGGAGTGAAGTTGCACTCGGAGGTGTTCCGCATACAGATTAATGATGTGACGGTGCGCCTCTTGATGTTGCTGAACAATGAGATGGATGCATTGTGGCTGACGGAACCACAAGCCACCACTGCAAAGCTCTATAAACACAATGTGCTGAAAGACAGCAGGAAGATGGTGGAGGAACCCTTGGGCGTATTGGCTTTCAGGCAGGCTGTGCTCACCGACTCAACGCGCAGGAAACAACTGGAGGTTTTGGTGCGGGGCTACAACAGGGCTTGTGACTCGCTAAATGTGTGGGGCCTTCGCAACTATGCCGATGTGGTGAAAGCCTATTGCTTTACGGATGACAAAACGGTGCAGAAATTGCCCAATTTGCGCTACCATCACCTCTCAAAGACAGTATTGGAAAAAAGGGCGTCCAAATAAATAGTTACAACATGCCCCTTTGGGGGGCATCCTCTCCTTCTTGGGAAGTGAGAGCATTCAGATAAAAAATACAACATGCCCCTTTGGGGCACATCCTCTCCTTCTTAAGAAGTGAGGGCGTTCAGATAAGAATTACAACAACATGCCCCTTTGGGCATTCCCTCTCCGTTTTTATGGGAGGGGAATAAATAAGAAAGGTATGAAATTTTTGAGTTTAAACGAAGTGGATATATTCAATATACGCGACTATTTTCTTGATCAGGGTAAACTCGTGCAGACCCTTGCTGCCATTAAGCGGCATATTGTTTATGTGTCAAACTTTCGGTGGCAAGACCGTTTGGATGGGATAGAAGAAGATTATAAGCGTATGCTGAAGGTCATGGAAAACGGTTTGGCCGATGACAAGCGTGAATCGTATTACGAACAGTTGTTGGTGCGCACGTCCCAACTGCTGCAGGATTTGTGCAGAGACGTGATACTTCAAGAGAACACTACTTATGCACGGGCCGCCCGTCATGCCAAACTCATAGAAGAGCGTGGTATTGACATGCGTAGTTATCTGGAGCGCTTCGTGCAGGATGTAGACAGGGTGTCGCTCCAACCGGCTGAGCAACGACAGGAAGTGCTGAACCAGCTCTACAAGGAACACCACGACTATACCAGTCGTTTCTTCGATGCCCTTTATACGGCTCCCCAATGGACCACACAGCAGGTGAAATATTATGTGGAGCTGCTCTGCTCAGACAGCATTGAAAGTATCGATGCCCAGTTGCTGACAAGCGCTATAGGATTTTCCTGCATGCAGCTATTCGATATTGCCAAATTGGAGGCGTTGAGCCGAATCTATGTGAACTGCAATGATGAGAAGGTGCGCCAGCGTGCCTTGGTAGGGTGGGCTTTGTCGCTTCATCCCGAGTACTACACGTTGCTGGCAGCACAACGCGACACCATTTTCACCGTATTGCAACGACCAGGCACAGCTGCTTTGCTTGTAGGGTTGCAAAACAGGGTGCTCCTGTGTGTGGGTACGGAAAATGCTAATGATGTCATCACCCAAGATCTGCTCCCCAAACTGGCAAAGGCCCAAAAGAAAAAGTTCGACATCAGCGAACTGGATGAGGCGGAAAGCGATTCACCACAGGTTTCGGAAGAGGCCAAACAGATGGCGGAGAGCTTGCGACGCATTGAAGAGATGAATAAGGCTGGGGTTGACATTCACTATAGTGGGTTCAGCTCTATGAAGCGCATTCCCTTCTTCTACACTTTGAGCAATTGGTTGGTGCCCTTCTATGACCGTCATCCTGAATTGGGAAATTTCTGGAAGTTATCGACAAAGTCGAAAAACTTGTTAGCCCACATCATGTATAACGGGATGTTTTGCGACAGCGACCGCTATTCGTGTGCCTTCTCGTATGGGGAGGTGCTGAAACAGGTGCCGCAGGAGTTATATGACATCGTGAGTCATAACGCTGAACAGCAGATGAATTTGTTTGAAGAGACACCGCTGGACGCTGAGCAGATACAGCTCCTGTATTTGCGTGACCTCTACCGCCTGTTTAACCTTTTCTCGGAGAAGGATGACTTTAGAAACTGTTTCTACAAAAACGAGAGTGATTCAGAAATAAACCTGTTCCTGCTGGATGCCGACTTGTTTGGAGGAACGGAGATGGAAGAGTATTTCACGGAAATACTACAGCATCTTGCACTGATGGAGTGCTCTTTGAATTATACCTGCAGAGAAACCCTCCTTACGCTCTACCAGAGTTATATGGACCGTACAGACCGCGATTTCCTGTATTATTTCGCCCGTTTGGCAGAAATGTATGTGTTGGGAGAAGACAGGATAGAAAGTCTGTATGAAGACATGCTGGAGCTGGACGATGAGGATGTGAAAGCCCTGAAAGGACTGATGCGTTGCTATCTGCGCACGAAAGACTATGAAGGTGCTGTGGAGATTGGTGAGCAACTGGTGCAACTATGCCCTAATAGCGTGCCTGTGAAAATAAACTACTGTCTGGCGCTGATTGCCACACCCCAGCGGGCAGACGCTCTGCCTATCCTACACCAGTTGGTGTATGAGCATGAAGAGCGGGGCGATGTGCGCAGGGTACTGGCCTGGGCACAAAGCAATATGGGGAACTATGCCCAAGCCTGTAAGGAATATGCATGGTTGCGCGAAACCAACCAATACACGGCCAACGATGCGCTCAATGAAGGGTATGCGCTATGGCTGCAAGGCAAGATGGAGGATGCCATCCGTTCATTCCACACCTTCATGACGCGCATGAAAGAGGAGGAAGCCGAAGATGAGGTGGAGGTGATAGAGGAGGCTTTCATGAATGATGAAGACTTTCTGATGCGACAGGGCAAGAATCCTGTGGAGTGCAGACTCATGCTCGACATTCTGATACAGGACGTGTCTTAGTTTACCGTGTGCTACCGCATGTGTGTTGTTTAACTTGTTTCCTACGTTCAGCACTCGTTCAGCACTCGATGTGCGCTCGTAAAATTGTGGAGAAATACGAGTGCAGAACGAGTGCAGAACGTGCGCAGCACGAAGCGAAAAGTTGGGAATCACTTCCTTCGCACCTGTGAACTGATTTAGTAACAACAGCACAACAATGTAAAGCGTCTTAGGAAGACATTGCAGAATATGTGAAGTAAAACAGTAAACTATCAAATAATCTGTGAAGTAAAATCAGTCAAAGTCATTTGGTAGTATTGCTCTTTCAGAGAAGATATACTTCTCGGGCAAAGTAAGTATATCTTCTCGAGCAAAGTAAGTATATCTTCTCGGCAAAGTAAGTATATCTTATCTAAAAACTCAGTCAAGCCTTTTATAACGGAATGCCATATTCTCTGTATTATATAGTTTTCAAAATCAGATGCAAAATTACTACAAT
>CAMAMZ010000095.1 GCA_945837185.1 uncultured Bacteroidales bacterium | reverse complement strand
TTGTGGTAAATACACGGTTTATTTGGCATAATAATGCGCATAGTTAAAGAACGGTTCGGTGACAACATCCTTGCTGCTTGCCGTATATTTCGTGCCATAGGGATCGGTAGCCTCGATGGTAATCTCGGCATTGGGATCGGTTGGAACATACGAATAGAAATGCAACATCTTCAAGTATTTATTCTGCTTACTGAAAAAGCTATAGCTGTTCGACTTGCAATACTTGTGATGATAGCCTACGGCAAAGGCATCCTGGTTAGGCGTAGCTTGGTGGCGTGTCATGGTGGTGCGCACACCATTCTCTATGGCTTCCACCTTCCAACGAGAGTCGCCATTAAACAGGTTTACCATGATGACACCCTTGTTGGGCGTGAGGTTCCAGTCGGCCACGTAACTTTCGCCATTGAAGTCGGTGTCGGCTTTAAACACAGCCATCTGCTTGTTCTTATCCCATCGCGTACCTTTATAGTAGCAGTTCTTGATACTGGTACCCTCTATTTCATACACGTAATAGCCATTGGGCACACCATCGATATTGATGTTTGAGTTCCAGATGTCACCACACGAAGCCGCATGGCTACGCTCGTAAATCTGCTCTCCGTTCACCGTCACCTCATTGTTCACAGCAAAGTGGGTATGGCCGCACCACAGCTCATAACCGCCCGAGAACTTCTTCAGCTGCTCGATGATGGTAGCCAACTGGGTAGAGGCATAGTGACCGTTACCCATACTGGTGGCACCGCTAAGCGGACCTGTTCCCAAGGTGAGAGGCACATGGTAACAAAGGACAACCTTCATTGACTTGTCGGTGACATAGAGGTCACGCTTTAGCCAGGCGATCTGCGCACTGGTAGGTTCACCAGGGTTGTAGTAAGCGCCACCGGATGTAGACTTATACTGCACGTCGTTCAGACATACATAATGCACGTTGCCTCGGTTGAAGGAGTAGTCGCTCGGTCCCCAAGCATCATGCCAACGCTGCTTGTAGACAGCGCTGTTGTCTTGGTCGTGGTTACCAATCACAGAGAATACCTTCATATCGGTAGACCCCATCAGTGCACGCATCTTATTTTCCCAATCGGCATTGTAACCACCGTAATACTGCACATTGTCGCCCATCGACAAACCGTAGACAGGTGTTCCTGCCGGCAGCGAAGCGATGGTTTGGCGCACATCGGCCATGGTTTCATCCTTGAAACGGTCGGTGTCATATTTCAAGATGTAGTTGTCGGTAGCGTCCTCGAAATAGGTAGGAATCTGTGCCGTGGTGGCCTGCGGGTCGCCCAACACAATCATCACGTGGTTCGTTTCCTTGCCACCGGCCAGCTTTTTCAGCGTGAAGTCGTAGCGATACACACCTTCTTCCAGCACCTTATAGCAGCAAGCGGAATTGTCGGTAGCGGAATGGGTGGGCACCTCATACTCTGAAGGCAGGGTGAAGTACACGAACTGCGCACCTCCACCGCGGTTGAAGGCATAACGGCCGTTCTCGTCAGTCTTTTGCACAGAAGAGCCATCCGTCACCACCACATTGGGAATGGGCTTGCCCGTTTCATCGACAAAGGTACCTGTCAGGTTGTATTCCAACTTCGTTACGGAAGCAGCCACACAACGCTGCACACCCGTCTTCAAGTTGAGGGCACCCAGGTTGGCCTCATAGATCGTATTGTCGGAAAGGGTGAGGGTGAGCGAAGCACTGGGCACTTCTTTGGGATAGAGTGCCACATAGCAGCTCACCTGCTGTCCGTCCACCTGCAGTCCTGCCGGCTCGATGGTAATCATTCCTGTTTCCCCACTTTGCAAGGTAGCATTCTGGGGGTCGATGGTAACATAGTTGTAGATGCCACTACCTCCCAGCATGCAAGACTTGATAGCTGAGGCGCTGACACCATCGGGCAGGGTAGCCTCAATCTTGACAAGTGCCATCTTACCGGCAAATGCCAGCTGCAGGTTTTCATTGGCCTGTGGGTCGAAGGATGCCGTGGCATACAGCACATCGTGAGCCGCAGCACCACCTTCTCCTGTCAGCTTACCTGTTTGGTAATGCAGGTCGTTCACAATGGCATTCCTACGGTTGTACACATTAGGATAGTGCACAAAGGCATACACCTGTGTGGTGGTCGTTACCTCACGCTCAAAATGTCCGCGGAAGTTGGCCTGAGTCTTATCGTCGGATGTAAACTTGTCGAACACGAGGTTACCCTTGTTCACCTCAGCGCCTTCATAAGCATACAGACTGATGGCATCCGTCTGCTCCCATGCCAACGTCACATCATCGCCCTCGGGCGTATAGCTCACACGGCTATTGGCAATGCGGCAAGCCGTAACATCAAAGTCCTGTCCCTCTTGTTCGGTGATGACATTATCCTCAACACTGTTACATGCGGCAAGGAGCAACAGCGAGAGGGCGGAAAATATTGTTTTTCTCATTGGTTTCATCTTGATTGATTATGGATTTAGTTATTGCCTCCACCGATAATCTCCTGATAGCCGTTTGCGGTGCGACGCATCACGATGTCGCCTTGATATACGCGGGCATAGGCCGCATTGGCGGTGGTGTTGTCGGCCTGACGGATAAGGTTGGTGGCATTGGGTACATTAGCGAAATAGCGGTCAACCTGCAAACCGACTACCTTATAGGCAGTACTGGTGCTCAGGGTCTGGAGTGCCCCGCTATGGGCTTCCCAGCGCACGGTGGTGGTATGACCTACCACGGCTATCTTACCGGTATACCAGAACATCTGGTCGCCTCCTATGGTAGCGAAATGGAGCTTGAAGGAACCGGAATTCCATGAAGAGATGACATCGGTCGATGATTGGTACAGCTCGGGCATGAGCGCCACATATTGTCCTGCAAAGGGTCCTGTGTAGAGGCGTTGCAAGGTTGTGGTGGAACGCACATCGAAGAAGATACTCATCGTGGCTGCCATCTCGGTATAGTCAATCTTGGCCAATGCCTCCGTGCGCATATTCTCATAGATACCATTGAGGCGAAGGTTGTTGGTGGCAGTCTGCTTTTTCTGGGTGAGTCCCTCATAGGCCGTAGCGGTAGTACCCGTGGCCTGCTCTACATAAATCTCGGCATTGTTGCCATAGTCTACGCCTTCATGCACGGTCATGTCATAGACGGAAGAGGACGCTGTAGAGGCCACATACCCGAACTTATTGTCATGACGCTGCAAGGCAGCACTTCCCGTAGCGTCGAAACGTTTGAAGGTAGTGAGATTCCAGTCGCCCACCAAGTCTTTCATTTCCATCTGTGTTACATCGACCATGGTGCTGTAGCCATTGCCGAAGAAGAGGGTGCACTGGCGGGGAGCTCCTGTAGTATTGGCTGTAGCCGACACCACAACCTTTGATCCGTCGGAGGTTACGGTGAGCCAATCGGAACCTTCTGCGGGCTCTTTCGTAATCTGGGTAATCTTATAGTCGGCCACATCGTAGGTGTGGCTCCATGCTGCGTCACTTATCCATACCGACAAATCTTCCAAGGTGGTAGCATTGCGCCCTACGGTATATAATTTGCCCGCTGTCAGCGTTGCCTCGTCTGTTACTGTCAGGTTGGCATATGCCCTGTCGCTTACTTCCACCGTAGCCATCACATTGCTAATGGTACCGGGATAGAGAGCCACATAGCATGTCACCAGATTGCCGTCAACCTTGGCATCTGTCAAGGTGATGCTCCCTTCCTCTGGTGTGTCAAACGTGTTGCTGGTGCCTTGCCAGTTTACCGCATTGCATAAGCCATCGCCACTCAGCGTTACCTTAGCCGTAGAGGTGCCGGCTGCCGCAGGCAACTTGATGGTGGCTTTCAAGAAGGCCATGGCATGGTGGAAGGTCATGGCTACCGATGTGGCAGCCGTGGGGTTGTATTGTGCGGAGGCTGTAAGGATGTCGTAGTTTCCTAAAGATTCTACCTTACCCGTCTGGCTACTCCAATTGAATGTCACCTGACTGCCCGTGGTGGTGGCAGCGGTATTCGACACACAGGCATGGATAGGGGTCTCCGCTGTAGGTGTAGGCTCTAAACTTCCTGTAAAGGAAGCCGTATGGCCATCGTCGGAAAGGGCCGACACTTGCAAGGAACCCGTGGCAGTGCCATCGGCAGTAAACACTTTGATGACATCCTGTGTCTGCCAGCTCACCTTCAGACCTTTTTGCGCCTCTCCTTGCTCTGTAAAGGATACACGCGACTGCAATTCATCGTTCACTTGTGCTTTCACGGTCAAGGTTCCCGGTGCGGGATTCACCCACTGCGACACCTCATCCGAAGAGCAGGCAGCCGTAAGAACCAATACGGCAGCCCCAAAAATCAGTTTTCTTACCATAGGGCTTCCTCTTTTGCTGATAGTTTTTCACTTGACGTCGGGTCGTCCAAATCGCCTCCAAATTCAATATCATCCAACACACCACTTGCGGCACACAATGCGTCTTCCTCCTCCAAAGAAAGACTCTTGCAGCGCGGCTTAGTGTAGGGCGCTTTGGCAAATAGAGGATTAATCATTTCCTTTTTCATGATGAATAGGGTTTAAGTGTAGAAAGATTAAGAATAAGGGCACCTGCTTGCAAAGATTTCACTTTCCAAGCAGGTGCCCATGATAGTTATTAATTTATGGAATATGCACCATACTCAACTCTGTTTACTTGCGGGTGAAGACATTACCTTCATAACCCTTAGGATTAGTCTGATAGACATTGGCATAGCCGGAAACCGTAGAATGGTTAAATACATTTGTATTAGAAATGACTACATCAATACCGGCAATGTTATTCATAGGCAAACCAACAGTCTTACTATCAGTAGATGTTGCTGTATACTGACTTACTACAGAGAATGATTCGGTAGCGCTTTTTGTAACATTCTTATAAAGAATCTTCTTGAAATCAGAAGAAATAGTGAACCATGCCCAAGCATAATCAGGATCACCTAACTCCGTCTCGTCAAATTTCCAACTCTTGCCCCAAGCAGCATTCGGAACCATCGTTACAAATGCCGGTACGAAGGTAGCATACTTGCCATTGGCCTCCTGGCCTTCACCATCGCGTGCATCGAAGAACACTCCCATTTTAGCGGTCTTATTGGCATAGTCGATTTCAATGGCAGCATCCATCACAGTCTCATAATACAAGCCTTTGATACCAATGTTGTTGGTATGCTCTACATCTTCAGCATCCTTTAAGGTATAGCCCTTACGTGCATCGGTAAAGGTTACATCAAATGTAGCAGGATCAGCTGCAGCCTTATAAGAACCTGTACTAGCAAACGCTTTCGTTGTAAAGCTATATGTACCCTTGAAGTCCTTAGCCTCTACCTGTGTGATTTCGATAGGACAGTTATTACCAGCAGCATCTTTCAGATAGATGGTACCTGTACGGGGAGCACCTGTGGTGTTCTCTGAAACAGAAATCTTACCATCGCTATAAGAAAGCCAATCAACACTTTCTGAAGAGCCTACACCTGTATAACCTTCTACTGTCACCTCACCGGCAGCATCTTTTGTCCAGTAAGAAACAGGGATTACAGAAACATTCATCTCACCGCTCATGCGATAGAAGAGACCAGCTTTAAGGGCACTCGGTTCCATTCTCAACAATGCTCCGCTGTATTTCTTTGTACCCTTTGCAGCGTTGATTGTTATTTCACCAAGGGCGTTTTCAGAAGTACTGGGCCATACACTCAGATAGGTAGTAATAGTACCATCCACTGCCTCAGCCACCTTTGTAGTAAAGGAAACATTACCTGTACCTGTTGAGGGCGTAGAATTAGTACCTGCGTTACCCCAGCCAATGCTAACCTTGCTATAAACATCCTTGGTTGAAACGGTCAGCTCGTCGCCTGCTTCCAAACCTTTTGCACCCTTAATGGTAAACTTTACGATAGAAGTTTTGGGGGCAAACTTCACACCAGAGATGGTAACCACACCGTTAGCAACGGTTTTATCTGCATTTTTGCTATCTCCTTCAAAGAAGATAGGGTCGGCCTGGAACACACTGTGCTTAGCAGCAGAAGCCAAGGTACCATCCTGTGCGGAAAGGTCGAGCGTCTGCAAGTTTGTACCATTAAAGGTAAAGGCATTGCAAAGCAACATGTGGAGATTGCCGGTGCCATCGGGAAGGTCGGCACCATCAACGGAACCTACGAACTTACCCTTGCCATTTTCCATACCCTGATAGGTCAGGAAATAAGCACCTCCATTACCGCTGGTCAAAGAGGCGTCCTTACGAGGCCAGTATACAATCTGGTCGCCCTCTTCAAATTTAGCCTTCAAGGTGTTGCCTTCAGCATCATAGCCGAAACGGGAGCCATCGCCTTCTATGTCAGCGAGCAACACAAGCTGCGTCTTGCCAGCCTCTACACCCTGGCTGTTCACACTGTCGTCTTCAGAAGAACAAGCAGAGAACAACGCTGCCACCATCGTGGCACAAAGCATCAACTTCTTCATCATGACTTAGTCCTCCCAAATATTAAAGTTATCACTATTGGAGTTGAGTTCACCACCGTCACCCATACCGAAATCACCGGGGTCAACACTTGACTCAACAGAAACGCAAATCATGTCTTCCATTTCCAGACTGCGTGTCTTCATCTGCGGCTTTACATAAGCCAATTTGCTCTCCATAGCGGGAGCAACTTGTTGCAAGACTCTCTTCATTGTAGTACACTTTAAATGTTTAAAATATGTTGTCTTAGTTAGTTACATTCTTTCTCGTGAGGGTATATTTAGGCGCATAGAAATAAGAATTTAAAAGGCTCTACACACTACGGCCTGCACGAGATTACGCAACAAACTTACCTATTTTCAATGAAATAGCCTGCATGTTTGGGGTTATTTTTTTGTTACAACGGCAAAAAAATGCACAACTTTGCGCAACAAATACTTACGTTTTTGCAATTGCAGAAGCTATAAAGTAAACAATTTGTCTATTTTCTCGCTATTCTACTTTAGTATGAAGAAGGCGGTATTCACGGGGTGACAGACCTGTCTGCTTTTTAAAGAAGGTGCCAAAGGCAGAAGCATTGGGGAAGTGCATTTGGTTGGCTATTTCTGAAATGGTGAAGGTGGTGTTGGTCATGAGGAAGATGCTACGCCGCACAATGGCCTTGAAAACAATTTCCTGCACCGTATAGCCGCAAATGGTTTTAGACAATTGTGAGAGATATTTGGGTGAGAGGCATAGGCTGTTGGCATAGAACATAACGCCTCGCTCACGGTCGTAATGCTTACTGACCAAATCGATGAGTGAAAAAAAGATTTCCATCTTCCGCACGTTCTTGCCCTTGGCATTCAGCGAGAGTTTGCTGAACAGAGAACATAGCCGATAAACGAGGGCCATCAAAAGGAGCTTTCGCTCATTTTCGTCGAAACTATTGGTCTCTTTTCTGGGAAAGGCTGCCATGAGTTCGGCATACTGCCGGATGTCGGTATCGGTAGTGGCAGCGCACACTAAGCAATGCTCCGGTGTCAGCATGCGATAGAGGCGCATGGTCATTACCGTGCTGCCCAACACATCGCGGATTTCTTCCACGCGAAAGAACAACATGACAAGACGGCAATCGCTGGAATGAGCAGCAATGCGCCAACTCACATCCTTGTCGACAATGGCCAGTTGTTCCTGCTGCACAACATACGACTTGTGTCCTGCCATGAGTGTAAGGTTGCCCTGCGTACAGGAAATGAGTACTACATAAGGTGTGTGCTGAGAAATGCAGAACACGGGAGGTACCTGCGACAGTTCACCACCTGTTGAACACATTTCGGCACCACTATGAAAAGCCTGTAAAAAACGCTCTAAACGGATGTCTTCATTTTCCATGATTTTTGTTATTAAGGTATAAATTTTTACGAACTATATTGGGGGCGCTGATTGCTCAACGCCCCCATATTTTTTATTTCTTTAGATTTAGAGGGCGAACTTGTAACCCAAAGTAATCTGGAATACG
>CAMAMZ010000094.1 GCA_945837185.1 uncultured Bacteroidales bacterium | reverse complement strand
AATAGGTGTAACTTGCGCCTTCCTTGTCGGCTGTATGAATGTATGATCGTTTCGTTTTTCCTTCGGCTCTAACAATGCTGTGGGGATGAGCTGTTGAAGCCGAAGGAAAAAGTTATTATAGCGCTTTGAGGGCCTTAATGGTGGCTATGGGGTCGGCAGCTTTGAAAATATAACTGCCACTCACCAACACATCAACACCGGCAGCTACTAACCGGGGAGCAGTTTCGGCCTGCACACCACCGTCCACTTCTATCAGTGCCTTGCTTCCTTGTGCGTCGATCATCTCACGGAGTCGTTGCACTTTCCCAATGGCACTTTCAATGAACGACTGGCCACCAAAACCAGGATTTACACTCATCAGCAAAACCAGGTCAACATCACAGAGCACATGCTCTATCATGCAAAGTGGTGTTGCCGGATTTAAAGCTACACCAGCTTTCATGCCAGCATCGTGAATTTCCTGTATCGTGCGGTGCAGGTGCGTGCATGCTTCTGCGTGAACCGTCATCAGCATAGCTCCTGAAGCCGCTGTTTGCTTGATGTATCGCTCTGGATTAACAATCATCAGATGCACATCCATCGGCTTGCGGCATGTTTTCTTGATGGCATCAAGTACAGGAAATCCGAAAGAGATGTTGGGCACAAACACACCATCCATCACATCTAAATGAACCCAATCTGCCTCACTGGCATTGAGCATGTCAATGTCGGCCTGGAGGTTCAGAAAATCAGCCGACAACATTGAGGGTGAAACCATTGCTTTCATGTTTTGATTTAGTTTTTGCAACCTTTGGAATGTTGTAAACTCACAAGCAGGCGGTAGTTGTGAGCCACGATTCTAATCACCTGCAGGGTCTCTTCCGAGGGACACATCGTTTCTGGGGAGGTAGAAATTTCCATAGGCTATCGTTATTATTGATTATTCATCCTTATAACGATAATTCTTCTGCATTATTACATGTTAGGGCTTATTTTTTTTATTACTTGAGCCTATCTCTTTTTACAAATTATCGTTTAATGGCTATTTTTCTTGAGAAAAAGTTTGCTGAACCGATTTTTTTATCTACATTTGCAAGCAAATAAACAAAATAGAAGATGAGTTTTATAGTATCTACATTTTGGTGGTGGCGCAGCTCGGGATTGAAAAGTCGTGAGTAGAGGAGCCGTGTAGATACATAATCCATATCATATAAAAGGGCCTGCCGTACTTGCGACAGGTCCTTTTCCTATTATAGATAAATTGGTAGCATAAGAATAATAAATAAAAGGAGATAACAAAAATGGAAATGAAAATGGCATTCAACAAGCTGCTCAATCATGAGCGCTTGACAAGAGAAGAAACCAAGGAAATATTGCTTGGCATCACGCGCAATGAATATCCGGCAGAACAGATAGCCGCTTGGCTAACCAGTTTTGCAATGGATGGGGTGACCGTAGAGGAACTGCTGGGATTGCGTGATGGCATTCTTGAAACAGGTGTTCCTGCACCACTCGATTGCGATCGTTATATTGATGTGGTAGGAACGGGAGGCGATCGTAAGAACACCTTCAACATTTCCACTACCGCATGTTTCGTCATTGCCGGAGCCGGCTATAAAGTGGCAAAACATGGAAACTTCTCTGCTACCAGTGTCAGTGGTGCCTCTAATGTGATTGCGCATCATGGTGTGGTCTTTTCCAACGACCCTGATAAATTGAACCGTTCTATCAATGAAGCAGGAATTGTATATCTGCATGCACAACTTTTTGCCAAGGCAATGAAGTTTGTGGCACCCATTCGCAAAGTGTTACCTTTCCCTACTGTTTTCAATCTCTTGGGACCGTTGGTCAACCCTTCACGTCCGCAAGCGCAACTTCTCGGAGTGGCAAATCTCGACCAGATGCGACTCTATGCACAAGTATACCAACGCTTGGGTATCGACTATGGTATCGTGCATAGCATTGATGGCTATGACGAAATATCCCTTACAAGCGATTTCAAAGTGTCAACCAACAACTATGAACGTGTGTTCCAACCAGCTGACTTGCATCTTGCTGTAGCCAAGCCGGAAGAGTTGGTGGCAGGGGCTTCAGAGGAAGAGGCCGCCAAGATATTCGACCAAGTGCTCGACGGTACCTGTCTACCTGCACAGCGTGACATTGTAGTAGCCAACGCTGCCTTTGGTATTCAGGTTATGGAGCAGGGACAAAAGGATATTGACACTTGTATAGCCATGGCACGAGAAAGCTTGGAGAGTGGTAGGGCCAAACAGGTATTTGAAAAATTCGTTGCAATTAACTCCTAATAATATACAGCGGTCATGAGAGATATTCTGGAAGAGATTATTGCCCACAAGCGCATTGAAATGGAAACCTACAAGCAGTTGTTACCTGTTTCGAAGTTGGAACATCTGGTAACGCCTTTGCTGGACACACCAACAGCATCCATGCGCAACGCTTTGGAAATGTCGGAAACCGGCATCATAGCGGAATTTAAACGTAAGTCTCCTTCCAAAGGATGGATTCGACGTGAGGGCAAAGCCGGTGAGATTCCCATTGCTTACCAACAGCACGGTGCAGCGGCCTTGAGCATTCTCACAGATCAAGCTTATTTTGGTGGGTATGATGAGTTTATTCAGGAAGCCCGTCTCACAGGTGTTACGCTTCCTATTCTTTACAAGAACTTTGTCATCGATGCCTATCAGCTCCTGCAGGCACGGTATTGTGGTGCGTCGACAGTGCTGCTCATAGCGGCAGCCCTTCCTAAAGATGTATGTGACCGGTTGCTGCACCTTGCCCATGATTTGGGTATGGAGGTGTTGTTGGAAATGCATGATGAGCGTGATTTGGAATATGCGGCCTTAGGTCCTGACCTGTATGGCATTAACAACAGGCATTTGGGTAGCTTTGTGACAACAGTAGAAACCAGTTTCCGACTGGCGGAACATCTGCCACCGGAAGCCTGTAAGGTCAGTGAGAGTGGTATCTCCAATCCGCAAACCATCTGCCAGCTGCGAAGTGTAGGTTATCGTGGCTTCTTGATCGGTGAGGCGTTGATGCGTTGCGAACAACCAGGGTTGGCTTTGGAGCAATTGGTTATGGCCGTGCGGAAGGGTGCAACAGAAAAGGATTAGCAAACTAAGGATACTATGGACGATATGATTATTAAGGTGTGTGGCCTGCGTGAGGCTGACAACCTGGCTGCTGTAGAGCAGTTGGATGTAGACATGGTAGGATTCGTGTTCTATCCTCACTCGCCACGTTATGTGCAGATGATCCGTTCGCATGCGGGGATTATTCCGGATTATAGCGAGGAACGGTTGGCGCAACTGAAGGTTGGCAAAGCGTTGCAGCAACCTGTAGAACAAAATGGTATGCGTGGCAACAGAGTGCGAAGAACCATAGGCAGCAAACCCAAAAGGGTGGGCGTTTTTGTTGATGAAATGCCTCAGAATATTGTCACGAGGGTTTATAATTTCTCGCTCGATTATGTGCAGCTACATGGAGAGGAGACAAGAGAAACGTGCGAAAACTTGCGTCGCACCATCGATCCTGATATTCGGCCGGGCATAGGTGTTATCAAGGCTCTCCGCATTACGAACGCTGCAGATGTGGCGCAATGGCGTCAGTATGAAGGTGTGGTCGATTTGTTTCTTTTCGATACCTGCTGTCCGTCTGTAGGTGGAAGCGGTAAGCAGTTTGACTGGTCGTTGCTCAATGCCTATGATGGGCCTATTCCTTTTCTGCTGAGTGGAGGAATCGGACCCGATGATGTGGAAAGGATTCAAGCCATCCGTCATCCGCGCTTCATAGGTGTCGACCTTAACAGCAAATTTGAAACTGCGCCTGCGGTAAAGGATGTCAACTTGTTGTCGTGCTTTGTAAACAAACTCAGAGCGTTTGAATCCTAATTGTATAATAACATAATATGGAACAGAAGATGAATAGAATCAATCAGTTGTTCAGTGAGCGAGGCAATCGCAAACTGTTGTCCCTGTATTTCTGTGCAGGAGCGCCTCGCCTCGATATGGTGCCTGAAGTGATACTTACCCTTCAACAAAAGGGAATAGATATGATAGAAGTGGGAATTCCGTTTAGCGATCCCTTGGCCGACGGTCCTGTCATTCAAACGGCCGGTACGGTGGCCTTGCGGAATGGTATGACGCTCGAACATCTTTTTTCCCAACTTGCTGCTATCCGTCAGGACGTACATATTCCTTTGGTGCTGATGGGGTATCTGAATGTGGTGATGCATTACGGGTACGATAATTTCTTCCGTAGATGTGTGGAAACGGGTGTTTCAGGGTGCATCATCCCCGATCTTCCTTTCGACGATTATCTTCAGGTTGTAAAACCAGTAGCTGATCAATATGATGTGCGGGTCATTATGATGATTACACCGGAAACATCAGAAGAGCGTATCAGGTTTATCGACAAGCATACAGATGGTTTTATCTATATGGTTTCATCTGCCAGCATTACAGGAGCACAGCAAAGTTTCGACGAGGCTAAATTAGATTATTTCAAACGGATAGACGCTATGCACTTGCGCAATCCCCGCATGATAGGATTTGGTATCTCCAATCAGCAGACATTGGCCTGTGCCTGGGAGTATGCGGCGGGAGCTATTATCGGGAGTAAGTTCGTAACGCTTTTGCAGGAAACAGGCGATGCGACAGAGGCTGTCGACCGCTTGTTGGAAGCTGTCAAAAACTGAAGGCCTTTATCGATTTGTGATGAGGCTGTTCATGCATAACCCATATAAATAGAAGTAGAAACAATGGAAAGATATCAGGTTGACAAGAATGGATTCTTCGGACGTTTTGGAGGTGCTTACGTGCCGGAGATTCTGTATAAATGTGTACATGAGTTGCAGGATGCCTACCTGCCTATCCTCGAAAGCGAGGAGTTTAAAGAAGCTTATCGCCAATTGCTGCGCGACTATGTGGGTCGACCTTCTCCGCTGTACTATGCGCCTCGCATGAGTGAACTCTATGGCTGTCGTCTCTACCTGAAGCGTGAAGACTTAAACCATACGGGAGCGCATAAGATTAATAATACCGTAGGGCAGATTCTGATGGCCAAACGTATGGGAAAGACACGCATCATTGCAGAGACGGGTGCCGGACAGCATGGCGTGGCAACAGCCACGGTGTGTGCTTTGATGAACATGCAGTGTGAAGTGTTTATGGGCAAAACAGACGTGGAGCGCCAGCATACCAATGTGGAGCGTATGCGCATGTTGGGAGCTACCGTGCATCCTGTCACAACAGGCAATATGACACTGAGTGATGCCTGCAGTGAAGCCATCCGCGATTGGTGCTGCCATCCGCGCGACACTTATTATCTGGTGGGAAGCACCATGGGACCGCATCCCTATCCCGATATTGTGGCACGCCTGCAAAGCATCATTTCTGAAGAAATTCATTGGCAGTTGCAGGAAAAGGAAGGGAGAGACTATCCTGATTGTCTGATAGCTTGCGTAGGAGGGGGTAGCAATGCAGCGGGCACCATCTACCACTATATTGATGACGAGCGGGTGCGAATAGTTCTTGCGGAGGCTGGCGGACACGGCATTGACACGCATCATACTGCTGCTACCATCCATTGCGGCACGGAAGGAATCATACATGGCGCACGCTCGTTGGTGATGCAGACAGCTGATGGGCAGATAGAAGAAGCCTTCACCATTAGTGCCGGTCTGGATTATCCGGGAATAGGACCCATGCATGCTGATTTGGCTGAGCGTGGACGTGAGGAAGTGTTAGCCATCAATGATGATGAGGCTATTCGTGCCGGCTATGAACTTACGAGAATGGAGGGTATTATTCCCGCTATTGAGAGCGCCCATGCTTTGGCTGCCCTTCGCCATCTGAATTTCCGTCCTGATGAAGTGGTTGTGCTTACTGTTTCCGGAAGAGGCGACAAGGATGTGCAGACCTATCTCAACAATAAGGATATGGCAGGAGAATATGGACAGTTCTAAGTTCCTGCGCACGTGGGGAAACAGGTAGTATATCAGTATAAACCAAATCATTTTGCATACAATGAATCATCAATATGTCTATACAACGCATACGAAAACCATTCTTGCCGATTTGTTCACACCCGTAGGTGTATATATGAGCTTGCGTAATCTGCATCCTCAGTCGGTATTGATGGAGAGTTCCGATTATCATAGTCACGACACTGCTCGTTCGTTCATAGCAGTCCACCCCATGGCGCGGTTTGCTGTGGCGCATGGCATTGTTACAGCCTCCTATCCTGATGGTAGCGAAGAAAAAGTTGTGCTCAATATGACCCAAAAGGGTAGGGCTAAGGAACAGGTGGTACAATCGTTGGCTGCCTTTCTGGAAAAGTTCACCGTTGAGGGTGAGGGCAGTGCGTATTGCGGTGTGTATGGTTATACTTCGTTCAATGCAGTACGCTATTTTGAGAATATTGCGGTGACCGATTCAACCATGGAAAGTAATGATGCTCCCGACATCCTCTATGTCCTCTATAGGGATATCATCGTTTTCGACCATTTTTCCAATCGCATGCAGCTCATTACCCTCTCTACCCCCGATGCGGAGGGAGAAGATGTGCTCAACGAGTTGATAAGATATATCCAGAAACCAGGACAGTGTTATGATTTTCAGCCCATAGGCGAAGTGAGCAGCCCCTTGACCGACGAGGAACACAAAGCCAATATACGCAGATGTGTGCGCCATTGTCTGCGGGGGGATGTATTCCAGATTGTGCCCTCCAGACGTTTCTGTCAGCGCTATAGAGGTGATGATTTCCGTCTCTATCGTACGTTGAGGAGTATCAACCCTTCGCCCTACCTTTTCTATTTCGACTTTGGTGGATTCCGTATCTTTGGATCAAGTCCTGAAACGCATTGTCGCATACAGGATGGCCGGGCTTATATCGATCCTATAGCGGGCACCACCAAGCGAACGGGCAATCCAAAGGAAGACAAAAAGCATGCGGAGTTTCTGCGTAAGGATGAGAAAGAGAATGCCGAGCATGTGATGTTGGTCGATTTGGCCCGCAATGATTTGAGCAGAAATTGCAAAGGGGTGCAGGTGGATTTCTTTAAAGACATGCAGTTCTATAGCCATGTAATCCATTTGGTGAGCAGGGTGAGTGGAGAATTATTGCATCCCGACATGACGGAGCATAAAATACGTACTTTCTTCGATACCTTCCCGGCAGGAACGCTTTCTGGTGCTCCTAAGGTGAGGGCCATGCAACTCATTTCCGAGATGGAGCCACACAACCGTGGTGCCTATGGTGGCTGTATCGGCTTCATTGGTCTGCGAGGCGATTTGAATCAGGCCATCGTCATTCGCACGTTCATTAGCCGCAATGGCGAGTTATGGTTTCAGGCAGGATGCGGTGTAGTGGCAAAAAGCAATGACAACTATGAGCTCCATGAGTGTAACAGCAAGCTACAGGCTTTGGTGCGGGCAATTGACATTGCGGAAAAAATATAGTCGTTATAGGGGTGGTCTGCACCTCAAAGAAGGGCAGGCATTCGTTTTATCATCAGAAAAAGCAGTTTGACAATGGAAACAATAATACAGAAGGTGGTTGTCATCGACAACTACGACTCTTTTACCTATAATCTTGTGCACCTCTTGCGTGAGTTGGGTGCAGAGATAACAGTGTATCGCAATGATCAGTTTGAACTTCCCATGCTTGAAAACTTCAATAAGATTCTCTTGTCTCCAGGCCCGGGTATCCCCTCTGAAGCAGGATTGCTTTTAGATACCATTCGGTGTTATGCAGCGAGCAAATCCATCTTAGGTATTTGTTTGGGACATCAGGCCATAGGGGAGGTGTTCGGTGGAAAACTCACCAATCTGACAGAAGTGTACCATGGTGTTGCCACAGAGGGAACACAGTATGGTAATGACACGCTTTTTGCAAACCTTCCTTCTCGGATTGTCATGGGACGTTACCATTCATGGGTGGTAGACAAGGCCACCTTGCCTTCCTGTTTGGAGATTACTGCCGAGAGTGATGAGGGGAATATCATGGCCCTTCGTCATCGTGACTATGATGTGCGAGGTATTCAGTTCCACCCGGAAAGTGTGCTCACACCGCAAGGCGCTGTCATGCTCAAGAACTGGCTCTCTA
>CAMAMZ010000093.1 GCA_945837185.1 uncultured Bacteroidales bacterium | reverse complement strand
TTAGCAAATCTTTTTGCTATGTTTTTTTAAAATTGTGTGAATTATGAATAGAAATGGCGCAACTTACCACAAAAAGTTGCGCAAAAAGATCTATATGGCTTATAATCTGTGGAAAACAAAGGGCAGCGACTTGCACAAAACAGCCGCTGCCTATTCACAAAAGTCACTATCTATTTTCACGAGAATCACTTTCCTATTCACAAATGTCACTTGTCGATTCACGAGAAGCGCTTGCCTATTCCGTTGATACGATGCCTGACAACTATATAATTGATTGCAGCGAGGAGGACGAAAAGGATTCCTGCCAATACCCATCCAGGTGCCATGCCAGCCAAAGCCGTGTCAGGACATAAGGAAAGAAGGATGTCGGTATAATACGCTCTCACCACCCAAAGGATGCCACAGGCAACCAACACGACCGTTGCGTTCAACAACAAGGCCAGCAACTGATAGGGCAATGCGATTTGTTGGGGAGAATAGCCAATGAGAAACAGGTTTTCGAGTTTCTGCGTATTCTTTTGTATCAACAGATAAATGCTCAGCATCAGGATATACATGCTGAGTAAGGCTATCAGTATGCCTACCGAGACAACCAGCAGCATGAGGGTACGCAAGAAAACGGTTGCCCGCTCCACTTCTTTCCTATCTGTTTCCACTTCGTAACCCGACTCATCCATATATTGCGTCAACCGCTTATCGGTAGGATTATTCACCGTCATCAACAAGCGAGAAGGTCGCGTATGTTTGTCTGGCGCCAGTAAGCGATTGGTATAGACAAGGAAGTCCATCGGCACTAATATCGTGTTGAGACGGTTGGTGAATCCTACCACCCTACCCCTTACCTTTTGTTGGGTGCCGTTTCCCCATAGTGTGAGTTGCATGTTGATGATGCCCATCACCCCATCGGAAATTTTGGGTAGCGCATGCTGGCGGGCAAAGCCATAGTTATACATGGTCATGTAGGAACGGGGCAGCAGCACTGGTACTTCCTTTGCGCCCTGTTGATAGCGCCAGATACGTTTATTCACTTGAACAAAGTCGTCGGGAATGCTTTCGAGAAATATCTCTGACTTGAAATAGGAATTGCCCTCCATGCCGAGAGAAGCCTCCACACGATATTCGCATGTTTGGAAAGCACCCACCTGTTCCACAAAAGGCTGCTGACGCAAATCGGCAATGGCAGCATCACTGAAGCCATTATCTTCTTGCCCTACCAACTGTGACACACCGATGCTCTTGCTCACAATCAGGAAGTCTGATTTCAGCAAATTGTCCTCTCCCGTAAAGCAAGGCAACGCATCCTTATAAAACTGGTAACCGACAAGGATGATGACCGTTCCCAACAAGTTGGCAAAGAAAAAACCTGCCATTTGCGCTATACTTACATGATGGCGCAGTAGTTTCCACAATAGTTGCATAGAATATAAGCTTTCTGCTTTGGCTATATTTTTATTACCTTGTCATAGTGCAGAGGCCAATGTCTGCCAATACTGGTAACGATAAAGCCTGCACCTTGGCGTGTTGCTTCCTCTATCATGAGATGCGCCATCTGTTCACCGTGTTCATCATCAAGATGGCTGATAGGCTCATCGGCAAGCAGGAAATCGAAAGGCTGCACCAAAGCACGCATCATGGCCACACGTTGTTGCTGTCCAAACGACAGATGTGAAACGGGTTCATGGCGTTTGTCGGCTATGCCCAGACGTTCAAACCATTCCGTCACCACCTCTGGTGCCTTCCATCCTGTGAGTCGGTTCTTTATTTCCACGTTCTCCCAAGCTGTGAGCTCTGGAAAGAGACGCAATTCCTGGTACAGATAGCTGATATGCGTGCGACGAAGACGCACCCAGTCATGCATTGTGAAGCGACTACTGTTGGCTCCATCAAAGAGAATGTTGCCATGGTAGTCCTTTCTCATTCCCGTTACATAAGCGCAAAAGGAGCTTTTACCCCGGCCACTGTCTGCCAAAAGCAAATAGGAATGCCCCTTGGAGAATGTACACTGGCGATTCCACAGTTCAGAGTCCCACACGGTTCTTTCTGCAAAGACCTGGGGGACTACGGCATTAAATTCGATGCTTTCCATCACTTCATTACAATTACGATATGGCGGACATGCCCTAAGAGTTGCCGCAGGAAAGGTAACCCATTGCCCATTGTATTTTCCATTTCCGGCAATGTGGTAACGATAGCCATTCGTGCTCCGATTATCTGTTGCATCCACTTTTCGGTGGCAGGATGCTTCATGATCGCTTCGCCCTTTTCTCTGTCGATACCATAACAGCAGAGAGAATCGTTATGGGATGATTGTGCCAACAGGCAAAGGTCATGATGCCCTTCTTTTCCCGGATGTTGCATGATGGCCACATCGCCATCTACCGACCGTAGCATATCATCCATCTCAACCTGCATATTGGCTCCAAGCAAGAGCGTTCGGAAGTCCTTGTTCTCTCGCAACAGTGCCAAGAGCGATGGTCCTTCAGCATTGAGAAAAAGACAGTTATTGCTGGGTGTAGCAAGGAGTCCCGACCACTGTCCTTGAATAGGACGCAGACATTGTTTGCCTTGCTGTAAGCGTTGCTGCAACGCAGGGTTGAGGGCATACGTCTCGCCCGTTATATGGAGTATATGCTTATCGATGCGCATGCCTGCAGCCCAAAAGACATCATCGGGGGCAGCATCACGGGGCATGCCTAAAGACAAAGGCATTGCTATCTTTGCGGGCAACGATGACAGGCGTCCCACCCAGGCTATCGGTGCTTGGATAGAATCCAAACGCGCATACAGTCGCGACGCCCTGATGCCCTCTTCCTCCTTTTGCGCAAGATACTTTGCCATGGTATGCTTCAGACTGCCCATACGTTCCAACGTTACTGGTCCCATCAACAAAAAGGAACGGTCGTTGAATCCGGCTAACCAGCCTTCTCCCACCTGGGCAAAGCGGCATTCACGATAGTCTTCAACGCGCGACCCTAATTTGACGAGTTGTTCTGCCAACTGTTCTTCATCAGCCACACAGGCGCAGAATCCATAATAGCCCTGCGGTGACTCAAAGCCATAAAAACGTTCCGACAAATCGAGTCCTGTGTTGTGCCAGTTCTTGAAATGCAGCACAGCCTTTAATACCAGTTGACTTTTAATGCCACTGGCTTCCTTTGCATCGAAAGAGGCTACAAACCGACTCTTTCGTGGCACGGCATCAACATAATCCGTATTTGAGCAGGAAGAAACAAATATCCATATCAGGCCTGCTATCCAAAATGTTATCCTCATCATGTAACTTTATGTGTTGCGAAACGACAACTGCGCCATGGTTACAGCCATGAGTGCTGCTGTTTCCGTACGTAAGCGTGCTGTTCCCAAAGAAACAGGTTCAAAGCCGTTTTCCATAGCCAGTCTCACCTCATCGAGAGAGAAGTCGCCTTCGGGTCCTATCATCACCGTGCAGGACTCGTTGGCTGACAGTTCTTGTAATGTTGTGAACAAATCAACACGAGGTATTTCTGCATAGCAATGTGCAATAAATTTCCGTCCTTTACGGGGTGTTGTAACAAAATGCGCGAAAGCAGCCATGTCGTTGACTACCGGTTTGTAGGGCTTTCGACTCTGTTTCATGGCCGACACCACAATCTTTTCTATGCGCGACAGGTTGATGACTTTCCGTTCCGAGAACTTGCAGGAAAGGAACGACAATTCATCGAACCCCACTTCTGTGGCCTTTTCTGCCAACCATTCGATACGGTCCATCATTTTGGTTGGCGCCATGGCCAAGTGAATATGCCCTTTCCATCCCTTGTCAGCCGCAACGGATGAAAGGATGGCATAGGCACAATGCTTGGAGGTGACCATTGTTACCTCAGCTTCATGGAAATACCCCTGACCGTCTAAGAGAAACATCTTATCTCCCACCTGCATGCGCAGTACTCTCACAGCATGAATGGCTTCCTCTTGCGGTAATGCTGTTGCTTGTGCAGCATCAGGCACATAGAAAAATCTTGTTTCCTTCATTGTCTATTCCCACAAAAATAAACGCTGCGTCTTTATTCCCACAAAAAAAACAAAACGCTGCACATTCACCTTATTAATATATATACGCGCGCGTAGGGGGCAACACACACCTTTTTATATATATACGCGCGCGTAGGGTTCACCCTATCTTATAATTTATCTGATACGGTCGGCCGATCTTACCAGACGCTCGTCAGCCAGCACGCCTCTACGGGCCATGGCCATGGCTATCAATGCAACAAGTGGAAGCCATGCTGTCCACTTAGTTTCCACACCACTTCCTTTGGATGACCAGTCAAACCACCAATAGGCCAGATAGCAGACATACCATGCCACATAAGCACCCATGCCCCATAGGCATAACTTTGCCTGCAACATACGTTTGGTGGTGTTGAACAAGAACACAACAGCCATACATACAGGCACCAGCAACAGGATGAACAATGGGCACACAGCAAAGGATAGCGCCTCACCCTGCACCATGCAAAGGTTATATACGAGCGCCACCTCTTGAGCAGATGTGTCTTGTATGGCTGCTATCGCTTGGGGCAAACAACAGCTTGTGACCAACAAGGCCACAAGCATATACAGCGTTTGTATGCGAAAAAACATACGGATTAATTGTCTCTATCGTTATTATTGCTGGGATCACGCCAATAGATATTGTCATCAACAAACTCCTGTGTAGCCAGAAGTGTTGGTTTGGGCAATTTCTCATAATAACGTGAAATTTCTATCTGCTCGCGGTTTTCAAACACTTCCTCCAAAGAATCGTTATAAGAAGCGAACTCCTGCAGTTTCTTGTTCAAATCCTGCTTGATTTCGGCAGAAATCTGGTTTGAACGCTTGGAAATGATGGCAACACTCTCGTAGATGTTACCTGTTTGATCACAGAGATCCATAATGTTACGGGTCACGGTGTTGACAGGTGCCTTTGATTTCTTGTAATCCATTATGATAATAATAATTTAGTTGAATCCTTTAAATCCTCCCTCCGTGTGCTTGGATATATACTCCTTGCATACTTCGATATATTTCTCTGCTGTGGCCCGCTCTTTAGAGTCGGGATATTCGTTGATGAAGCCATAACATTCATCCTCAGCATCCTGGAAACGTTCATACTTCTTTTCGTCCACACTCTGCATTGCAAGGTTATATTTGCTCTTCATGAGCAAAATGGCAAAGTTTTCACGCAGTTTGCTGTAAGGATAGTCTTTCAGCGCATTCTGTGAGGTGATGATGCAAGCCTCGTAATTATTGCCACCGAAGTTGCAATTGCCGAAATAAGGTCCCAGATCATAGTAGAGCTGTGCACTGTAAAGCTCTTTCTCTACCAGCTTGTCCTGCAACTCGAAGAGGTGCTGCTGTGCCGCATGCTTCATCGTGGCATCAGGGAAAAGATCAAGATACTCTTGGAAAGCGGAAATTGCCGATACGGTTTTCGATTGGTCCAAACGAGGTTCCGGTGTACTTTTATACAAACTGAGCCCTACATAGTATTCGGCCAATTCGGCATAAGTGCCTTTGGGATAGGAGGTGTAATAGCGTTTGAAGGTAGCCGAAGCACTCTCATAATCCCTGTTGTTGAATTGTGCCATGGCCAACATATACAAACTCTCCTGCGCATGTTCTGTGCCCTTCAACATCACTACCATATCGCTGAGGAGGGCTATGGTGCGCGTCCAGCGGCCATTGGCGAAACATTCCTTCGCGTATTCGTATTTGTATCCGGTGTCGTTGCTGCTATACACCTTGTTAAATTCGCTTGCACAACTTGAGAAAAGAATTGCAAGCACGACAACTGTTAACAGTATTTTCTTCATATAAAATAATTATATCGTGCAAAATTACACATTATTCCTTATATGAGCAAAGTATAGTAGCTTTTTTTAGCAAAAAAAACATCTATACCCATACAGGCTACTTGCTTTTTTGTTAATTTTGCATTCATGAACTTCAAATTGGTATCAAAATACAAACCCACAGGCGACCAACCCCATGCTATCCAACAGTTGACAGAAGGAATCAAGGAGGGCGAACGGGCACAGGTACTGTTGGGTGTTACGGGCTCGGGAAAGACATTCACCATAGCTAATGTCATCGCACAAGTAGGTAAGCCAACCCTCGTGTTGAGTCATAACAAGACATTGGCAGCTCAGCTCTATCAGGAGATGAAAGATTTCTTTCCCGACAATGCCGTTGAATACTATGTTTCTTATTACGACTATTATCAGCCGGAGGCCTACATCCCCTCGTCTGACACGTATATAGAAAAAGACCTTGCTATCAATGAAGATATCGACAAGTTGCGACTGAGTGCCGTGAGTGCCCTCCTCTCCGGAAGAAAAGATGTGATTGTGGTGTCCTCGGTGTCATGTATCTATGGTATGGGTGGACCCACAGCCATGGCCGACAGCGTGATATCTATCTCCCGGGGCGAACAACGTGACAGAAATGCTTTTCTACGACAACTCGTGGATGCTCTTTATGTGCGCAATGACCTCGACTTGAATCGTGGCAACTTTCGCGTGAAAGGAGATACCGTGGATATCAGCATGGCCTACAGCGACCATCTGCTGCGCGTTAGCTGGTGGGACGATGAGATAGACCGTATTGAAGAACTGGATGCTCTCACCTTCCGTAGCATCGCTACGTTTGAAACCTATAAAATCTATCCTGCCAATCTTTTCGTGACATCAAAAGACCAGACGGAACGGGCCATCCGGCAGATTCAGGATGATTTGGTGCAGCAAATTGATTTCTTCAATTCCATTGGCGACAATATCAAGGCGCAACGTATCAAGGAACGTGTTGAATATGACATGGAAATGATGCGCGAATTAGGACACTGCAGCGGCATAGAAAACTATTCTCGTTATTTTGACGGACGGGAAGCGGGACAAAGGCCGTACTGCCTGCTCGACTTCTTTCCGAAAGACTATCTGATGGTGATTGATGAGAGTCATGTCAGTGTACCGCAAATCAACGCTATGTATGGCGGTGACAGGGCACGCAAGCAGAATCTCGTGGAATTTGGGTTCCGCCTGCCGGCAGCCTTTGACAACCGTCCGTTGCGCTTTGAGGAATTTCAAGACATGATTCATCAGGTTATTTATGTTTCTGCAACGCCTGCCGACTTTGAACTGCGTGAGGCTGAGGGTGTGGTGGTAGAACAACTCATTCGTCCTACAGGACTCCTCGACCCGGAAATCATCGTGCGTTCCAGCGAAACACAGATAGATGACTTGTTGGATGAAATTCTCACCTGTACGCACCGCGAAGAACGTGTGTTGGTAACAACCCTTACAAAGCGTATGGCTGAAGAGCTTACCGAGTTTCTATTAAACCATTCCATCAAAGCCAACTATATCCATAGTGATGTGGCCACACTCGACCGTGTGAAGATCATGAACGACTTGCGCAGTGGTGTGTATGATGTGCTGGTGGGCGTGAATCTGTTGCGAGAAGGACTCGACTTGCCTGAGGTCTCGTTGGTGGCAATTCTGGATGCTGACAAAGAAGGTTTCCTGCGCAGCCACCGCTCCCTTACGCAAATGGTGGGAAGGGCTGCCCGCAACGTGCACGGAAAGGTTATCATGTATGCCGATACGATTACAGCAAGCATGCAGACAACCATTAACGAGACGCTGCGCAGGCGAACTATCCAGATGCGTTACAACGAGGAACATCACATACAACCCAAACCCATCGTGAAAGGGATACGGAGTGTGCTGGCTTCGCTTTCGCCCAAAGAGAAAGAAACAGAAAAGCCGACAAAGGGATATGCTCCTTACATCGAGATGGACGATGCTTCCATGGCGGCAGACCCGATTATTCTGCAGATGTCGAAAGAACAACTCACAAAGAGCATTGCCCATACGACTGCCCTCATGAAGGAGGCGGCCAAAAACCTGGATTTTATTCAGGCTGCCCAATACCGGGATGAACTCGTGCGCCTACAACAAATGATGGAAGGAAAGAACTAAGCCTTTTTTGGTGTAACTTCTCCAAAAAGGGGAAAGATCAGCTAAGAATGAGAGGGATGAGCTAAGCAGACTGTCTGTTCGGCAAGACAAAGGCATGTCTTTTCCCTCTTTGCGATACAGG
>CAMAMZ010000092.1 GCA_945837185.1 uncultured Bacteroidales bacterium | reverse complement strand
CTGCACTCGGCATTGCAAGCAAGTAAACTTGATGCACTGCATCTGGGCATAACACCCAAGCGAGCTGGATGATTCAGCACACGATTTGCATTATCTTTGAAATCAAAAAAAAACAAAGCTATGAGAAAATTTAAATGGATTTGTGTAACGGTTGTGACCCTTGTTGTGTTGTGTGTGATGGGCGCAAGCGGCTATTTGCTGCATTTCTCGCTGCAGCCCGACCCTAATCGCCATGACACAGATAGCGCCTACCGGGTTTTGTATGGACAATTGCCCGACATGAAACCATGGATAGATAGTTTGCGCAACCATGGGCTGCTGCGCGACACCTTTGTTGCCATGCCGACCGGGGAAAAGCATCATGCCCTTTATTTGCGTGCCGATTCGGCTCACGGACGTACTGCCATTGTTGTGCATGGCTATCAGGACTGTGCGGTGAAGTTCCTGTATCTTGCCCGCATGTATCATCGCGACCTGCACTACAATGTGTTGCTGCCCGACCTTCATGCCCATGGCTTGAGCGAAGGCGATGCTATACAGATGGGGTGGAAAGATCGCCTTGATGTGAAACACTGGGTGCAAGTGGCAGAACAGTTGTTTCGCGATAGTTGCTGTGCTTCGCGTATGGTGGTGCATGGTGTGTCGATGGGTGCCGCTACAACCATGTGCTTAGCAGGAGAACCAGATCTGCCCAACTACCTTGTTGCCTTTGTGGAGGATTGTGGCTATACGAGTGTGTGGGATGAATTCCGTGTGCAACTGGCAGCGCAGTTCTCATTGCCAGCTTTCCCATTGCTGTACACCGCAAGTGGGTTATGCGGCCTAAAGAATGGGTGGACTTTTTCCGAGGCTTCTCCCGTAAAGGCAGTGGCTGCCTGTCAACGCCCTATGTTGATGATTCATGGCGATGCCGATTCCTTTGTTCCCTTTGCCATGTTGGCAGATTTGTATGAAGCCAAACCCAAGCCTAAGGCAATGTGGGTGGCAACAGGTTCGGCACATGCCCGTTCGTATATTGACAATCCTTCGCAATATACAGCCGAAGTGACACGTTTTTTGGCAAATATACGTTAAAAAGGGTAAAGTTGTTTGGCTGTTCGCCTTGTAAATGCTACCTTTGAGTGCATTCTTGTAATAAGGGTGCCGCAGACACGTTGCTTGTGCATATCAACATTTATCAATCCACTATATGAAGAAGTTTATTTTGTCGGCTGTGACCGCTTTAACCATTATGTCGTGTAGTAATCATCAGAATCCGTTCCTTACACAATGGGACACTCCCTATGGCATTCCGCCTTTCAATGAGATTGCCGTAGATGATTATATTCCTGCCATACATGCGGGAATAGAACAGCAGTTGAAAGAAATTGATGCTATCGTGAACAATCCGGAAGCACCTACGTTTGAGAATACCGTGGCTCCGCTGGAACTATCGGGCGAGATTCTGAGCAAGGTGGGTGGTGTGCTTTATAATATCACGGAAACGGATCGTACCGACGAACTCGATTCTGTTTTGGCTATTGCCATTCCTTTGGCCACGCAGCATCAGGACAATATATCCTTCAACAAGGGACTTTACCAGCGTATTGCTCAGTTGTATAAGGGCGACCAGTCGAAACTGACCCGCGAGCAGCAGATGGTGCTCAAGAAACATTATGAGGATTTTGAGCGTAGTGGAGTGGGATTGCCCGAAGACAAGCAGGAACGCCTGAAGCAGATAAACTCGGAGATTGCCGTGAAGGGGCAGAAGATCAGTAGCAATATCCTGGCGGAGAACAATGAGTTCAAGAAAAAGTTTGGGGTGGCTATTTCCGAATATCCCAGTGCCATGTCAACTACCGACGACCGTGCCAAGCGTGAGGCCATGTGGCGCATGTATACCCTTCGCGGACATAATGGCAATGCCAACGATAACCAGCAGTTGTTGAAAGACGTGATGGCGCTGCGCATCGAGAAGGCGAAAATCATGGGATATAAGACACCGGCACACTACCTGCTTGAACCCAAGATGGCGCATGACCCGGAAACGGTCGACGCTTTCTTGAGTGGCATCATGAAGGCAGCGGTGGCTAAGGCTAAGTTGGAACTTAAAGACATGCAGGCGTTGATGGACGTTGATGTGAAGGCTGGCAAATTGGCCGCGGGAAGTCGCATCGAGCCTTGGGATTGGTGGTACTACGCCGAGAAGGTGCGCAAACAGAAATATGCCATTGATGAAGACAGTATTAAGCCTTACTTCAAACTCGAGAATGTGGTGAAGGGTATCTTTACCGCTGCCAACCGCTTGTATGGCATTACGATGGAAGAGATTCATGATGTGCCCTCATACAATGATGAGGTGGTGAAGACTTTCCGTGTGAATGATGCCGATGGTTCGCTGTTGGGAATTTATACGACCGACTTCCTGCCGCGTGAAAGCAAGCGAGGTGGTGCTTGGATGAACAATGTGCGCGAGCAGTATGTGGATGCCAACGGCCAGATGGTGCGCCCGATTATTGTCAATGTCGGCAATCTGGACCATTATCTCAACATCGATCAGGTGCAAACCATGTTCCATGAGTTTGGACATGCGTTGCATGGCATGCTTTCGCAATGCCACTATCGTTCGGTGAGCGGTACCAATGTGGCACGTGATTTCGTGGAGATGTTCTCGCAAATCAACGAGAACTGGGCTTTTGAACCATCGCTGTTGGCTGAATATGCCATCAATGAGAAGGGTGAGCCTATTCCGGCTGCTTTCGTCGAGAAGATTAATCGCTCTATGCAGTTCAACCAGGGCTTCATGACCACGGAGCTGTGCGCTGCCTCTATCCTGGATATGAAATGGCACGAACTGGAGTCGGTGGAAGGCATAGATATCGATGCTTTCGAAAAGAAGGTGTGCAACGAAATGGGACTGATACCTGAGATTGCTCCCCGTTATCGCTCCACCTATTTCAACCATATCTTTGCCAGTGGCTATAGCGCCGGCTATTATGGCTACTTGTGGGCAGAGGTGCTCGACAAGGATGCCTTCAATAAGTTTGTGGAAAGTGGGGATGTATGGAACAAGGAATTGGGTATGAAATTTCGCAAGACTTTCTTGGAGAAGGGTGGTTCGGAAGAGCCGATGGTGCTCTTTGAGCAGTTTATGGGTCGCAAGCCGGACAATGGTGCCTTCCTGAAAGGTAGGGGTTTGTAAGGATAACCATATAAACAGATATTCAAACAGCATGAAGACAGATATTCAGATAGCGCGTGAAACGCCCCTGAAACCTATCGAAGAGATAGCGGTTCAATGGGGTGTTGACACCGCCGACTTGGTGAGCTACGGGAAGTATATCGCCAAGGTGCCCCTTTCGCACATCGATGAGCAGAAGGTGGCTGCAAGTAACTTGATTTTGATGACAGCCATGTCGCCCACCAAAGCGGGTATAGGCAAAACCACGGTGAGCATAGGATTGTCGATGGCTTTCAACCGCTTGGGAAAGAAGAGTGCCCTGGCGTTGAGAGAACCCAGTATGGGACCTTGCTTTGGTATGAAGGGTGGGGCATCGGGAGGTGGCTATTCGCAGGTGTTGCCCATGGAGAAGATCAATCTTCATTTCACGGGCGATATGCATGCCATCACATCTGCCAACAACCTCATAGCAGCCCTTGTTGACAACTATATTTTCCGGCATCAGGGAAAGCCCGACCAGTTGAAGACGGTGTATTGGCGTCGTGTGATGGATATGAACGATAGGGCGCTTCGCTCGATTGTTACAGGGTTGGGCGATGGCAACGGTGTGGTGCGCGAAGGAGGATTCGACATTACGCCTGCATCTGAAATCATGGCCATCCTCTGTCTCTCCACGGGCATGGAGGATTTGCGACGCAGGTTGGAGAATATATTAATAGGTGTAACCTGCGAAGGAAAACCTTTCTATATGCGTGACATGGGAGGCGTAGGTGCCCTGCTTGTATTGCTTATGGATGCCATGAATCCTAATCTGGTGCAAACCACGGAGCATACGGCGGCCTTCATTCATGGTGGACCGTTTGCCAATATAGCACATGGATGCAACAGCATTTTGGCTACCAAGATGGCCATGACCTATAGCGACTATGTAGTGACGGAAGCTGGTTTCGGTGCTGATTTAGGGGCAGAGAAATTCCTCGACATCAAGTGTAGAATGGCAGGACTCAAACCTAAACTCACCGTGTTGGTGGTAACCTTAAGAGGATTGGCTGAGGCAGGACTCGACAATATGGCACGCCATATTGAGAACCTGCAACGGTTGGGACAGACGGTAGTGGTGACACTCAACCGCTTTGGTGATGATACAGAAGAAGATATTGCCAAGGTGGCTGCCCGTTGCGAGGCTTTAGGTGTGGGTTTTGTGCCCAATGAGGCGTTCCTGCATGGGGGTGAGGGTTGCGAGGCACTCGCACAGTTGTGCCTGCAAACAATCGCTGAACGTCCTTCTGGCGATATTCAGCATCCCTACCGTCTTGAGGATAGCATTGAAGAGAAGGTGGAGAAGGTAGCTACCCAGATTTACAGGGCCGGCAGGGTGGAGTTTACTACCAAGGCGCGCAAGGCCTTGCAACGCATCAACGAATGGGGATTAGACAAATTGCCGGTTTGTATTGCCAAGACACAATATTCCTTCAGCGACGACCCCAAGGCGGTAGGTGTACCCGAAGGGTTCACGTTTACCGTGCGTGATGTAGTGGCCACGGCTGGTGCCGGTATGATCGTCGTAATTGCAGGCGACATCTTGCGCATGCCAGGCTTGCCTGCCCATCCGCAGAGCGATCGCATCGACATCATCAATGGCGAGATAGAAGGGTTGGCTTGATAGCATAGTGTTGCCTTCTTGCAGAGAATAAAAAACCATGCTTTCCCTTGTTGGCGGAAGGCATGGTTTTTATTTTATCCCTCATTGGTTATTAGAAACTCGGGAATGTAACCTTATGGGTGCTGTAGCGAGTCGATATGAATGGTGATATGGCGGAAGCCCATGGCTTGCATGATTTGTTGCATTTGCGTGCGTGCGTTCTCTTGTGCTGCGTGCAGATTCTCTTTTGTCAGACAGCGTTGTTTCATCTGTCGGTGGGCGCGCAGGTAGAGGGCTTCGTTGTCTTTACTGCTCCATTTGCCACTTTCGTGGAATGTGCGTGTGCGTGTCTCGTCAATGAAATCATTGTCTAATAGCTTGGCCATGGGGAGCCATACCGTGACACTGTCGCCCGAAGCGGCAATCCATCCGGGTTTTGTTTCGTGCAGGTCAATGCCTATTCTCAACGTGCCATAGTATATCTTCACCAGTTCGTCGTTGCTCACAAGGCGTTTGCGCACCGTGTCAACCATCTCTTCATCGTTCACGCTCACAAACTCCCATTCGCCCAATGCCTTGATAGAAGTAATCTGTTGCGGTGTGAGCGCAATGGTTTGGGTGGCAGCGATCTGTATGGAAGGGCGTTCAACCTTACGCAACAGCCAACTGACAAGGGCCACAACGGCAGCCGCTATAACTGTAAGAGTTACGAGGCGAAGCATAAGAGATTTTAAGATAACTTGTTTCATCGTTTTGGTGTTTGGGTGGTGACGGGACGTTCGGTGACAACCTGTAGCTGCTGTTCGTTCAGTTCCTTCTTGAAGGAGATGGTGATGTCCTTTTCCTGATAGCCGAGTTGCATGGCCAAGGGTATGAGCAGGCGGGCGGCATGCTCACGGGCTGTAGCCAGGATGCCCAGCTGAGGGATGGTGGCCATGATAGCTTGTCGCCCCTGTGCCTCGAGGTTGTTCATTTCGGCTTGTGAAAAGCGTTGGCGCATCATGCCCACATATTGCTTAACATGGGCGTGGTCGACTTTGCTTCCTGTCATGACCACCACTGGGTCGGGGAGGATGATGGTCAGTTTGCCGTTTTGCCTTTCAATGTTTTGCTCTGAAAAGCGGCTGAAATCAATATAGGCTTTGAGGCGTGCATCGATAGGGATGGCAATCTTGCGGTCGCCCACGGTAAGGGGAATCTCGAAGTCGTTGTTGAGCAAATTCCCTTTGATGCTTTTCACGTCGTCGTAGAGCACAATCTTATGGATGTTGTATTCCGCAGTGTACAGACGCGAGCATTGCTGCACTTGCAGGATAAGGGTGGGCAAGGTGTCAATGGGCGCCACCTTGGAGGTGGTGGTGCGCGTGGTGTCGTTGGCAGGTGCATCGTTATGGCATCCTGCTACAAGAGCGGCACACAGAATCAAGGCTGTTATGTATCGTACCATACTGCAAAAGTACGTTATTATATGGTGAAAAACAAAATCGCTAACATATTTTGTTGAAAATTAATCGCCTTACCATGGTTTTTATAGCGTTTTTAGTTGTTTCGCCAACCTGTTTGGATGAAAAACAAGAAGCTTATCATGGTTTTTTGTTGGGTTTTGGTTATTTTTGCATGGTAGAAACATGGAAGTGTGATGATTGAGAACTTAGTTTTTGATTTCGGCAATGTGTTGACCTATTCCGACTTTGATGGAGCCATTGACAGCTATTTTAACGATGTGGAGGAGGCGCTGCAATTCAAAAAGGTAGTGCGTGACCCAGCGTTTGTGGCTCGTTATGACAGGGAGGAAGTGCCTTTTGCTACCCTTATCTGTGAGATGCAGATGCGTTATCCGCAGTGGAAGCGCCAGTTGCAGTGGTTTCATGATGGCTATGCTGATTGCGTGCAATGCGAGGTTCCCGGCATGTACGAGCTGCTGGCTCGCTACAAACAGGAAGGTTTTCACCTCTATGGCTTGTCGAATTGGTGTAGTCAGATTCACAAGGTAATGCCTCGTTTTCCCATTTATAGTTTGCTCGAAGGTTATGTCATCTCGTCGCAGGAGAAGTTGCTCAAGCCCGATCCTGCCATCTATCTCAGGTTGTGCGAACGTTACCAGCTGCATCCCTCAACCTGCTTGTTTGCTGATGACAAAATAGAGAATGTGAAGGGTGCCGAGGCCATCGGCATGCAAGCCATACACTTTGAGAATGCCCACCAGTTTGACAGCGCCTTTCGGCAAATCATTGCCCCTCAGGCAACGTGAATTTCACCCCCGTCAAAAAAGCGCTATACTTCTGCCACCTATCTTGAAGTCCTTACTGCCCAACAGTCGCTGCTCAATGCCCGTCTTACATTGGCACAGGACAGGACGGCACGCATACAAGGCATCATTCATCTGTATCATGCGCTGGGCGGGGGAAGATATTGAGTGGCGAGAAAGACAATGCGCTGATGATGGGGTATGGTTTCTATCTTTGATGTAGCAAGAATGAATGGCAGGGCCAGAGAACGACACCTAACCTTTGATGATTTCTTCTATCTCTTGAATCATCTCTTGAGGGAGGGAATAGCGAGCATCAGCTTTGTCTGACGAAATGGAGTTTATGAAGTGTGGCCATTCTGATTGATAGACTGCTTTCATGTTACTGTTTGCTTCGTTGGAATGGAAGCAGGAATAGGTGATATTAGCCCGTCTGTCTGCCAATTTCAAAAATGGCGCATATGCCGTATCACGAATACCCTGATAGTATTTGTCGTTGGCACGCTCTGCACGTGTCCTTCCTTTTTCATTGGTTAACGCATACACCATCTCCGTAGCCAATAGAGCCTGATGCTCCGTCATCCATTGTGCGGCTGTCTTTTTCACGTCATTATACGTGAGGCGAGCATCCTCGATGCTGTCGTGGTAAAACGCACCGAAGAAGAGAGGAATCACATCCTCTTCGTTGTCACATACAGTATGTCCATACCTTTTCACTCCCTCCGCTACCATATCCAGATGGAAGCCATAAGGATGCTGCTTGTCATACATCTGGTTGACATGTGCATGACAAGCATGAGCACTCTCTCTTATCTGAGCAATAACCTCAGCATACCTGCTTACCAAATTTGAAAAATCTTCCTTTTTCATATAGCTTAATTCCGCAATATAACTTTTTTATATTTATTTATAAAGTACCTGAGCAACAAAAAGTTTACAAGGTGTACTGACTTGGAAAACGTTGAATGGATTTCTACCCTAACCCGTTGGTAGATTGCATGACACCGGGTTCAAATTCATTTCCAGTACGTCTTATTCCTGTGAAAATACAAAAGAAGGCTTATCCCCCATTCCCATGATCCATTTATATAATTGTTCGAAGTTCTCA
>CAMAMZ010000091.1 GCA_945837185.1 uncultured Bacteroidales bacterium | reverse complement strand
AATATTCGTGACCCCGATGGGATTCAAACCCATGACCTTCAGAACCGGAATCTGACGCTCTATTCAGCTAAGCTACGGAGCCAATAGCGGGTGCAAAGTTAAGCATTTATTTCGAAATACACAAAATTATAATGGAATATTTTTATTATATACAAAAGGACAGCATTTTTCAATAATGACTATCTATTTGCAAAATTTTTCGGGCTTTTTTCTTGCAAATTCATAATAAATGTATACCTTTGCATAAAATTAGCAGTATCTCGGCAAAGCACTCAAGCAAGCTTGGTGAGGCTGCATGCGACATTAAAAAAAGATATGAGTAAACTGATTATCAAAAAAGACTATAAATGCCTGCTCGACCGTCAGCAGACAGAGCAGGGCATCAAACTGATTAAAGAGTTCTTTCAGCAGAACCTGTCAACAGAACTGCGCCTGCGAAGAGTAACCGCTCCTCTCTTCGTACTGAAAGGACTGGGTATCAACGATGATTTGAACGGTGTGGAGCGCGCCGTGAGTTTCCCTATCAAAGATTTGGGAGATGCGAAGGCAGAAGTGGTGCATTCGCTGGCAAAATGGAAGCGACTTACCTTGGCCGAATACCAAATCAAACCAGGATATGGCGTATATACCGACATGAATGCCATACGCTCAGACGAGGAACTGGACAACCTACATTCGCTCTATGTGGACCAGTGGGACTGGGAGGCGGTGATTACACGACCCGATCGCACGCTGGCCTTTCTGAAAGATGTGGTGAAAAGAATCTATGCCGCCATTCTGCGCACCGAGTATTTGGCTTGCGAAACCTATCCGCAGCTCACGCCCTTCTTGCCCAAAGACATCCATTTCGTGCATAGCGAAGAGTTGCTGGCCATGTACCCTGACTTATCGCCCAAGGAACGGGAAGATGCCATTTGTAAGAAATGGGGTGCCGTGTTCATTATAGGTATTGGTGGCAAGCTTTCCAATGGCGAGAAGCACGATGGACGCGCTCCCGACTACGATGACTGGTCGACGGTAGCAGAAAACGGTTTGGCCGGTTTGAATGGCGACATCTTGATTTGGTACCCCGTACTGGAACGTTCGTTTGAATTGTCGTCGATGGGTATTCGCGTAGACAAAGAGGCATTGTTGCGCCAGTTGGAGATAGAAGGAAAAGAAGAGCGCAAGGAACTGTACTTCCATCGCCAGTTGCTGGAGGACAAGTTGCCACTGAGCATTGGTGGTGGTATAGGACAAAGCCGTTTGTGTATGGTTATGCTACACAAGGCACATATTGGAGAAATACAAGCGAGCATTTGGCCGGACACTATGCGAAAGGAATGTGCTGCATGGGGCATGCCACTCATTTAACCCGATTCGATCATTAGCTTTCCTGTCACTTTCGTTTAAAGGCGCACCCGTTTGCGCCCGCCTCCTTGAAGGGCATAGCAGGCTATGCAAAAGTAACCGTTTGGGTCATGCACTTTGACCATCAATAGAAAAAAGAAGGGATGCATTGCTGAGTGCATCCCTTCTTTTTTTTGACCTATTGCAGCCGACGTTGCTACAACTTGCGATAGAGTTGAGGAAGGGTAAGGTCACGCAACAACTCCGCATAGCGTGTAGCCACGGCCTGCGCAAAACGGGCACCTTTCTCTGCGGTAGCCTTACGAGGATCCCCAATACCAGTATCCATACTCACTTTCGACCAGTCGCGCGGCATCCAAGCCACCCCTTTACGCAACGTGTCGGGCTCAAAGCCACCCGCCTTACCTTCGCCTGCCATGGCAAGGTTTACTAACTCCGGATGGTAGTGCATCATTACCGACGTTTCCAATTCGTCAGCATGGTCGTCGGGCTGCTCAAAATAGTCGCGTGCGGGCATCACCTTAAACCACTCGCTGGTGGCAATGCGCATATCGGGCATGTCGACAGCAAGGTCGCGAATCATACCCTTGAAAAGATTACCGCCATGCCCATTCACTATAAGCAAACAACGTATGCCTTGATGGTAGAGCGATGTGGCAATATCGGTAAGGATGGCTTTCTGCGTTTCCTGACGGGTGTGGACGCAGAACTTCAGTTCCCGTTGCCCGGGATTCTGTGCTCCCATAGCAATGGGCGCAAGTACCATGGCACGCACACCATATTTGTCGAGTGCCATACGTGCCGCATCAACAGCCACATCGTGCGAAAGGATAGCGTCGGTGAGGTACGGAAGATGGAGGTTATGAGGCTCTGTGGCTCCCCAAGGAAGGATGGCCAATTGGTAGTCGAGCTTGCTTGTTGTGCCATAGTTGGCCTGCAGGAGATCGATGTCTTGATTCATGTGGTTAGGGTTTTAAAGAGGATTGATTAGGGGAGATGGTGATGATGGCGGTCTTGGGCGTGCGGATACGGGGTTTGCGCTCACCTCCCAACAGATAGACGCGCCAACCTTTGCTCACTGCCGAGGCTCCCGCTCTGGCATAAGCAGCATCGGTGGCATAGGATTCCCAACTGCCACTTTGGGGATGGTAGAGCCACACGGTGGGATTAAACCGATACCAGTCTTCCGGGTGCGACAGATAGTCATCGGGCTGGGATTTCAAGGCATTGAGGAAGATGGTGGCATGCACTCCTCCAAACACCGCTATGCGCCCATCGGGAAGCGTTACCGCCGTGCCACCTCCCAAAGAAACAGCCTGTCCCTCGGAACTGACAGGACCGGCAATAGGTGTTGTCCACGCACCTTGCTGCAGGTCGTAGGCATAGCCATCGGTATTGAGCGTAGCCTCCTTACCGGCATGTTTGCCGGCAAAGCCTCCCCACAGATAGAGTTTGCCCTGTGCCGCTGCCAGTACAGGTTGCACACGAGGGTTACCAGGAAAATCTGCAAGGCGCTGCCACCCCTCTTCGGGATGGCGCACATCGAGCATGAGCAGCACACGAGAGGGAACTCCTGCCACATTGCCTCCTGCCACATACACACGATAGCCCACAGCACAGGCTGCCGTGTTGTCGATGGGAAAAGGAAGGGAGGGCAAGGCCTTGCACACCGTATGGCGCCCTTTGCGCTGCAACAGCCATACCGCATTGGTAGCTCCTTCTGGGGTGACACCTCCCACCAACACCACTCCATTAGGAATAGTGGCACTACCACCATAGGCAATAGGTGCCGCCATATCGCCCACACGCTGCCAGGTGTCACCTTCCTGTAGAACGTAGATGCCCTGGTAGTATCGTTTCTGACTTTGGGGAGCCAAGGGCTCTTCCGGGAAGTTACAGCCTCCTATGCGCACCACCTGTCCCTTGAGGATGCCGGCAAAGGCTGCCGACACGCCACAGGTAATGCCGGGCTCTGAAGACAGACTGTCGGCAGGACAAAGGGAACGGGCGTGCGAGAGCGTGAAGAGAGCACTCAGGTGCCACACAACGAATGCCACGAGGTTACGCTTTTTCATGCCTTTCGTAGCAGCTCGTCGATAAGAATCTTACTCTTAATCATCATGCGCGGGATGTGGAAAGGTCCCTTAAACAGATTGCCCTTGGCTGGCTGCGCCACGGTACCGTCGCGATGCAGATAGCCAAACCACTCGCCATGGTCGGGGTCGGCCAGATGGGCATAAGCCCAATTGCTAACCTTCTCAAAGAGGCGCAGGTAGTGTTCCTGGCCTGTGAGCTGGTAGGCATAGAGTGTGGCGATGATACCCTCTGTTTGGGGCCACCAGAATTTCATGTCCTGCGAATAGTCTTGCGGAGGCAGGTTCTTGCAGTCACGGAAATTGATGATGCCACCATAAGGTTCATCCCATCCCCATTCCCACGACCAGTCGAGAATCTGCAATCCTAAGCGGATGATGTCTTCATCCCCACCCCGATACATAGCCTCATCAAACAGGAACCAAGAGGTTTCGATGCAATGTCCGGGATTGATGACACGCCCATTGAGCGTATCGATAAGGGCACCTTCGGGTGTTACCATCTCCAGCAAAGCCTTATACTCGGGATGGAGGAAAAGGTGGCGGATGGCATGGAGTGAGCGTTCTATCTGCTCCTTGAACAAGGGAGCGTCGCCTACAGCAGCACGCACGCGGGCTGCCGTATTGATGAGAATCATCGTAATGGAATGACCAATGGCGGGCTGTGCAGGCAGATACTTGGGCGCCAGGATGCCCGGGGTATTCACGAAGCGCAGAATGTCTTCAAAGAGGTGTAAAGCCTTGCGACCATATTCCTCACTACCCGTGGCCACAGCATATTCGGCCATGGCAATGGCAGCAAAGCACTCAGAGAATACATAACGGCGCTTGCGCAGGGGCGTGCCGTCGGCCTGCACCTCAAAATACATGCGGCCATCGGTATCGAAGCAATGGGCTTCAATGAAATCGATGCAACTCTTGGAAAACTCCAGATAGGCAGGATGCTGTGCCACATGATTGTAGGCATAGGCATAGATGAAGCCGCAACGGCCTTGGAACCACACCGACTTGGTGGTATCCATCAGCGCACCGTCACGGTCAACACAGGTGTACACCCCACCATGTTCCTTGTCCCAGCCGTGTTCCATCCAGAACGGCAGAATATCTTCTGTCAAATCACGCACAAAGCGATCGCGCCATGTGGTGAGCATTTTCTTTATATCGTCAGTCATTATGATTACTTTTGTAATTTAGGGTTGTTGCTGTTGATGAGACTACTGTTGGCAGGATAGTCAAAGTAGACTTACAGTTTATTGCAACGGTCAAAGAAGCCAATGGCCTCCAATTCCTGCTGCATGGCAGCCTCCTCTTCATCGGTGAGATTCTGGAAGGGCGTGCGGTTGCGACCCAAGTCGAGTCCGATGAGTTTCATGATGCGCTTACCACCCACGATATTACCACGGTAATGGCAGATGACATTGATAACCTCTTGCGAGAAGTTCTGGTGCTCACGGGCACCTTCCAGGTCGCCACGCTCCCAGCAGTCGATGATGGCGGTGAGTTCCCTGCCGTTATAGTTGGTGGTGCCGCCTATGCCACCTTGCGCGCCACCCATGGCGAGCGAGGGAAGAATGGTTTCGTCTTGTCCGTGAAGCATATCAAACTTACCATTGCCGTAGAGGCGGCATTGGTTGTATTCGTAGATACTCTCGAACGTGTATTTGATGCCCGCAAAGTTAGGCACTCTGCCATCCACAGCCTTCAGCAACTGCACCATGGGCAGGAAAGCTCCGTTGAAGGCGGGAATGTGATAGTAATAGAAAGGGAGCTGGGGAGCACCCGATGCTATCTCCTCAATATATTTGACGAGCTCTTCCACACGACCAATCTTCGGGAAGGGTGGTGCCATGGCACCAATGCCCCATGCTCCTATCTCTGCGGCATGACGGGCAAGCTCGCGACTGGCCTTCACACAGCAGCTGCCCACATGGACAATAACCTTAAAATCAGCATCGGCATATTTGATCCATTCTTCGGCCAAGCGCTTGCGCTCCTCATCGGTGAGCATATAGCCTTCACCGGAAGAGCCGTTGATGAACACACCCTTGAGACCGTTTTTCTTTAACATGGCCGCATAGGCAGCAATGGGCTCCAGGTTTACTTCCCCATTGGGATAGAATGGTGTAAACGGAGCATCTATAAGTCCTTTAATCTTTTCCATATTGATTGTTGTTTTATGAATGATTCTTTATTGAATGCGTCTACTCTTTGTTGAGTGTTGTGGGCTTCAGCACGAAGAGCTGTGCCAAGAGCGCCAGCACCAAGGCTCCTGCCATGAAAACGAAACCTACGCCCATAAGTCCCTTGTCGGCAAGGGTGCCGAGGACATTGGTGGCAATGGCTCCAATGAAGAGTCCCGACATGTTCATGATGCCATAGGCGGTGCCACGCGAGCGACTGGCCACAAACTGACAGAGGATGGGCATATTGTTGGCATCAAACAGGCCATAGCCAAAGCCGAAAAGGATTCCTGCACCAACAGCTGCCACCAACGAGGTGCCGTAGCCCATGAGCACCAAAGAGGGTATCATCAACGCCAAACCTATACTGCTGGTGTAGATTCGTCCTTTGAGGTGCTTGCGCGACCAGCGGTCGGCCATCGGTCCTCCTACCATCACACCTATAAAAGAGGCAAAAGCTATGGTGATGGTGGCTACAGGGCCGGCCCACACCATGTCAATCCCCAAGCTGTCGGCAAAAAGGGTGGGAAGCCAGTTCTTGGTGGCCCATCCTGGCACGGAGGAGGTGGCAAAGAAGAAGAGAATGGCCCAATAGGCTACACAGGTGAGAAGCATGCCTAAGGAACGGGAGATAGCCGTAAGATTCTCGCGGAGCATACTACCCAAAGAGGTTTGTGCCGTTTGCTGCCCGGCTGCCGCCACAGTGCGCTTCTCGCTAAGGAAGAGCATCAGGACAAAGGCATAAACAATGCCTACAATGCCAAACCAATGGAATGTGGACTGCCACGACAGATGGGCTGCTACAAAGGCTCCGAAGCCTCCCACCGCCTGACCCATATATAAACCGGTCATGTGGATGCCTACTGCTAAACTGAGTTGCTTGCCGGTAAAGTAGTCGGCTATCAACGAGAGAGCCGCTGGAATATAGAGGGCTTCAGACACGCCCATGGCAGCACGCAACCAATAAATCTCGTCGTAGGTGGAGGCGTAGCCCATCAGCAGGGTGACGGTAGACCACACCGCAAGAGAGATGACAATGAGCCATTTGCGACTGACTCTATCGGCTACGATACCCGAGATGGGACTCATCAGACCGTAAATCCACATAAATGCGGCCATAATCTTGCCAAACATTACTTTGCTTTCCAAGTCGGAGATGTCGACTGCCATGGCATCGCGCATGGTGGATAGCATCTGGCGGTCCATGTAATTCAGGAGGGCCACCACCCAAAGTAGGGCTACCACCAGCCAAGGATAGAATTTCTTCTGGGATAGGTTCATACAAGTTAGTTTTAGGTTTTATTACTATTTTCAGTTGGTTATGCATGTTTGTGCAAAGAGAACGCTCATAGAGCCCAGCTTCATTAAGCATGCTTGCACGTTATGGCAAAATCTCATGCCAGCAGGCGCAACTTCATTAAGCATGCTTGCGCATTATGGCAAGGCGGAGCTTCTCTTTTGCAAAGATACACTTTTTTAGAATATCCCCCTCTTTTCTCCATTGTTTTTTTTGCTTCACAACATAAACTTTATGTTAGAAACAGCTGTGGCAGTCTTTCGGCAAAAATGCACAGATATTTCTGAAAATACACCTTATTATAATATATAGCATCACAGCTTTGTAAAAACCACATCGCAACTTCCATAGAAGACACCTGCTGTTTCAGCAAAACACACCAGCTGTTACAGTAAAACACACCAGCTGTTTCGGCAAAACACTGGGTTAGTAGAAAATCAGTGGGGATGGGCGTATGATTTGGAAATACCGAAGAGGAAGAGCGGAACGAGACTATTTGACAAGACGGTATTCAAAGTGCTGATAATCCTTCATACTTCTCCATGCCCCACCCCACTGAAAGCCATGCCCCAGAAAGAGACGGTGACAGAGGTCACCCTTCTGAATTTGATAGGGAGTGATGCGGGTACGGTCGACATAGGGAGCAGCCCTGCGGGGCAAGACCTTCACCTTTCCGTTTCTCAGTTTGCGCACATAAGGATTATACAAAGGGTTGATGTCAATAGCCAAGCCACGAGCATGAAGCGAGAGTTTCCCTCCCGACGCTATGGTGCGATAACAGAAGCAACTGGTGTTATTGGCAGCCATAGAGCGCTCATCATCACCCCCAAAATCGTCTATCAACCGAATGGAGGAGATGGGATAACGAGCCTCATACAACTGGCGGAAGATGTCAAGCAGAGCAGAGGCTATCTGTTTATGGCACACCATTTCACCACAACGAATATGTCCCTCTGCATCACAATGAAGCACGCGGAGATAGCGTAGGTCGGCTCGGGAGATATGGGGATTAGGCCGAAACGAACAACCTTGCATGCGGGCAAACACATCGTCGGGAATGGGCTGACTACAGAAACAGCTATCCATGCCACGATGCGCCACTTCCTGCACGGTCAACACTGTCCCTGCCCGCCAAACCTGTTGGGCAAGTACCGTTGCAGAGGAGCATAGGAGCCATACGCCTAAAGCAAGGAGAGGATATATGCCGCTTTTTCTATACATTGTATTTTTCTATCTTATTTCTTATGCGTCAATGACGTGTCAAAATTAGATATTTTTCTCGTCATCTCCAACTTTTTTCAAAAAAATC
>CAMAMZ010000090.1 GCA_945837185.1 uncultured Bacteroidales bacterium | reverse complement strand
TAAGAATATTGAATATCTCTGGGATATCCTGTTCAAATTCATGTCTGCGCTGGCGAATAGGCTCCAACATCCTATTGATGACATTGTTGAGCAACTTTTTGCATTTCATGTCACCGATTCCTCCTGCTGTATAGGCAGCCTTCAACTCATCCAAGCAAGTGAACTCAGGCCAGAAATCGGCAAAATCCTGATCGGTAGAGAAAGCATCAAGATAGGTAAAGACCGCATTCCCCTCCACATGTCCCGGATCTTTCACATTGACATGCGTAGGGTCGGTATACATAGAACGCACCTTCTGCCATACTGTGTCGGCATCATCGCTCAGGTAGATACAGTTGCCCAAGCTCTTGCTCATCTTCTCTTTACCGTCGGTACCCGGCAGCCTCCTTGCAGTAGCATTCTCCGGCAGCAGGATATTCGGTTCTACCAGCACCTCACCGTAGGTTTGGTTGAAACGGCGTACCAGCTCACGTGTCACCTCCAACATAGGTTCCTGGTCTTCTCCCGCAGGTACGGTAGTGGCTTTAAAGGCGGTGATGTCGGCAGCTTGCGACACCGGATAGCAGAAGAAGCCCAGAGGCAGGTTGGTTTCAAAGTTACGCATTTTGATTTCTGTCTTTACCGTAGGATTGCGCTGTACGCGCGACACGCTCACCAAGTTCATGAGGTAGGTGGTGAGTTCTGCCAATTCGGGTATGCGACTTTGGATAAAAAGGGTGCAACGTTCGGGGTCGAGTCCTGCCGACAGATAGTCGAGTGCCACTTCCACGATATTCTGACGAATCTTTTCCGGATTGTCGGCATTGTCGGTCAGTGCCTGCACATCTGCCATAAAGACAAACATACGGTCGTAATCGCCCTCTTTTTGCAACTGCACCCTGCGGCGTAAAGAACCTATGTAATGTCCGAGATGCAACTTACCGGTAGGACGGTCACCGGTCAAGATAATTTTTCCCATAATGGTATCAATACGATTTGTTTATTGTTTCACAATATGCAATTTATTCGTTTTCAGTTGTAGCCATGCTGCTTAGAGATAGCCTAACAGGCGCAGGATATCATTCAAATTGGCCAAGAGCAACAGCAGAATCAAGATGGAGAAGCCCACATACTCTGCCCTGATGAGGAAGGTTTCAGATGGTTTGCGCCCTGTAATCATCTCATAGCACAAGAAAAGGACATGGCCGCCATCGAGTGCAGGTATGGGCAAGATATTCATGAAGGCCAAGATAATGCTGAAGAAAGCCGTCATCAGCCAGAACACATGCCAGTCCCATGTAGCGGGGAACAGGCTTCCCAAAGCCACAAAGCCTCCCAGGCTCTTGGCACCATCGGCCGTGAACACATATTTCATGTCGCCCACATAGCCTGCCAGCACGTTGACACCATAACGGGCACCGGCGGGGAAACTCTCGAAGAAGCCATAGTGGATGGTGACAGGTTTATAATAGGTAGCCAGATTGGTCATGATTGTTCCCATCATCAGCTCCGGTGTCAGCACCATGGCAACCTTGATGGTGTCTTTGCCATTGCGGAGGAAAGTGACGGTAGACGTGCGTAACCGCAGACTGTCGGCAGGCGTCTTGGCATCGGTCATGGCATCGGCAAGCTTACTTACCTCATCCTGATAGGCATTCCACGAATCAACCGGTGTATTGCCCAAAGCCAGAATTTTGTCTCCCTTTCGTATTCCAGCTAAGGCAGCGGGCGATTTGGGCAACACGCTGTCTACTTCAGCAGGAATGAACGGACGCATGAACCCTGGGGTGGCTTTCAGCATATCAAGCAGATTGATGTCGCCCGGCAGGTTGATGGACATGGGCTTGCCATTGCGGATGATGTCAGCCCGTTGTGCCTCTGAAAGGTCGCGATACACATCGACATTAAACTCCCGAAAGGCTCCCTTATCCGTGCCTATCAGCACATCATGGTCTTGAAAGCCCAATGCCTTAGCCTGCGCATTGAATTTCATACCCATGCTCATATCTTTCACCGGGATATAGGTTTCTCCCCAATGGAAGAGCACCATGGAATAGATGAACAACGCCAGTACGAAATTCACCAACACACCACCTATCATAATCAAGAGGCGTTGCCAAGCCGGTTTGGTACGGAACTCCCAAGGCTGTGCTGGCTTCTTCATCTGTTCGGTATCAAAGCTCTCGTCGATCATGCCCGATATCTTGCAATAGCCGCCCAAAGGCAACCAGCCCATACCATACTCGGTATCATCGCCACGACGCCGGAAACTGAACAGTTTACCTGTCCACTTACCAATACCTACATCAAAGAAGATAAAAAACTTCTCTACCCTCACCCCGAAGAGTTTGGAGAAAAACATGTGACCACCCTCGTGCAGGAGCACCAAAAGGGAGATGGCCAATATAAACTGTAATAGTCGGATGAAAAATATTTCCATTGCGATAAAATAGATTTAATGTACTTGCATCAATTCAGCTGCCACGCTGCGGGCAGCCGCATCTGTTTGTATATAATTGTCATAGTCGGGTGTGGCATCAAAGCTCACTCGTGCCATGGTCTTCTCTATGATGTCTGCCATAGCGAGGAAACTACATTGGCCTCGGCGGAACCCTTCGTTGACCACCTCATTGGCTGCATTAAGGACACAGGGCATGTTACCACCCTTGCGCATGGCTTCAAAGGCGAGTGCCAGGCAACGGAACTTCTCCATATCGGGCTCCATAAACTCCAAAGGCTTGGCAAACAAGTTCAAACGCTCGCCCTGCAGAGGTAACCGCTCGGGAAAAGAAAAGGCATACTGGATAGGGAGACGCATGTCGGGAACTCCCAACTGCGCTTTCACCGAACCGTCGGCAAACTGGACAGCACTATGTACGATACTCTGGGGATGGATGAGCACTTGTATGCGATCGACATCCACACCAAACAGCCATTTGGCTTCTATCACCTCAAACCCTTTGTTCATCAAAGAGGCAGAGTCGATGGTGATTTTTGCTCCCATATCCCATGTGGGATGACGCAGGGCATCGGCTGCTGTCACCTGAGCCAACTGTTGTGGACTCATGCACCGAAACGGTCCACCGGAACAGGTGAGCAGTATCTTGTCGATCTCATTATGGTCTTCGCCTACAAGCGACTGGAAGATGGCGCTGTGCTCAGAGTCGACAGGCAGGATGGGGGCATGGTAGCGTGTGGCCAGTTGGCAAATCAGTTCTCCTGCCACCACTAACGTTTCCTTGTTGGCCAGACAGATTTTCTTTCCGGCCTTGATGGCATGGATAGTGGGCGTTAACCCCGCGAACCCCACCATGGCTGTAAGCACCATGTCGATGGGAGTAGCTTCCACAATTTGGTTGATGGCCTCAGCACCGGCATAGACTTTAACATCCGGCATATCGGCGAGCAGATGGCACAAGGTTGGGTAATGTGCCTCATTGGCAATAACCACTGCTGCCGGCCGAAACTTACGAGCCTGCTCCGCCAATTGCTGCACACGGTTATGGGCAGTAAGGCAATACACCTCGTAGCGGTCAGGGTGCTGTGCAATGACATCCAAAGCCTGTGTTCCAATGGAACCCGTACTCCCCAAGATACATATCTGTTGTTTCTTCATAAGCTGTTACATATTTAATATACCATCGGGCACATGAAGTCGCAAGACGCGCTTTGCCACATCCACCTCCTTAATAAATTCATCGGGAGCCGGCAACAACAGCGTATCGCCCTGTAGAGGCTGCACCTCAAAGAGGGTATTGAGGGTGCTGTCATCTATCATCGTCAGTTTGCCTATCAACGCGCCAGAAGCGTCATCGACCACCTCGAAACCTATCAACTCGCAATACGAGCAGGAATCAGACTCTCTGGGTGTTAAGGCTCTGGGAAAGAACACACTGCAGCCTGTCAAGCGTCGGGCTTCTTCCTGCGTGTCCACATCACAAAACTTTACCAAAGCCGTCTCCTCGCTGCGGAATCGGTATTCCTCCATAAAGAAAGGAACCAGAATGCCCTCGATATCCAAAACAAGATATTCAGTTTCCACACGATCGAAGACATCATCTTCGAAATAGAATGTCAGCTCACCATTGATACCATGGGGCTTCCCTATTTTCCCGATACGGTATACCTCCTGTTCTCTAATCATCAGTTTGATACTCGTTTGATACAGGCTCCCAAACGGTTGAGCCTTTCCTCTATATCTTCATAACCCCGATCAATTTGCGCGATGTTGTCGATACGACTGGTGCCTTGCGCACTCATCGCGGCTATCAGCAAGGCTATACCGGCCCTGATATCAGGGCTCGACATGCGTTGGGCACGCAAGCGCTTCATATGGTCGTTGCCATTGACCACCGCACGATGTGGGTCGCACAAGATGATCTGTGCTCCCATATCAATGAGTTTATCTACAAAGAATAGTCTGCTTTCAAACATCTTTTGATGTATCAGCACATTGCCCCGACTTTGACTTGCCACCACAATCAGCACCGACAGCAGGTCGGGGGTTAATCCCGGCCAAGGCGCATCGGCCAAGGTCATGATGGTACCATCGATGAAAGACTCCACCTCGTAATGATCCTGTTTAGGTATAATCAAGTCGTCGCCATCGATATCTATCTTCACACCCAAACGCCGGAAAGCATTGGGAATCATGCCCAGATGACGAAGCGAGACGTTCTTGATACGCACCCCATCGCCCACCATGGCAGCCATGCCGATAAAAGAGCCTACCTCTATCATATCGGGCAAGATCCTGTGTGTGGCACCATGCAAGGAGCACACCCCTACGATGGTGAGCAGGTTAGAACCAATGCCGCTGATTTGCGCTCCCATGGCATTCAGGAGATGGCACAACTGTTGGATATAAGGTTCGCATGCGGCATTGTAGATGGTGGTAGTGCCTTGTGCCAGCACGGCAGCCATGATGATATTGGCCGTACCCGTTACAGAAGCCTCATCCAAGAGCATATAACACCCTTTCAACTGTTTGGCCTGTATCTCAAACACATTCCTATTGTCAACATGCACGAATTGGGCACCCAGCATCCTGAATCCCAAGAAATGGGTGTCTAATCTTCTACGGCCTATCTTATCTCCTCCCGGTTGGGCGATGGTAGCTTTCCCAAAACGCCCCAACAGCGGTCCTATCATCAACACAGAGCCGCGCAAGGAAGAGCACCTTTTGACAAACTCATCACTGGAGAGGTAGTCGAGATTCAGTTCATCGGCCTGAAACGTAAAGTCATGGCGGTTGTGTCGTGTGACCTTCACGCCCATACTCTCCAACAGCAGGATAAGGTTACAGACATCCAAGATGTCGGGGATATTATCGATACGTATCGGTTGGGATGTGAGCAGACAGGCGCTGATTACTTCCAGCGCTTCGTTTTTGGCACCTTGGGGCACAATCTCGCCTCGCAAACGGTGACCTCCTTCGATGATAAATGATTCCATAGCCTTATCAATAGCCGATTACTACTTCTTCTTGCCTACACGCTTCCGTTCTATATCACGGGCATCCATACGTTCGAACTGGAAATTCTGCAAGTCGAGTTGCACCTTCCCGTCCGTAAACCGTGCCAAATCAGAAGCAACCTTCTCATCATCGCTTGAGCCATGGCTCCACTGAAACAGATTGCGCTTCATCTGATTTGCAGCCAATTTTACCAGATTATCCCGTTCGCTACCCGGCTCCATCTCCTTCAACTTCTCAAAGATTTCGAAAAGCATCTTGCCATAATGGCGCACAGGAATCTTTGTCATCGGGTAAGGCATGGGTTGGGGCTTGGCGGTTATGTGCTTTGCCTCTTCGATATCAAAGGGCCAATCAATGTCTAAAGCAAAATTACTCATAATGGCCAAATGGTCCCATAGCTTTTGCTCATGGTCGACATTGTCACGATACTGGGGATACATACGGTCCATAATGGCAACAATTGTCTCCGCACAGGCCTGACGTTCCTCTCGCGTTGGCAATGTAGAGGCATATTGCACCATACGCTGTATTTCTCTACCATATTCCGGCAGCACCAGTTTCTCACGCTGGGTGTTGTAATCTAATCCGTCTATATTCATATTCTATTTTTCACATGTAAGAATTCTACTTCATGGTATCACAGTAACTGTTTGGGCTTCTTGGCCACAAAATCTTTCAAATAGAAGGGCTCAAAATAGGCCACATCCTCATAGGCTTCTTTGGCTATGCTTCGTTCTGCCAAGGGGAACATATATTTGGCCAGAGGCTCAACCTCGTCGATGAAGCGGGCATTAGGATGCCGGATGACCTCCTTGCATTTTGCCGCACCATTACCGAAAAAGTACACTTTGCGTGTGTCAAGGAAAGTCTGATAGGTGTCGGCTTCAACAATGTCGGCCTGCACCGGGCGAATCTCCCGCAAAGCCCTGTCAAACACCTGCGCATAGACCTCCATGCGGCGCGCATCAATCATCGGACAAAGCAAGGCGTCCTCCTCTTCTATCCACTCCCGAAGCAATACCGGCACACACAACAACTGCAAAGTAGGTACCGCTATGAGTTTTACACCGCGGCCATAGCACACACCTTTGGCCATGGAGGTGCCGATACGCAAACCTGTATAGGAACCCGGACCGCTGCTCACGGCTACTGCGTCCAAGGGAATGGCATGACTCTCCGCAAACGAGAGAGCCTCTTCCACCATCGATCCCAGCAACTCATTGTGATTAGGACCCTTATGCTCTTCCTTATTGAAGATACAAGAACCATAGTCACTCACTGCTACCGAACAGACATTCGTACTCGTCTCGATATTCAAAATGCACGACATAGCTTCTATCTAAAATAAATTAACGTGCAAATTTACGCTTTTTTCCCGCATTTTTGTTACTTTTGCAGAAATTTAACGTACATCTATATGATACAATCAATGACGGGCTACGGCAAAGCCGTTCTAACCTATAAAACTAAGAAAATAAATGTTGAAATAAAATCGCTGAATAGCAAGTCGATTGACCTTACGACGCGCATCGCTCCCATCTACCGCGAGAAGGAGATGGAAATCAGGCAACTGATTATCCGTCAATTGGAACGCGGCAAACTGGATTTTGCCATTTGGATTGAACACGAAGGAGGGGTGGAAGCAACACCCATCAATGCTGCATTGGTAGAAGACTATTACCGACAGATAAAGGCCATTGCCGCAAAGAGCGGTATTCCAGAGCCCAACGACTGGTTCTACACGTTGCTACGCATGCCGGATGTCACCTCACGCACGGAAAGCGTATCGCTTGAGGACGAGGAATGGGAAGTGGCGAAAGAGGCTATTCAAACTGCCTTGGACCATCTGATAGCTTTCCGCAAACAGGAAGGTGCCGCCTTGGAGAAGAAATTTCACGAAAAGGTTGACAATATTGAGCGACTCCTGGCCAGCATAGAGCCCTATGAACAGGCACGGGTTCCTAAGATTAAGGAGCAGATGATTCGGGAACTGGAGAAGATTCCGGAAGTTGATTACAACAAAAACCGTCTGGAACAAGAACTGATTTACTATATCGAAAAGCTCGATATCAGCGAAGAGAAGCAGCGCCTCACCAACCATCTGAACTATTTCCGCCAGACAATGGCTGAGCCGGTTGCCAACGGAAAGAAACTGGGCTTTATTGCACAGGAGATGGGACGTGAAATCAATACTACGGGTTCCAAGAGCAACCAGGCGGAAATGCAGAACATTGTGGTGATGATGAAGGACGAGTTGGAACAGATTAAGGAACAAGTGTTGAACGTTCTCTAAATAGTTTTGGATATGGGAAAAACAGGAAAACTCATTATCTTCTGTGCGCCCTCCGGATCTGGGAAAAGTACCTTGGTGCAGTGGCTGATGTCTACCCATCCCGAGTTACGTTTGGCTTTTTCCATTAGTTGTACCTCCCGCAGTCCGAGAGGTGCGGAACGGCATGGTGTGGAATATTTCTTCCTCAGTCCTGAAGCCTTTAAAGAAAAAATTGCACAAGGAGAATTCTTAGAATACGAAGAGGTGTATCACGACCGTTTCTACGGCACCCTCAAGAGTCAGGTTGAAAACCAAACAGCACAAGGAGAGAATATTATCTTTGATGTGGATGTGAAGGGAGGCTGCAATATCAAAGCCTATTATGGGCAGCGCGCCATGAGCATCTTTATCCAACCTCCTTCTCTGGAGGTGCTCCGCGAGCGACTCACTTCACGTGGCACGGATAGCCCGGAGGCAATCGAAGAACGCTTGGCTAAGGCCAGCTATGAATTGTCGTTTGCCCCGCGCTTCGACCATATCGTTGTCAACGATGACCTTGAAAAGGCCAAAGCAGCCGTATTACAACTGGTAACAGCTTTCTTAGCTGATTGATTTGTTGCTTACCCGATTGAATAGTCATGACAACCCGCACCACCTCTATCGGCATCTTCGG
>CAMAMZ010000089.1 GCA_945837185.1 uncultured Bacteroidales bacterium | reverse complement strand
GAGGTGGTGGTAAGAATCTCGCGTCTTGGTAAATCGATACCGGTGCAGTTTGCGCATCGGTATTATGATGCCATGACCGTAGGCATTGACTTTACAGCTCGCGACCTGCAGCGAAAGCTACGTGAGGCCGGACAACCTTGGGAACTGTCGAAAGGTTTCGACGGGGCTGCCGTCATCGGTGAATGGGTAGACAAAGCTAAGTTGCCCGACATCCAGTCGTTGCGTTTCCATCTGGACAACAACGGCCGGACGGTTCAAGAAGGATTCACCGGCGACATGCTGTTTCATGTTGACGAAGTAATTGCCTATATCAGCCGTTTCATTACCCTCAAGACGGGCGACCTCCTGTATACGGGCACTCCGGCAGGAGTGGGTCCCATCCATATCAACGACCATTTGGAAGGCTTTTTAGAAGAACGCAAGGTATTGAACCTCGATTGCAAATAACAGCAAACAGAAAGAAAAGGCCCAAAGGCATTATATATATAATTATGGTACGCGCGCGAGCAATCTTTATGACAACCGTCCTGCTCCTTGCCTGTTTATATGTGCAGGCGCAACGGTTCTATAACCTGACCGCACAGGATATCAGGGTCGACAGCGTGTTGCCTCGTTTCAGCTGTGCCATTCCCCTTACCGGACAATTTCAAGACAGCCTCTACACGGTGTCGATACTGTACCCGGAGTTTGACGAGATGACTTCAACCGACATTGCACGCTACCAAACCATTTCAGGACTTCCGTTGCCATCCATGCCCGTCTTGACCCAACAATGGGCCATGAGCCGGGGAGAAGGCGAACTGATTGTCTCTTTCTGTCCCCTTGTATATCGTGATGGGAAATACCAGGCTTTGGTGAGTTTCATGCTGAAAGTACAGGCAGCGGCACGAAAGAAACTCCCTGCAACCCCCTTGTCGTCTGCAAGCACACGTGCAACCGCAGCCACTGTGGCCACACAAACAGGAACAGGCATTCCCCACTATGCCGACCATTCGGTGTTGCATACCGGACGTTGGGTCAAGATACGTGTTCGGGAGAGTGGCGTGTATCAGCTCACGCCACAGCTGATACGCAAAGCAGGGTTTACCGACCTCACAAAGGTGAGGGTGTTTGGCTATGGTGGTGCCTTGCAAAACGAAGAACTGCGCCATGAGGAGCTAACAGCCACCGATGACCTGCAGGAGGTTCCGCTTTGCGTGATAGGCGACCGCCGTCTGTTTCGTGCCCAAGGTGCGGTGAGCTGGCCAACAGATCCCACAGCGGAACGTATCCGCAATCCGTATTCAGACTACGGTTATTATTTCCTCACACAAGATGATACCGCCCCCCTCACCATCGACAGCCTTGCCTTCCATAAGTCACTCCAGGAACATCCCGATGCCTACCATTGGCTGCGGGAGACAGATAACTTTGCCTGGTATCACGGTGGACGCAACCTTTTTGAGAACGACCCCATTGCAGTAGGCACGTCTCGCGAATACACCTTACCAACATTCCCATCGGGCACACATCACCCACAACTGACCCTTGCCCTCACAGCAGGTACGGCGAGCTGCATTCGTGTAAGCTACGACAACACGACCTTGGGAGAGATGAACATATATTTGAGCACCTACGACAAAGGCAACCGCACTGTTGTCACCTATCCGCTACCCACCGACGATACGGGAGGGAAGAAACTCACCCTTACCACCTTGTCAGGAGGACCGGTACACCCGGATTTCCTGCAGTTGACATTCGATGCCCCCTACCCTATCTCCTCCTTGGCCACGACACCCTTTCCCGAACCTGAATATGTATCGGTTGTGCCCAACCAAGACCGCCATGCCGATGGTCCTGCCGATATGGTCATCTTGGTTCCTTCCTCCGGCAAGTTGCTGGAGCAGGCACAACGCCTCAAGACCATGCACGAGACTCAGGATGGCATGCGTGTGCACCTTGTTACCGCAGCAGAGCTATACAACGAGTTTTCCAGTGGCACACCCGATGCCAATGCCTACCGACGCTATATGAAAATGCTCTACGACAGGGCGTCCTCTTCGGCCGACATGCCACGTTACCTCCTCCTATTTGGCGACGGTGTATGGGATAACCGCATGCGCACATCAGACACCCAGATGCTTGCACCCGACGACTATCTGCTTTGCTACGAGAGTGAAAACTCCTTTAATGAGATTTCGTGCTATGTAGATGACGGTTTCTTCTGCATGCTCGATGAGGGTGAAGGGGGCAACCCACTCTATGCCGACAAGCTGGATGTGGCAGTGGGGCGCTTGCCTGTAACAACGGCAGAGGCGGCCAAAGGCATTGTAGACAAGCTGATGGCCTATACTGGCAACCAACAGGCTGGGGCTTGGCACAACACACTGGTATTCATGGGCGACGACGGTGACCAAAACAGGCACATGGCCGACACCCATGAAGCGGCAACAATGGTCGAAACGCTATATCCCGACTTTGGCGTGCATCGCATCATGTGGGACGCTTACCGTCGGGAGTCAACCGCCAACGGCAATTCCTATCCCGAGGTTTCTGCGCTCATCAAGCAATGGCAAAACAACGGTGCTTTGGTAATGGACTATAGCGGACATGGCAGAGCTGAACAGCTTTCCCACGAACGGGTGTTGGACATCAATGACTTTGAACAGTTTCGAGGCACACGCCTGCCGCTGTGGATAACGGCTTCCTGCGACATTATGGCCTTCGACGGGGTGACGCCCACCCTTGGTGAAACAGCGGTGTGCAATGCACACGGTGGCGCCATAGCCTTCTTCGGCACCGCACGTACCGTGCAAACCTATTATAATAAGCAAATCAACAAAGCCTACCTCCGCCATCTGTTAGCCGTGAACAACGGTGTGCCCACATCTATCGGTGAAGCCATGCGCTTAGCTAAAAACGAGATGATCACCTCGGGAGCTGACCTCACCACCAACAAACTGCAATATACGTTGCTCGGCGACCCAGCCTTGGTGTTGCACCGCCCCTTGCTGAAAGCACATATCGACAGTGTCAACGGGAAGAGGGTGGACACAGCAACCGATACACTGAAAGCAGGCTCGGTGGCGCGCATAACAGGCTATGTGGAGGGGCAAGCCTTTGAGGGCATAGTAACGGCCACTGTCTATGACGCAGCAGAAAGTATCGTGTGTCAGCGCAACGCGCCACTTGAGGCCGACACGGCCTTTGTCTTCACCGACCGCTCAAGAATCCTGTTCGTTGGCAGCGACAGCGTGCGCGACAACCGTTTTTCGGTCTCCTTCCCTATCCCTTACGACATCAGCTATGCCGATGCACCCGGACTTATCCGCCTTCACGCTGTCAACAACACCCATACCTTAGAAGCACAAGGCTCCTTCAACCAATTGGTATTTGGCGGAAACAATCTTCCTGCTCCCGAATCAGCGGGACCTACCCTCTACTGCTATCTTAATTCGCCCTCGTTCAGCAACGGTGGTAAAGTAAATACCACACCTTATTTCGTGGCCGAAATACAAGATGAAGATGGAATCAACGCCACTGGCAACGGTATTGGACACGACCTGCTGCTAACCATCGATGAGGACATGAACAAGACTTATGTGCTCAACGACCATTTCACATACGACTTCGGAACCTACACCCGCGGCACAACCTATTTCCAGATACCTACCCTGGCACCAGGCAAGCACCGTCTGCAGTTCCGGGCTTGGGATGCCAACAACAACCCTTCGGTCACTTCCTTGGATTTTTATGTAGTTGAAGGATTGGCACCCAACCTGCTCCAAGTGGACGTGAGCAAGAATCCGGCCACCAACTCCACCACCTTTATCCTGACACACGACCGTACGGGCAGCGAGATGGATGTGGAACTCGAAGTGTTCGACATGAGTGGTCGACAACTGTGGATGCATAAAGAGCGAGGTGTGATTAGCGATGGAGCCTACACCTACGACTGGAACCTGACACTCGACAATGGCAGTCGTCTCACTACAGGAATCTATCTCTACCGCGCTTCCATTGCCAGTGAAGGCAGCCGCAAGGTGTCGCAAGCCAAGAAACTTATCGTAACAGGCAATAAATAGGCACTCTTCACGTTATTGGGATGAACATAAAGATATCGCATGAATAGTAGCAACCGAATCCTCGTCCTCTTGATAGCCCTGTTCACCATGGGCTTCTTATCAGCACAAGACAAACAGAATATCTTCAATCCTGTCAGCACGTCCGTCACCTCACAGAGCATCGCACCCGATGCCAGAGCTGCCGGTATGGGTGACGTGGGTGCCGCAACCGACCCCGATGTCAATTCCCAATATTGGAATCCGGCTAAATATCCCTTCACCATCTCACGGGCGGGCGTGGCTTTGAACTACACACCTTGGTTGCGACAGTTGGTAAACGATATGGACTTGGCTTATCTCTCCGGCTATTATCGCATCGGCAACTACAGTGCTGTATCGGCCTCTCTTCGCTATTTCTCCATGGGCGAGGTGTATATGAGCGACCAAGTGGACGATGCCGGTAATGTGGCTCCGGGGGCAGCGACCATCAATCCTTATGAGATGTCGCTCGATGTGGCCTACTCCTTAATGCTCAACGAACATTTCTCCATAGCGGCCGGAGTGCGTTGGATATACTCCGACCTCACCTTCGACTTTGCCGATGACACCTCACCGGGTTCAGCCTTCGCTGCCGACTTGGCCTGTTATTACCAGAACTATGTGCTACTTGGCGAGCGTGAATGTCAATTGGGCTTGGGTATGAACATCTCCAACATCGGTAGCAAGATTAGTTTTGGTGGCGACAACCATAGCTTCTTCATCCCTACCAACCTGCGTTTGGGAGCTGCGCTCATGATTCCCGTCGACAACTACAACCGCTTCACGATAGCGGCCGATGCCAACAAGTTGCTGGTGCCTACCTATCCGAAACAAAATGAAGGGGAGTCGACGGAAGATTATCAGCAACGCATGGAGGAGGAATATTGGAATGTGTCGTCCATCTCGGGCATGTTCAAGAGCTTCAGCGATGCTCCCGGAGGATTCAAAGAGGAGCTACAGGAAATTAACTGGAGTGTAGGTGCCGAGTATGTCTATCACGACAAGTTCAGTCTGCGTGCCGGCTATCACCATGAGAGTGAGAATAAAGGAAACCGCAAGTATTTCACCGTGGGTGCCGGCTTTCGTATGAATGTGTTCTCCTTGGATGCCGGTTATGTAGTGGCTACAGCCAAGAGCAACCCGCTCGACCAGACCCTGCGGTTCAGTCTTACCTTCGATATGGATGGCATCAAGGACATCTTCCGCCGCCGATAACACCTTCACCTTATTATATATATATATAACATCAGAAAACAATGAAAATACGAGTTGGAATGGGATATGATGTCCACCGACTGGTGGCAGACCGACCGCTTTGGTTGGGCGGTATAGAAATAGCGCACACCATGGGACTGTTAGGCCATAGCGATGCCGATGTGTTGATTCATGCCTTGTGCGATGCCTTGCTGGGAGCAGCGAACATGCGCGATATTGGTTATCATTTTCCAGACACCTCGGCCGAAACCCTCGATATAGACAGCAAGATTCTCCTGCGCAAAACCGTGGCGCTCATTGCCACAAAAGGCTATCATATCGGCAATGTAGACGTAACAGTATGTGCCGAGCGTCCTAAGCTCAATCCTCATATCCCGGCAATGAAAACCTGCTTGGCCAACGTCATGGGCATAGCGGAGGATGACATCTCCATCAAGGCCACTACCACCGAGCGTCTTGGCTTTACAGGCAGAGAAGAAGGAATCAGTGCCTATGCTGTCGCGCTGATAGAAAAAGACTGATTTCTTCGTTTGTTACATGGATTTTATGTAACTTTGCACCCGCAAACTTGATTAAGGAATAACAGATGCAGGATATTAGGAATATAGCCGTCATCGCACATGTCGATCATGGAAAGACAACCCTGGTAGACAAGATGATGCTCGCAGGAAAACTCTTCCGTGAAGGGCAAAACAACAGTGGAGAAGTATTGGATGCCAATGATCTTGAACGAGAACGAGGAATCACCATCCTGTCCAAGAACGTTTCCATCAATTGGAAAGGAATCAAAATCAACATACTCGATACACCGGGCCACTCCGACTTTGGCGGTGAGGTGGAGCGTGTGCTCAATATGGCCGATGGCTGTCTGCTCCTTGTCGACGCCTTTGAAGGCCCTATGCCCCAAACCCGTTTTGTGCTGCAGAAAGCGCTGCAGCTGGGTTTGAAGCCTATCGTGGTGGTAAACAAGGTTGACAAACCGAACTGTCGTCCCGAACAAGTCTACGAAATGGTCTTCGACCTGATGTGCGACCTCAATGCTACCGAAGAGCAGTTGGATTTCCCCGTGGTATATGGTTCTGCCAAGAACGGTTGGATGAGTGCTGACTGGACAAAGCCTACCGACAACATAGAATACTTGCTCGACGAAATCATCGACAAGATTCCGGCACCTCGATTCATAGAGGGTACCCCGCAGATGCTGATCACTTCGCTCGATTACAGCAGCTATACAGGACGTATTGCCATCGGACGCATCCACCGTGGTGCCTTGAAAGAGGGCATGAACATTACAATCTGCCACCGCGACGGCTCACGAGAGAAAACAAAAATCAAGGAACTCCATACCTTCGAGGGAATGGGCCACAAGAAAACAAGCGAGGCCGTGACCTCGGGAGACATCTGTGCTGTCATCGGTTTGGAACATTTCGAGATTGGTGATACCATTGCCGATTTTGAGAATCCGGAGCCCCTACCCCCCATTGCTATCGATGAGCCTACCATGAGCATGCTCTTCACCATCAACGACAGTCCTTTCTTTGGTCGCGAGGGCAAGTATTGCACTTCTCGCCACATCAACGACCGTCTTCAAAAGGAATTGGAAAAGAATCTTGCTCTGCGCGTATCGGAAATGGAAGGCTATACCGACCGTTGGATTGTGAGTGGCCGAGGCGTATTGCACCTCAGTGTGCTCATTGAAACCATGCGTCGCGAAGGCTACGAGCTGCAGGTGGGCCAGCCACAGGTTATCTACAAAGAGATTGATGGCATGCGATGCGAGCCTATAGAGGAGCTCACCATCAATGTGCCACAAGACTTCTCCAGCAAGATGATCGATATGGTGACACGCCGTAAAGGAGAGCTGATGGGCATGGATACAGAGGGCGAGCGTGTGAATATCCAGTTCGAAATTCCTTCGCGAGGCATCATTGGCTTGCGTACCAATGTGCTCACGGCATCGCAAGGTGAAGCCATCATGGCACACCGCTACAAAGAATACCAACCTTATAAGGGTGACATCGTGCGTCGTATCAACGGCTCGATGATTGCGCTCGAAACAGGTACGGCTTATGCTTACTCCATCGACAAGTTGCAAGACCGCGGCAAGTTTTTCATCGACCCAGGCGAAGAAGTGTATGGTGGTCAGGTGGTAGGCGAACATGTGCACGACAACGACCTGGTCATCAATGTCACCAAAGCCAAACAGCTCACCAATGTGCGTGCCAGCGGTAGTGACGAGAAGGCCCGTGTCATTCCCAAGACAGAAATGAGTCTGGAAGAATGCTTGGAGTATATCAAAGGCGACGAGTATGTAGAGGTCACACCGAAGAGTATACGCATGCGCAAAATACTCCTCGACCACTTAGAGCGTAAACGTTCTGGCAAAGAATAAAAAAAAGAGGTAAAAGTTTGCCATATCCGGCAAAAATGAGTACCTTTGCACCGCAATTTCGGAAAGTCCGATGCATTCGAGAGCGTGCAGGTTGTGATTAAGGCCTTGTTAACGCTCGAAGAACGTAATGTTGCACAAATCATTAATCAATTACAAACATGTATTTAGACACAAAAAAGAAGGAAGAGATCTTCGGCCAGTATGGCAAGTCAGCTACTGACACAGGTTCTGCAGAGAGCCAGATTGCATTGTTCACCTATCGCATCGCACATCTCACAGAGCATGTAAAGCAGCACCACAAGGATTACGTCACCACACGTTCCCTTACACACCTCGTTGGTAAGCGTCGTGCATTGCTCAACTATCTCTATGACATCGACGTAAACCGCTATCGTGCCATCGTTAAGGCGCTCGGTCTCCGCAAGTAATCGACCTTCACAAAGGCTTGCCGTAATGGCAGTCTTTCAAGACAAAGGAATACAAACCGCATAGGGCAAAACCCATGCGGTTTTTCTTTTTTATTTCGCCTCCAGACAACGTCTTTCAGGCATCTAAACATACTTTGCCAAGTATCTAAACATAAATGGCAATTTATCTAAAGATACTTTGCCATTTATCTAAACATACTTTTTTGACCTGTTTTACAAAACTTTTTTTGACCTGTTTTCCAAACTGCATCTCAACAATAAAAACAAACAAGTTTGTTTTGTATTGTCTTCGATTTGTGCTATCT
>CAMAMZ010000088.1 GCA_945837185.1 uncultured Bacteroidales bacterium | reverse complement strand
GTGAGGAACAGCGTTCTCGAAGCTGCCTGCTCGCTCTCGAACTGTCCACCATAAGCTACATGATACCCTTCCGGTAGATGAATCTTCTCTTCAACTATAGTCTGTATGTCTTTCACCACCCCTCGCAGGTCACGACCAGCCACGTTGGCCGACACTACCACCTTGCGCGCTACATTCTCGCGGTTGATGGTGTTGGGACCTGCCGCGGAAACAATGTCGGCCAGGCTTCCTAATGCCACCTTTTTACCATTGGCATCTACCAGCATGGAGGCGATACGTGCGGCACTTTGCCTTGTCTCGTCATCCACACGCAGGGTCAGGTCAAAGGAGCGGTTGCCTTCATACACTTGCGATACCTGCTCGCCTGCCAACAGCACGCGCACCATCTGCTCGAACTGCGGCAACGTGACTCCGTATTGCACCAGCATGTCGCGGCGGGGGATAATCTTGAGTTGCGGACGTTCTACCTGTTGCTCGACCGTGAGGTCGGCAATGCCCTCTACACCTTCCACCGCGTCTTTAATCTGATTACCAATGGAGAACAGGCGATTCAAATCGGTACCAAAGATCTTGATGGCGATATTTGCACGCGTGCCAGAGAGCATAGCGTCGATACGATGGGTGATAGGCGCGCCCACCTCTACCGTAACACCGGGTATCTCGGAAAGGCGATGGCGCACATCGGCCACCAGTTCATCCTTACTTCTATCACCCAGTTCGTAAGGAGCTTCTATCTCGGAGTTATTGACACCCAAGGCATGCTCATCCAACTCGGCCCTGCCGGTCTTGCGACCTACGGTCTTGATTTCCGGAACACCCATAAGCACCTTCTCCGCCATGGCGCCCATCTTGTCCGACTCCTCAATCGAGACTCCCGGCATGGTGGAGATTCCTACCGTGAAAGAACCCTCATTGAAAGGCGGCAGGAAGCTGCGCCCCAAAGTAGTGAAAAGAATGATGACACCCACTACCGCCACACCTGTGGCCGCAAGCACGCCACGCCAATGCGCCAACGCCCATGTCAGGCTACGGGCATAGGCACCCTTTGCCTTGCGCGACACCCAAGGCTCCTTGTAATCCGTTGCCTCCGCACCTGCCATACCCATAGCATCTTCTGCCTTTCTTCTCAGCAGGATGCTGCACAAAACGGGAGTGAGGGTAAGCGCAACAATGGTTGACGATGCCAAAGCCACAATAAAGGCTATGCCTAAAGGTACCAGCATGCGACCTTCCATGCCGGAAAGGAAGAACAGTGGCATGAAACTGGCAATGATAATCAGGGTAGAGTTGAGGATAGGCATGCGCACCTCCCTTGAAGCCTCGAACACAACTTCCTTCAAAGGTTTGCGTTCACCTACAGGCAAGGCATAGTTCTGCCGCAACCGTTTATATACATTCTCTACATCGACGATGGCATCATCCACAAGCGAACCGATAGCAATACACATGCCACCCAAGCTCATGGTGTTGATGGTGAGCCCTAAGGCATGGAGCACCAACACGGCGGTGAGCAGCGAAAGAGGAATGGTGAGCACGGAGATGATGGTGGTGCGCACATTCATCAAGAAGAGGAAGAGCACCACCACGACGAACACCGCTCCCTCTATCAGCGCATCACGGACATTGTTGATAGAACTCTCAATGAAGCGAGACTGGCGATAGACATCCGTGGCGATATGCACATCGGCTGGCAACGTAGGCTGCAATGCTGCCAGCGTAGCATCGAGCGACTCCGTGAGGTCGAGGGTACTGGTGGAAGGTTGCTTGGTGACGGTCATCATCACGGCAGCCTTTCCCTTGTAAGAGGCTACACCCATACGTGGCACGCTATTGCCTATCTGTACCTTGGCGATATCACGCAGACAGACACTGCCTTTAGGTGTTGCCTTCACCACCACCCGTTCCATTTCCGACAGTTTATCGGTTGCCAGCAAGCCTCGGAGTATATATTCATTGCCATGGGCATTGAGCACTCCTCCTGCGGTGTTCTGATTCATACCCTGCACGGCCTCCATCACCTCGTCCAGGGAAACATCATAATGATGCATCTTCTCCGGACTGAGCAATAGCTGGTATTCCTTGATATCGCCTCCCAACACCGTGACCTGTGCCACACCACCTGTAGCCAGCAAACGTGGACGTATGGTCCAATCGGCCAAGGTACGGAGGTCACGGAGTGAGGTTGAGTCGGCAGTCAGTGCCACTATCATCAACTCACCTAAGATGGAGGACTGTGGTCCCAACGTGGGATTGCCGACACCTTCCGGAAGGGCATCGCGCACCATTGCTAACTTCTCTGACACGATTTGCCGTGCCCGATAGATATCGGTGCCCCAATTGAACTCTACCCAGACGATCGAGAAGCCTGTGGTTGACGAGGAGCGCACACGGCGCACATGGGTGGCACCGTTGACCGCTGTTTCTATGGGGAAAGAGATGAGCCGCTCTACTTCCTCGGGGGCCATGCCCTTGGCCTCGGTCATGACGACCACGGTGGGGGCGTTCAAATCGGGGAACACATCGACTTCCATGCGCGAGGCCATAAAGATGCCGCCCACCATGAGCACAACTGCCAAAACCAGAACCAACAGTCTGTTGGACAAGGCGAAACGTATGATTTGATTCATGATTGCCCTCCCTCCGATTTAATGACTATGGCCTACGGGTATGGCCGAAGACATGGCGGCAAGGCGTACCTGCATGGCGCCCTTCACAACAACTTCCTCGCCGGCCTGCAGGCCTTGTAGGATTTCTGTGCGCACTCCGTTGTCGTCGCCCAAACGCACTTCTCGCTTCGTGAAGGCATGGTGTTCGTCTTTCACCTTAATATATATATAATAGAGTCCTTGCTCTTCGGTAATGGCGGTGGAGGGCACCGACAGCACCTGCAGGCGCTCCTTGCCCAAGAGGTAGACTTCGGCAAAGGCACCGGGCATGAAGTTGCCGATATTGTCGAACTCGAAGGTGACGGGAATGGTGTAGGAGTCGGCTGCACGTGTTTTGCCCTTTGCCACCAACCTGCCATGCAATTGCGCAAGACTGTATACTGTATTATCTGCTGCAATGCGGAAATTGGCGCTCTCAACGGAGGCAAGCCGAGCATAATAGGTTTCGGGCACGTCGGCCCTCAGTTGGAGCTTGCGGGTTTGTGTGATGGTGAGGATTGGCGTTCCCACGGTGACATAAGCTCCTTGCTGCGACAAACGGTTCTTCACGTAGCCACCTAAAGGAGCCACCACCCGCATGCCGGCCTGGGCGTCTTCCGCCACACGGTGGCCCGAAGCTGCGGCACTGCCCAAAGCAGCCTTGGCTGTTTCGTAGGCAGCCTTGGCGGCCTCCAGTTCCCGCTGCGACACAATCTTGTCGGCAGCCAGTTCTTGCGCACGTTGGTATTCCTTCAGGGCTACCTGGTAGGCGATACGTGCCTTTTGCGTGGCATCGCCATCCTGCAACTGCTTGGCTGTAATGGTGGCAATCAGCTGTCCGGCACCTACGGCCATGCCTTCGACGGCAGCTGCACCGGCATACGTTAAAATGCCGTCGGCAGTGGCCACAACGGTTTGTTCCGACCCTATAGGTGTTGAGAGTTGGCCTCCCACACGGATTACGCCTGCAAACGGAGCCGGTGCAACCTTCTCCGTTTCTATGCCTGCCTGATGCAGCTGATGTTCAGTGAGTATGATTTCGTCGGCATGTGGCGCTTCGCCATGTGCATGTGATTCTTCCTCGTGTGCGTGTTGTTCTTCGCCATGTGCATGTTGTTCTTCCTCGTGCGCATGATGATCATCGCGCTCGCCATGGGGTCCGCCACAGGCGGAAAGGGCAAAAAGCATGGGGAGTGCAAACAGCATGCAGGGGGTTAGGATTGTATGATTCTTCCTCATTGTGGTGGGTTGATTTTTTAAACTCCCGCAAAATTAATCAATCCCTTTTGCAATCGGGTTGCAAAAGGGATTGTGGCGCATGGTTTTTTCTATTTCTCGGTATACAAGACCTGAATCACGGTCTGCCCTACCGCCTTGAGCGTCTGCCGGTCTATGTTTTCAGGAGTGTCGTTGACCGTATGCCATGTGGGTCCGAAACTGCTTTGCATGCAGTCGGGATAATAGGGAATGATGTCGATGGTGGGTATGCGTGCCGTTTGGTTGAGCGGCACATGGTCGTCGGTAATCATTCCGCCATCTTGTTGGGGGAAGAAACTGCCATAGCCTGCTTGCCGTGCCGCCTTCCACACCTTCTTCACAATAGCGGGGGCATATTCCATGGAAAGGGCTTCGCGGTAGAAGCGCGCCCCTTGTGCGCCCACCATGTCGAGCAGCACGCCATAGCGCACCTCAAAGCCTTGCGGCAGGTGGGCTGCAAAATACTGTGCGCCCAGCGCCCAGCTGTCGTCGCTGTCGTGGTGTGTGTCCCATTGGGGCACGCCCCAATCTTCGGCATCGAAGCATACAAAGTCTACGCCCACCATGAGGGTGGTGTCTGTTTGCAGCAGGCGTGCCACCTCGAGCAGCACCGCCACACCGCTGGCACCGTCGTTAGCGCCTAAGAGGGGTTTGCGCCAGTTGGCGGAATCGGGGTCGTTGTCGGCCCATGGTCGGCTATCCCAGTGGGCACACAGCAAGATACGGGTAGTGCGCTCGGGGAAGCTGCGTGCAATGATGTTCTGGCTCTTGAGCAGGGTGCCGTCGTAGCCTTTGAGGTCGGCACATTGCCGTGTCACGTCGCAGCCATAGACTTTGAACTGTGCTGCAAGCCAATCCGCACAACGGTCGTGGGCTTCGGTGTTCATGGCACGGGGCCCGAAATTGCACTGGGCTTTGACAAAGGCATAGGCGCTGTCGGCATTGAAAGCCGGACCAACGGGAGCCGCCTTCTCTGCCACCTCCTCTGTTTCCGTCACAGCGAAATGGTTGTTCCGCCACTCTTTCCATCCTAAAGACAAGGCTGTGGTTGCCGCCACAATTCCTATAATGATTTTCATTTTCCGCGTCATTGCATTATCTGGTTTGTTGTTGCTGTACCTGTTCCATCACACGAAGCCAGTTGCCGCCCCATATCTTGCGAATATCCTCTTCGCTATAACGACGACGGAGCAACTGGATGGTGAAGCGTATCGCCTCGGAAGCATCGGCCATGCCCCTCACTCCGCCATCGCCGTCGAAGTCGGTTCCGATGCCTACGTGGTCGATGCCCATCACTTGGATAGCGTGTTCGAGATGTTGCACGGCATCGAGGATGGTTGCTTCGCCTTGCTGCCGGAGGAAGCCATGATAGAGGGTGATTTGTGCCACGCCTCCTTGGGCTGCCAATGCGCGCAGCTGTGCATCGTCGAGATTGCGGGGCACATCGCAGAGTGCTCGGCAATTGCTGTGACTGCATACGATGGGGGTGGTGCTGATGTGCAAGGCGTCATAGAAGCTCGACACGGCAGCATGCGACAGGTCGACCATCAATCCCAAACGGTTCATCTCCTTGATTACCTGCGCACCGAAGTCGCTCACGCCACCATGCGTGGCTGTGCCTCGGGCGGAGTCGCAAAGGTCGTTGTCGCCATTATGGCACAAGGTGATATACACCACGCCACGCTGTGCGAAGTGCGCCACCTGCGCCACATCGTGGTTTAAGGCAAGTCCGTTTTCTATTCCGAACATGACCGATTTTCTGCCAGCTTGTTTGTTGCGGTATAAATCGTGGGGCGTGCGTGCCTGACTTACAGCGGCGGGATAGCGCTGTAGGGTGTTCGCTATCTTGTCGAAAATCAAATCGGCATAAGCGGTGGGGGTTGGAGCAGGGATGGGGGCGATGTCGGCAAACGGCTGTCCGGGCTTGGGCTGGGGCAGATAGGCTACCATGGTGGTGGCATCGAGTCGGCCTTCGGTCATTTTGTGGAGGTCGACCAAGATACGGTCATCGCGCTGCCCGAAGTCTACACCTTGGGGAAAGAACATGGGTGTGTCGCAGTGGCTGTCGAGGGTGAGCAGGCGGTCGTGGAGGGTTTTGGCCCGACGAAATAGGTCGGCCTGTTCCACCAACCATTTGAAAAGCGGCAAGCCTTCCTTGCCCAACCATTCGGGATGCCATTGCACACCGAGGATGGGTTTTAGCTCGCTGCTTTCCATCGCTTCCACTACACCGTCCATGGCCTGTGCCACGACACGGAAATGTGGACCACCTTCCGTTACGGCCTGATGATGGAAGGAATTGACATAAGTCTGTTCGCTCCCCAGCAGTGTGTAGAGCTGCGAATCTTTCGCTATCGTGATGCTGTGGGTGGGGAGTTCGCGTGCGGCTTCCTGTGTATGTTTCAAGGCCGAGGTGAGGTGCTGTGTAACCTTGCCACCCAAGGCAACGGCCAAGGTTTGCAGGCCTCTGCAGATTCCCAAGATAGGAATCTGGCGATGATAGGCCAACTGCGTAATGAGCAGCTCGGGCAAATCGCGCTCGGCATTCACTCCATGTAAATCCTTGAGCGGTTCTTCGCCATACCACAGGGGGTTGTGGTCGCCTCCGCCCGTGAGCAACAGGCCGTCAATATGTTGCAGGGTTTCTTCTAACACGCTGACATCGGCCACGGGTGGAATAATCCATGGGGTGCCGCCTGCTTCCACAATCTGACGGTAATAGCGGTCGCGCAACTGCACATCGCCTTCTACATAATTGGCAGTAATGCCTATCACCGGGAGGCGACAGGCATGAGGACTTGTTGCATACAATGGTTGCAAATGCGACGCAATACTGAATTTTTCCATATCTCTTTCTGAGGAACGCCCTTGGTTCGCAAAGCGCCCGGCGTATTACTCTGTTCTGACGGTTATCTCGCGCTTGATGCTCTGCTCGAGGGATATAAGTGTTTCGGTAGAAACCACACCGGGAATGGTTTGCAACTGGTTGTTGAGCAAATCCATGAGCTGTTCATTGTCTTGTGCATAAAGCTTAATGAGCATGGTGTAGGAACCGGTCGTGAAATGGCACTCTACAATTTCAGGGATGGTTTGCAGGCGTTCAACAACCTCTTTGTACATGCTGCCCCGTTCCAGATTCAAACCTACATAGGTGCAGGTGGAATAACCCAAACTCTTGGGGTTTACATAAAAACCACTTCCGGTAATGACGCCATTGTCAATGAGGTGTTGGACACGTTGGTGAATCGCTGCACGCGACACGCCACATTCGGCGGCTACATCCTTAAAAGGTATACGTGCGTTCTTGGCTAATATACCCAGTATCTTTTTGTCAAGTTTATCTATCTTATCCATTCTGTATGTAATAGATTTAATTTTCGCAGGGCAAATGTAGGTATTTCCGTGGAAATGTGCAAACAAAAATGCACGAATTTTTATTAAATCCGTGCATTTTGTCATTGAGAGGATGAAATACCGTTCTTTTGTTTGCTTGTTTCTCTGCTTGTCTTAGCTTGTTTCTCTGCTATGCTTTTCCAGCAATACGGTTCTTTTCTTATCCTATTTCTCTTCGACCTTTTGCCGCTCTACGGTTCCTGTAGTAGTCTATTTCTCTTCTATCTTTTCCAGCTCTACGGTGAAGATGAGGGTTGAGAAAGGCTTGATTTGCCCCGCCTGTCGCTCGCCATAGGCCAGTTGCTGCGGAATATAGAGTTCCCATTTGCTTCCTACGGGCATCATGGTGAGGGCCTCTGTCCATCCTTTAATGACATGGCTACAGCCGAAGGTAGTGGTTTGGGGATTCCGCTTGTAGCTACTGTCAAAGACCGTTCCGTCAATCGTCTTCCCTTCATATTTCACGGTCACCCTGTCGTCTTTCGTAGGCACGGCACCGGTTCCCTTGCGCAACACCTTATATTGGAGTCCGCTGGGCGTTGTTACCACGCCTTCCTTGGTTTTGTTGTCTGTCAACCAGCGTTCGTTAGCGTCACGGTAAGCACGCTGCGCCTCTTCCTTGCTTTCCTTCATGCGCATGGTGAAGAACTCCCGGGCTTTAGCATCGGTAAAGCGTGTTGTATCGCCCAGAAGCGCATCGCGATAGCCAGCGGTGAAGAGATCGGTGTTGATGGTATCGCGTGTGCCTTCAAACTCGCTGCTGATACCGGGCAGAATACGGCCGAGCACCAACCGTGCCATTTGCACACCTGCCGCATAGGCTTTATACTGTGGGTCGCCATTGCTCTTCATGGCTTCATTGAAGCCTGCCACCACATCGGCCATATAGGCAGTGTCGACCTGCATCTCTCGCTGCAAATATTCTATCAATCCCTCTGTTACGGCCTTTCCTGCTGCATAGCTCAAAGAATCGGAGGCAGAACGCAACATCACTTGCTCTACCACAGGCTCCTTGGCAGACTTCTTTTTCTTCTTGGCAGCCTGTGCCATATTAAAAGAAGCACTCGCCAAAACGACGAGTGCCAACAGATATATTTTCTTCATTCTTTATGAAAGTATGATACCTAT
>CAMAMZ010000087.1 GCA_945837185.1 uncultured Bacteroidales bacterium | reverse complement strand
TGAGAAGATATACTTACCTTGCTTGAGAAGATATACTTACTTTGCTAAATCGGTTCACAGGTGCAAAGGTGGTGTCTAGTGATATCATACAATACATACCATTGCGTTGGCTAACAGACACATGTCTCTTGACAAAAATACCCCTCAAAAAGTATGTCAACATAAATGGCAAAGTATCTAAACATAAAAGGCAAAGTATGTTTAGATACTTTGCCTTTTATGTCAAGACCTTATTTCGGGCTTTTTGCTTAAGAGGTGCGACAGATGATATTAGAAACACGATGCCGTAGTATTTACCTACCCGTTTCCTTCGGACTCCGTTTCTCACGGTGGTAACTTCGGTAATCGTCGAGGGGTATGTCCACACAAGGCTCCCGTAGCTCACCTTCCTGCGGTAGCGCAAAGCGCAGATATTTGATAGGCAGGCCACGCGCCATCCACATACTCTCATAGTAGGTTTGTATGGAAAGGATAGGACTGGCAGCCATGTCGGGGGTGTGGTAGAGGTCGGCCGTACGCACGTTGAGAGGCAAGTGATTCTCGTCTATCAGATGCGACGTGTAGGTGTATAGGAAGAGGGAGTCGGTCTTGAGATGAATCGTACCGCCGTTGGTCAGGAATTGCCGATAGAGACTGAGGAAACGTGTGCCCGTGAGTCGCTTGCGGGCATGCTTCATCTGCGGATCAGAGAAGGTAAGCCACAGTTCCTGCACCTCATCGGGCCCGAAGAAATGCGGAAGGAGCTCTATATGCGTGCGCAGGAAGGCCACGTTGGTAAGCCCTTCCTGCAAGGCTTGCGAAGCACCTGTCCACATGCGCGCACCCTTGATGTCTACTCCCACGAAATTGACGTGGGGAAAGAGGCGTGCCAATCCCACCGTGTATTCGCCCCGACCGCAACCTAACTCAAGCACGATGGGGTTGGCATTATGAAAATGGTCCTCGCACCAGCGTCCCTTTAAAGCAAAAGGGTGCTGGCGGAGATCATCGAATGTATACTGGTAAACATTGCTGAAGGATGCCATATCGGCAAACTTAGCGAGTTTTCCCTTTCCCATGGATTGCTGAACTTGTTATAAAAAAGAGGACTTATAGATATGTATATGCTATATTATCAGCCAATGATAACTTTTGTCCAGCCATGCTTATCTTCCACCGTGCCGTATTGTATACCGCGGAGTGTGGTGTAGAGTTTTTCCGACCATGGACCGGGCTTCTCCCCATAGCTATAGCGCACCCCGGTATCGAGGTCATCGATATAGGAGATGGGTGAGATGACGGCAGCCGTGCCACAAGCACCTGCTTCCTCGAAGGTAGACAATTCCTCTTCGGGAATCTGTCGCCGCTCCACTTTCATACCAAGGTCTTCCGCTATCTGCATCAAACTCTTGTTGGTGATGGAAGGCAGGATACTGGTTGACTTCGGTGTGACATAGGTATTGTTCTTGATACCGAAGAAATTAGCGGCACCACACTCATCCATGTATTTCTTTTCTTTGGCGTCGAGATAGAACTCCGATGCGTAACCCTTGCTGTGAGCGATATCGTTGGCGCGGAGCGAGGCAGCGTAGTTACCTCCCACCTTATAGATACCGGTACCCAAGGGGGCTGAGCGGTCGAAGTCGCGGATGATAACATAGGGGTTAGTGGCAAAACCACCCTTGAAATAAGGTCCTACAGGCGTTACGAAGATGAGGAAGAGGTATTCGCTGGCAGGATGTACGCCAACCTGTGCGCTGGTACCAATAAGGAGCGGACGGATGTAGAGGGTAGCGCCGCTCTCGTAGGTGGGGATATACTCCTGGTTGAGACGCACCACCTTGGTGACCATCTCCTCGAAAAGGGCGGTGGGAACCTCGGGCATCATAATACCGCGGCAGGTGCTCTGCAGGCGTGCGGCATTCTCATCCATGCGGAACACACGCACCTTGCCGTCGGGGCAGCGGTAGGCCTTGAGACCTTCAAAGGCTTCCTGGCCATAGTGCAGACAGGTGGCTGCCATGGAGAGGTTGATGGTTTCTTCGGAGCAGGTTTCTATTTCGCCCCATTTGCCGTCGCGGTAATAACACCGCACGTTGTAATCAGTTCGCATATAGCCGAACTTGAGGTTTTCCCAATCAATAGCTTTCATAACCATTTATTTTTATAGGGTTGTAATATTATGTATGCACAATTGTATAATGCCTGCAAAAGTAACAATATTTTATAAATTGCGCAATTTTTGCTTGCAAAACTTTAGTTTTCATCAAGGATTTTATGTATTTCCTCATCTGCGCGGGTGAGTTTGTCCCTGCACAAGGCAAGGAGTTGCTGGGCTTCTGCGAGGCGTTTAGAGAGGGTGTCGATGTCGAGTTCGTTGTTCTCTAACTGGGCCACGAGGGTCTCTACGCGGCGCACAGCTTCTTCGTAAGTGGGTTGCTTTTTCATTGTTTTGTAGGTGTGATTGGGTTGTTGTTGCATTCTGTAACAGTAGAGTGCACTGTGCCTCCGGCGGTGCGTGTTTCAATCACGTCGCCAACATGGAGTTCATGGGGATTGCGCACTGCATGCCCATTATGCAGGGTGATGCTGTAGCCACGCTGCAGGAGTCTGTAGGGATCAAGAGCTGCCACACGCTGTTCAAGGAGGAGCAGGTGGTGCTGCTGACGGTCGTAATACCGTGCAAGGGCGTGATGCAAACGCTGAGCAAGGGTGTCAAGACGACCCGTTTGTCGTTCACGCGCCAATGAGAAGAGGGTGGGCACACGTTCAGAGAGGCGCCGCAGGCGCAGGCGTTCGTAGTCAAGGCGCCGCAGGGCGAGTTGGGTGAGACGTTCCCGCGCTGTGGTGAGTCGCCGCTCCACAGTGGCGAGATGACTGATAAGAAAAGCTGCCGCTGCCGTAGGGGTCTTGACACGGGTGTGGGCAATACTGTCGAGCACACACTCGTCGCGCTCATGCCCTATGCCTGTGATGATAGGCAGAGGGAAGTTGGCCACGTTCTCGGCCAGCGCAAGGGTGTCGAAGCAGGAGAGGTCGGCGGTGGCACCACCTCCGCGGATGATAACCACCACATCGAAGTCGTCAAGACGGGCGTGGATAGCATTGAGGGCGGCTATGATGCCCTCCTCTACCCGTTCGCCCTGCATAGGACTTTCAAAGAGCCACACACGGAAGGCAAAGCCATACTCGTTGTCAGCCAGCTGCCTACAGAAGTCGCCATAGCCTGCAGCCCCCGCACTGGAGATGACAGCCACGCGCTGTGCAAAGAGCGGGAGGGTGAGTTCGCGCTGTAGGTCGAACACGCCTTCCTCGCGCAACTGCCGAAGAATCTCCTGTCGTCTGCGGGCCATATCGCCCAAGGTGTAGGTAGGGTCGATATCAGTCACGGTGTAGGAGAAGCCATAGGCTTCGTGGAAGGTGGGACTCACAAGGAGCAGTACCTGCATACCAGGGCGCAGCGTGCTCCCCGTGTCACGCTGAAACTTGCGGCTCACCTGCTGCCAGGTGGCATACCAGCAGTTGGCCTTGGCCCGTGCTATAGGGGTATGGGTATGCGCATCGTTCTGCACGAGTTCCATATAGCAATGGGTGCGTTCGCGCAGCTCGGCCACCTCGGCCTGCACCCAGTAAGCGGGAGCGAGCACGGCACTCAAGGCGCTGCGCACCAGACTATTCAGTTCGTAGAGGGTGTAGCTTTGTGTTTGCATGAGTTTGTTGCTTGTTGATAGGCCCGCCCAAAATGGGGAAGTCCATAGCCGTAACAACTATCGGGATGGGCGTAGCGGTGGGCGGAAGCCTGTATGATACGGATGATGTCGGTCGCTGTACACTGGGGAAGGGCTTGCCATAAGCAGGCGGCAAGACCACACACCACGGGGGTGGCAAAAGAGGTGCCCTGCATGGGGCGCACACAGCCTTGAGCCGTTACAACTTGAGTGCCCACGCCACAGGCCACCACATCGGGCTTAACACGCCCGTCGGCAGTGGGTCCCACAGAGGAGAAAGAGGCGTGGCGCCCATGGGCATCCACGGCACCCACAGTAAGCACCTGAAGGGCATCAGCTGGGGGTGTGAGGGTTTTCCAACTGTCATGACCGGCATTGCCGGCGCTGCACACCAAGAGGATGCCTTTGGTTGCCAGAAGAGAGGCGGTATGGGAGATAAGGGTGGCATGGCCGTCGAGGTCGCTATGGCGATGGCTGGTTGTGTCATCATCGAAAAGGGCATAGCCCAAGGAGGCATTGATGAGGTCGGCCCCCACAGAGTCGGCATATTCCACGGCCATGGCCCATGTGTCTTCTTCATACAAACTTTCAGTGGGCCCATATTCGGAGCGCAGGAGCATATAGGTGGCCTCGGGAGCCGTGCCAACATAGCGAAACGAGTCGACAGCGGCCATACAGGAGAATACCTTGGTGCCATGATCGAGCAGGTGGAAGAGGTTGTCGCGATAGGGATAGACGAAATCGCGCACATGGCTCACACGGGCACGGCGGAGGGCAGGAATGAGCTGGGCATTATGGAAGCCACCGTCAACAACGGCTATGAGCATGCCTTTGCCACGGAATCCGGCCTCATGAAGTGCATCGCCACCCAACTGCCGGAGTTGCGCATAGGCTTGTCCGTAGCTATTGGAAGGGGTGGGCTGCAGGGTATCGGTCTGTAGAGACATGGGCGGCTCGGCAGCAGAGGTCAGCGTGCCGGCATACACACGCCGCACCTCGCGCACAAAAGGAAAGGCCTGCAGTGCGGCCTGCGCTGTGGGCGAGGGTGTGGCTACAAGTAGGGTGTTGTTCCACTTGCTACTGCCTATAAGGGTGTAGCCTCGCTGCCGTATGAGGGCCGTGTAGCGAGCCGACACGGGGAGGTCGGTACTGTCAACACACAGGTGCTGGCGCTGCCTGCGGGCTATGGCACGGGGCGAGAGGAAGGTGTGAGGCTGCGTAAGGGTATGGGCACTACCCTGCTTGTCGGTAAGGTAGAGGCGGTAGATATAGCAGGTGTCGGAGGGCGGAGCCATGGCACGTGCCTGCTGGGCGCTGCCTGTTACAAGGCTCGCCACTATATATATTAATAAGGTGGCAAGGACTATACGATAATCTTGCCAATGGCGTTGGGTTGCTGTCATAGGGTTGCTGGTCAAGGGGCGATGCCTGCAAAGTTACACATAATCCAACAGATTCGTTCTGCCACCAACGCTTTTTTCTAAAGCGGAAGAGTTTTTTAACCTTCCCCACATGGCTTGTCGACAAAAAATGTGTACTTTTGCATCTATATGAAAGAACAGGAAGTTGATAACAAGAAAGCAACCCTGCAACTGGGTACTGAGCCCGTGGGGAAACTGCTCAGGCAGTATGCCTTGCCGGCCATTGTAGCCATGACGGCTTCTTCACTCTATAACATTGTCGATAGGGTGTTCATCGGACAGATGGTGGGACCAATAGCCATATCGGGACTGGCCATCACACTGCCTTTCATGAACCTCTCAGCAGCCTTCGGAGCCGCTGTGGGCGTGGGTTCGTCGACAGCCATATCTGTGAAACTGGGGCAGCACGACTACGGCAAGGCGGTAAACATTCTGGGCAACACTGTAACGCTGAACATCATCATCGGACTGGCCTTCACTGTGGTGTGCCTACTGCTACTCGAGCCTATTCTGCATTTTTTCGGAGCCAGTGAGGCTACCCTGCCCTATGCCAAGGACTATATGGTAATCATTTTGGCAGGCAACGTCGTAACGCACTCATACTTAGGACTTAACTCGGTGTTGCGGGCAGCAAGTAAACCCAAGCAGGCCATGTATGCCACGCTCTTCACAGTGGTGATGAATATTGTGCTCGACGCACTTTTCATCGTTGTCATGGGATGGGGTATTCAGGGGGCGGCATACGCCACCATCATCTCACAGACCATGGCACTGGCATACCAGCTGCGCCTGCTCTCTGACAAGCGGGAACTGATACATCTGAAAAGGGGTATCTATGCCTTGAAGGCTGATTTGGTGAAGCGTATCATCAGTATCGGCATATCGCCCTTCCTGATGAATGTGTGCGCCTGTATCGTGGTGATTTTCCTGAACAACCAGTTTGTGCGCTATGGGGGCGACCTGAGCGTGGGTTCCTACGGCATTTCGAACAGCATCGTGTTCATATTCGTGATGTTTGTATTCGGACTGAACCAAGGCATGCAACCCATAGCGGGCTATAACTACGGAAGCGGACAGACAGAACGTCTGACACGGGTGCTGCGACTTACCATTGGGGCGGCCACAGTGATTATGACCGTGGGGTGGCTCATCGCCATGTTCATACCGCAGGTGTGCGCAAGGCTCTTCACTACCGACGAGGAACTGATAGCGCTCTCAGCAAAGGCCATCAGAATCAATATGCTGGTGTTTCCGGTAATAGGGTTCCAAATGGTGGTAACAAATTTCTTCCAGTGCATAGGAAAGGTGAATATCAGCATCTTCCTCTCGCTGTCGAGGCAGCTGCTGTTCCTGGTGCCACTCATCGTGATACTGCCATGGGTGTGGGGCGTAGACGGTGTGTGGTATGCACTTCCTGCCTCTGACTTGATTTCGGCTTTGGTGGCATGGGCGGTAATCGGACGCTACATGCGCAGGCTGCACCTCCCCATGGCAGGAGCAACGGCACAAGAGAAATAAAGAAACATACACCTAATATTGTTGATAGAAAGGAATTAGAATATGAATGCCCACAACACCATCATCACCGTCGGACGTCGCATAGGAAGTGGAGGAAAGGATATAGCGCGCATGTTGGCAACACTGTTTGGCGCACGGCTCTACGATAAGGAACTGCTGAATCTGGCCGCACAACAAAGCGGGTTCTGCAAGGAGTTCTTTGAACGCAACGATGAGCGCACAAACTTTGGAAGGGGGTGGCTGCACTTCGACAACCCACTCATGGGGGGCTCGTTCTATGGGAGCATGTTCTCGCAAGAGGGACTCTATGAGTTTCAGTGTGAGGCCATACGCGAAGCGGCACGGAAGGGTAGTTGTGTGTTTGTGGGGCGCACTGCCGACTATGTGCTGCGCGACATGCCGGAAGCTACACATGTGTTTGTGACGGCACATGGCGATGATTGTTTGGAAAGGGTGTGCCAAAGAAGTGGCATGGAGCCACGGCAGGCGGCTAAATGGATTGCCGACGAGGAGCAGCGCAGGGCTTCATACTACAACTACTACACGGGTAAGAAATGGGGGCACAGCGAAAGCTACGACCTTTGTGTGAACTCAAGCATACTGGGACTGGAGGCTACGGCACAGTTCATAGCTAACTTTGTAAGGGCACGTGGTCTGAAGAAGGAAAATAAGAGAAAAAACAATTTATTATAGTGTAACGACAATATGAAAAAAACTTATCTGGTGACAGGAGGGGCAGGCTTCATAGGGGCCAACTTCGTAAAGTATCTGCTGCATGAGAAATATGCGCAGGAGGATATTCGGGTGGTGATACTCGATGCGCTGACCTACGCGGGAAACCTCGGTACGGTGAAGGATGATATTGACGGGGAACGGTGTGTGTTCGTGAAAGGCGACATACGCAACCGGGAACTGGCTGACAAACTGTTTGCCGACTACGATATTGACTATGTGGTGAACTTTGCCGCTGAGAGTCATGTGGACCGCTCCATCGAAGACCCACAACTGTTCCTGAGCGTAAACATACTGGGCACGCAAAACCTGCTCGATGCTGCACGCAAGGCATGGGTGACAGGAAAGGACGAGCAGGGCTATCCCACCTGGAAAAAGGGGAAACGATTCCACCAGGTATCTACCGATGAGGTGTATGGTTCACTCGGCAACGAGGGATTCTTCACCGAACGCACACCGCTGTGCCCGCATAGTCCGTATTCGGCTTCAAAGACTTCGGCCGACCTCTTTGTCATGGCTTATCACGACACCTATCACGCACCGGTAACCATCACTCGATGCTCGAACAACTATGGGCCTTATCACTTCCCGGAAAAGTTGATACCGCTCATCATCAATAATATTCTCGAGGGTAAGGCACTGCCTGTATACGGACTGGGAACTAACGTGCGCGACTGGCTGTACGTGAAGGACCATTGCAAGGCCATCGACCTTGTGGTGAGAAACGGACGTGAGGGGGAGGTGTACAACGTGGGAGGACACAATGAGATGAAAAACATCGACATTGTGCGGCTCATCATACGCACCTTGCACGATATGATGGAGGTGGAGAAACCGCTGCGCGAACTGTTGCGCAAAAGGGAACTCAACGCGCAGGGAGAACTGAGCATCGACTGGATGAACGACAGTCTCATAACCTTCGTGGCCGACCGCCTGGGGCACGACCAGCGTTATGCTATCGACCCCACGAAAATCAAGGAGGAACTGGGATGGCAGCCGGAAACATGCTTTGCCGACGGCATCGTGAAGACAATTGTCTGGAACCTGCAGCACCAAGACTGGATTGCAGAGGTAACATCGGGCGACTACCAACATTATTACGAGCGCATGTACGAGCGGCGATAAATATTGTCTGACCTCTGGGAAAGGAA
>CAMAMZ010000086.1 GCA_945837185.1 uncultured Bacteroidales bacterium | reverse complement strand
AATCGTGGAGAATCTGAAACAAACAACCATTACAGCACTCATTTGGAACCTGATAGATCGCTTTGGTCAGCAGGTGCTGCAGTTTGCCGTGGCCATCATCGTGGCCAATATTCTCCTTCCCGAGGATTACGCTTTGGTGGCCATGCTCGCCATTTTCAGCGCTTTGGGCAATCTGATTATAGAGAGTGGCTTTGGCGCTGCCCTCATCCAGAAGTCTGATGCCGACGCATTGGATTACAGCACCGTGTTCTGGTGGAACATGGCTATGAGTGGCGTGCTCTACTTGTTGCTCATGGCTGCAAGTCCCTTGATTGTAGGCTATTTCCATGAGCCTCGCCTCGTGGCTCTCAGTGCCGTGGTGTTCCTTTCCCTGCCCATCAATGCGACCATGCTCATTCAAGTTACGCTGCTCAACAAACAAATCCGTTTCCGGCAGTTGGCCAAAGCCGACCTTACAGCCATGATGGTTTCGGCAGTGGCAGCCATCAGCATGGCAGTAGGAGGCTGTGGCGTGTGGACCTTGGCCTGGCAACCTGTGGTGTTGGCTTTGGTGAAGAGCGTGATGCTATGGATAGGGAGTGACTGGCGCCCACGGTTGGCCTTCTCCTTCCAACGGTTGCGCATCTTGTTTCGCTTTGCCTCCATGTTGCTGTTATCCGGCATGGTCAACACCCTCTTCCTGAATGTCTATTCATTGGTCATTCCACGACTCTATCCTAAGCGTGAGCTCGGATTGTTTACGCAAGGCAACAAGATTTGCGACCCTATCGTGAGTTTGGTGTATGGCAGCATACAGAATGCCACCTACCCCATATTCAGCAGTATACAACAAGACAGGAAACGCCTGCTGCAGGCCTATCGGAAGTCCATACGCTTCACATCGTTCCTGACCTTTCCCCTCTTGATAGGAGGTATCATGGTGGCTCCTGCCCTTTTCCACCTGCTGTTCAAGGCGGCATGGTGGGATGCCATTCCTTATTTTCAGTTGCTCTGCATAGGCGGCTGCTGCACCATCCTCACCGCCATCAACAACAATTTCATCAAGGTGAGCGGGCATGCCTCCGGCATTTTCAAGATAGAACTGTATAAACTCATGCTTACCGTAGGCGTCATCCTGCTGCTGCTCCATGAAAGGGTGCTTGTGATGGTAGGAGGAATTATGGGCGTGCGTGTTGTGCTCCACCTCATCACCATGGTCTATACGCAGCACTATACAGGTTACCGCTTCCGCGACCAGTGGCACGACACCTATCCTTATATGCTGCTTGCCCTTGTGATGGGAGGAGGCGTTTACGCTGTTGGCTTGCTACCGCTATGCCCCCTTGCGCTGTTGGGAATGCAAATACTCACGGGTGCCGCCCTTTATCTGCTCCTTGCCTACCTCACAGGCAGCAAGCTACTGCAGGAGGCACTGCAGCTCCTCACCAAGAAATAGCACGCCCTTCCGGCACCATAGCCACAGGCTTTTGACTGTAGGCGACAAGCTTTTTGAGCGGATTGGCTACTTTTACGAAAAGATATTGTAATTTTGCACAGAATCGTTGTAATCACAGCAAGAACATGGAACAAACCATCAAGGTGAGCGTATTGATGCTGACCTATAACCAAGAGGCGTATGTAGACGAGGCTATCCGTAGTGTGGTGCTCCAAGATACCCGTTTCGACTTTGAACTTATCATAGCCGACGATGCCAGCAGTGATGGCACCTGCGAACGGTGTCGCCAATGGCAGGCACGCTTTCCGCAGCGTGTGCGCCTGCTCAGCGGTGCCTCCAACGTGGGGTTGGCCCGCAACTTTATCCGTTGCTTTGAGGCAGCCCGTGGCACCTATATTGCCATCTGTGAGGGCGATGACTTCTGGTGCGACCGGCATAAGCTGCAACGGCAGGTGGATTTCCTTGATACCCACCCTGCCTATAGTGCTTGCTTTCATCAGGTTGTAAATTACTATGAGGCTGATGGCAGCAAGAGTCTGTCGGGAAGATATGGCAAGGAGGCTGTTACCCTTCGCGACTTAGCGCTCTGCAACCCTATCACCAATGTGTCTATTTGCTATCGCAGAGCTCTCATACCCTCGCTTCCGACATGGATGGACCAAGTGACAAGCTATGATTTTGTGATGCATTGTCTCTGCGCCGTGCATGGCGACATCTACTTTATGCCCCGTGCCATGGCCGTTTACCGTAAGTTGCCCACCAGCATCTGGACAGGTGCCAACAAGGAAAAGCGTGCCATGATTTCCAGAAAGAACCGCGACCTGCTGATTGCTTACTTCCAGACACGTGATGCGGAAGTATGCACCTTGTTGCGCACAGCCAATGCCCGCAACTGTTTAGATATTGCATATTACTATGCGATGCAAAAAGAGGAAGACAAGGTGGCAACATGGAAGCAACAGGCACTGACCTACCGTGACGACTGGAGCGCGGAGGATGTGGCACGGGAGTATGCGGCATTGGGCATGGCACAACGCTCCAAGTCGATATGCAGGAGTATGCTGACACGCATCCGCCAGCTTGTGTCGCGCTGCCTGCCATTACCCCGCATCCGTTCTACCCAAAAGTTTTCCGACTAATAGGCCCCATCATTCATCAGGAGGATTCACATGTCAAAGACTAAAATCGTATTTGTGCCCGCAGGAGGGTTGGGCAACAGGTTGAAGGCCATAGCCTCAGCACTCGCCATGGCCCGACAATGCGGAGGAGAGGTGCAAGCATACTGGTTTAAGGACCAAGGCCTGTCGGCCCGCTTCGACGAGCTTTTTGAGCCTCTCCACTTGCCAGAGTTGACCGTTCGCGATGCGTCGCTCTTCGACACGTTGTGTTACGACCGTCCACGCCTACATAACCTTTATATTCCCCGACTTCCCCAACAGTTGCTCTTTGCTGACAGGATGGAAGAGGCGGCATGCACAGAGGGCATGCGCACACATTTTGACTTTGCCCGTTGGGCACAAGACCGGAAAGTATGGTTGGCCAGTCATGTGTATTTCATGGCAGAGGAGGTTCCTGCAGGCAGCATGGCTATCTTCAAGGTCCTGCCCCATCTGCAACAACGCATTGAAGAGCGGAAGCTGCAACTGGGAGAGGAGGCGATAGGAGTGCATATACGCCGCACCGACAACGCCAGAAGCATTGCAGAGAGCCCTACAGAAGCTTTTATCCGGCGCATGCAACAGGCACCTGCCACAACCCGCTTCTATGTAGCCACTGACGACGAGCGGGAAAAGGAGCGCCTTTGCAAGGCTTTTCCCCATCGTGTGGTAGTGTCGCCTACTGTAGCCAACCGCCATACACGGGAAGGGATAGAGGAGGCTGTGGTAGAACTCTTTACATTGGCAGGTACCCGTTGCATCTTGGGCTCGGCATGCAGCACCTTCTCCGACATGGCTGCCAACATAGGACATATTCCGCTTGAAATCATCAAAAAAGACCCATCATGAAGATTCTTGCCATTATCGTTTCTTATAACTTCACCCCTTGGATGGCACGCTGCCTCGGTTCGCTACGGGCTTCGCATTGCCAAGCCGATGTCATGGTGCTCGACAATGCCTCGGCTGATGACACCGTAACACGTATACGTCAGGAATTCCCGGAGGTGACACTCATAGAGAACGGACAAAACTTAGGCTTTGGCCGTGCCAATAACATTGGGATGCAGTATGCCCTTGACCATGGCTATGAAGGGGTGTTGCTCTTGAACCAGGATGCGTGGATTGATGCCGACACCTTAGGAGCATTGGCAGCAGCAAGCAGCAAGCATCCCGACTTCGGAATCCTCTCGCCCATCCACCTCACAGGAAGCAGGCAACGGGTGGAACAAGGGTTTGCTGACTATACAGGTCTGCGTTCCATGGATTGTCTGCCCAAAGAGGAGGTGGTGGAAGCCGACTTCATTGATGCGGCAATATGGTATATGCCCGCGACCGCCCTTCGCAAGGTGGGTCTCTTTGCCCCACTCTTCTACCACTATGGGGAAGACAAGGATATGGCGAACCGCATGCACTACCATGGACTGCGTATAGGATGGATGCCCCAATATTGCGGTTGCCATGACAGAGAGTTCCGCCAGCAGACAAGGGCTCGCTTCTTGCATGCCGAACGCGTCTATCATCTGTCGGAATATGCCAATATACGCTATTCCTTTCCCAAAGCCTTTGCCATGGGTGTGCTCGCTGTAGGCAAGAAGATGCTGAAAGCCCTTGGGAAGGGTTCTTGGAAGGATTTCACCGCCTATGCATCGATAGCCGGATGGCTGTTGGGCAAGACCTTTGCGGTATGGCACACGCGCCGCACATCGATACATGTTCACCTTCAAAACTACCGCTCATGACAACTGCACCGATTCTACTGTTTGTATATAACCGCCCGGCACACACGCAGCGGGTGGTGGCTTCGTTATTACAGAATGCGGAAGCTGCGCAATCGCACCTGTTCATCTATTCCGATGCTGCCAAGACACCAGCCGACAATGAGGCTGTAAATGAGGTGCGCCGATTCATTCACAGCATACAAGGATTTGGGGCCATCGACATCATTGAAAGGGAGGAGAACTGGGGCTTGGCCCGCAACATCATTGATGGGGTGACACATCTTGTCAACGCATACGGTAGGGTAATAGTGCTGGAAGATGACTTGGTGGTGGCTCCGTATTTCCTGCGGTTTATGAATGAGGCGCTGACACTATACCAGGACGAGCCCAAGGTGGGACATATACAGGCCTGTGACTTTACCAAAGACCCTTCGCTTCCTGACACGTTCCTCATTTTATTCACAGGAAGCTGGGGCTGGGCAACATGGAAAAGGGCCTGGCAACATTTCAACCCTAACGGACAGGAACTATTGCGGCAGTTAGAGGAACGTAAACTGACACGCCGCTTTGACTTCAACGGCAACTATCCTTTTACCAGAATGTTGCGAAGACAGATAGCGGGGCGCAACAACTCATGGGCCATCCGATGGAACGCTTCCCTCTTCCTGCAAGGTATCTTGTCGCTCAATGTAGGACGTTCCTTGGTACAGAACGAGGGCTTTGACGGCTCAGGAACAAACTGTGGCGGAGGAAATTTGCATAGCAGTCAGCTGTACAGTAAACCGCTGCCCGTGGAACGCATCACCCCTGTTGTCGAGAATGAGGCGGCTCGGGCGGCCTTTGCCCGTTACTATGGCAAGACCAACTCTTTCTGGGCCAAAGTAAAGAGAAGACTCCTCCGCACCTTAAAGGGCGATTTCAGTGCCTGACGAGCACACGACGTCCTCCTACCACATACACCCCATTAGGTAGTTGCTGCAGTGTATTGGAACGGGAGGAACCTGTTACCTTACCTGCTGCCACACCTTGCAACTGATAGATTGTAGCGGCTTGCATGCGTTGGTGCATTGCCGTGGTTGTAATGGCAGAAGAGACCTGCTCGACAGGAATACTGGCAGGACATTGCGCAGCGGGAAGACGCGGCACAAAACAGCCTTGGAAGAAGGGAACTTCCACTGCGGAAGGACTATAAACAAAGGCTGTGCCTTGCTCGTTCATCGTATACACCCCTCCCTGCATGGAAGAAGAGACACTGCCTTGCATATCGAATGAAGAGGTGCTGGTCACCATGACTTCAGCAGGTGTGATTGTCACATCATGGGCTGCGAGTGTAAGTTGTTTTCCACCCCATTCCGTAGCGGCTTTAACGACATAAGGACAAGCAGCATTGATTTGTGTTGCCGGACTGAATACGGGCATCGCAGTACTGTTGGTACCTACAAACTCCCGCACATAGATTTCTTCATTCACCCGTGCCGTAACCCCATCTATCAATATGGACTGTGGCGTGAAAGGAAGCATCAACGGTTGCCATCCGCCTGTACTGGCCGCAGGAAGCACACATTGATAGGTGAGATTCTCCACTTGTATGGCAGCGGGCAACACAAAGGGATGGTTGGCAGACAGCTGCAGGTTGGTAATCTTTCCACCGACAACAACCTGTTGGTTCGTGAGACCTTCAGGGATTGTTGCCCCTTCATCCAACAGATACAAGGCATTGGGATTGGCCGACGCTTGCATAGTGGTTACACCGCTAACCCCTCGCAAGTCGATGGCAGCAGCCCCGGTAGCATCATAGGATGCGACAGGTGCCTCTGCCTTCCGTTCGCCTGTTGCCTCATAGCGCACAATACCCGGTCGTTGGGTTCGGATATAAATGACACTTGTCTTGCTATCCAAGGCAGCCGACCCGTCACTATAATAAAAGGTGAAACCGTAGTTGACATTCACATCCATATTCTCCAAGGTGAGTGTGCTCGTTGCCACCTCACCCGCCTTCACCTGTACAGGCACACGATGCTCTGACACCCTACCATATCGCGTGGCACCAATGTCACCACGATACAAGCGTACAAGAATATCACCATCGAAATTGTAGTTCGTGTTATTGCGCACATAGATGGTGGCCTGACGGTAGTTGCCATACACCGTATAGCTGACGGCATTGGCAAAAACACAATTCACAATAGAAAGACTGAGCGAAGTTTCGTTTGACTCACGTATTTCCACCTGCCCCTCGCCAACGATGCCCTCACCCGTAGGCGACTGGGCTATCCATACACGATAGGTACCGGCAGCAGCGGGCGTGAAATAGAACGAGAAGTCGGCCTCCTGCTTCGGCAATACCGTTACATCGGCCTTGCTCACTGCAGCACCCATATCTGCCGAGGTACTCGCAAAAAGATAAAGTGTGCGATGGTATTCCTCTTGGTCTTGGTTGCTAAAGGAGCATCGAAGCTCCACCTCCTTGCCTGCCACAACATTCCCTCGAGCCCGTACAGCGGAAAGGGTGAACAAAGGAGCGGGTGCTGGATAGGAGAGTGTGACAGCACCTGTGGAAGAGACGGTGGCATGGACATAATCGAGTTGGGGATTCCAAGAGGTTTCCCACTGCGAAGTACCATACTTTTGAACTACGGGCACCACATGCCATGTGCCTTGCGGCAAGCCCGTCACGGTAAAAGTCTTGGTCGTTTCATAGCCTGTTTGCAAGCTTGTCGGGAAGACAGATGAAGCGATCTTTACCAAAGAGCCATCTGCTGCCTGATAGGCGATGCCTAAATTATACAATCCTGTGGCACCGGTAAAATTAGTATAGGTACACGTGACGGAGGAGCCCGATACCGACACGTTGCGCATGGTCAAAGGCATATCAGCAGCAGCACTCCCTTTGTTTGGCTGTACGCCAAACAATGCAGCCTGTTCCATAGAGTAGCCACTACTGCCACCAGAGGCTCCTGCCTGGGAATCATCGCCAGACTGCAAGGCTGTAAGGCGGAAGAAGCCATCATAGAGGCCACTCCATCCCCAATTGACATGAAAGAGGTCGCCGGAGGTATAGCCATCTATCACAAAGGCATGTGCGCCTGAAGTGGAATTGCCCCGATAAGGTACGGGCCTTCCTGCCTCTACCTCGGCATACAACATACGCACCCATTCTTCGGAAGTATAGTCTTTTCGATTGCGATAGGTGATAGCCGCATCGTAGCCCAACTTGTCGCGCAAGAAAGGCAGCCCTTCCACCAGATTGGAAGCGGAGGATGCCCCATACACCATCTCGCATCCTGTTCCTACCATGACCATCAACTGTGCCACGGCATTGATTTCCTCTTCCGTGCTCGTTGCCGAATAGACATTGGTGATATGCGCCCAGTCGATGACCGTGCCTGCCGGAATCTCGGGCATGACAATTGTCTTGCCTCCTGAGGTGAAGCTATAAGAAGGAATCTTGGCTTGTGTGGCGGAAGGATAACGATGATAGGCTATGACCTGCGCCAACGCAGTGGCCACACATCCCGTGGCACTCCGGGTGCCACTTGAAGAGCCATTGGAATAATTGTAGATGGGGCACTGCGCATTATAAGGGTCTTTCTGGTTCCAGAGGGTGGTAAGAAGTGGCGACACGCTATGGCGTGCCACCTCTACCACATCGTTATCTGGTTCAGCAGCCACCTCCAAAGGGGCTGTCATGGGGGTGTTCGTGATGGATTTGATTTCCTGGTCGTAGCATTGGAGCAATGCCGTGAGGCCATCGGGCATGGTCTGCGGGTCGTAGTGTCCTTGCTCCGTATACCCTAAGACAGGTGCCACCCTGTCATCGCCTGCTATCACTACAAAGCCCTGTTCGTTGGCTGTATTATATATATAATAGGTGTGGGTAGCCTCTTGCGATTCAATAACACCCGTGGCTTTCGCCAACAAATGTTCTACTGCCACTGTTCTTCCTTTTGACGCTAAGAACGTCGACGCTATCTGGCGGGCCTTTGCTCCGTCGATAGGCGCAGCCTGCAGGGTAAGAACCATCATGCCCCATACCAGGCAACAGCACCAATGCTTCCAGTTAATCATTCATCGCGAAATTTTGCTATCTGCTCACGAATCAAATCCTCATCTTCAAAATAGTTGATGCGCATGGCTGTACGCACCTCATCCATCGTATGCGCTGCGGTTTCACGCGCGGCATCCGATCCTTTCTTAAGAATATTGAATATCTCTGGGATATCCTGTTCAAATTCATGTCTGCGCTGGCG
>CAMAMZ010000085.1 GCA_945837185.1 uncultured Bacteroidales bacterium | reverse complement strand
GTAAGCGCGCTTCCTTATTGCTTAATGAGCGCTATGGAGCGCTTCAGGAAGTTTGTGAGTCGAGCCCCCTTGAGCATGCCGTTCTGCAGCAAGGCCAAATCAATAAGCTGGCTCACCACCTGGTTTTTGGCTGCGCAAGCCGCTACAATATCCTTCTTCTTGTTGCGTTGCTCCTGCATGGCCTTTTCCGTGTTGGCAATATCGTCTTTCGTTTCCTGCTCAATCTCCTCCTGCTTCTTGTCTTTAGTGCTTTGGCGCAATACCTGCAGGCGTGCCTCCAAGCCTCGCAACTCACTAGCTATAGGTTTGAGTTCCTCTGCCGTAGCCTGTTCGGTTTGCTCAAGCACATTCTTCACCAAGGGATGGTCGGTGTTGAGCACCAATGTGTAGCTGTCGGGCATTTGCATGTAGAAACTCATACCCTCCTGATAGCGTCCTGCTTCCTTCATTCGGCGCATATATTCGTTTTGAGTGATAACCACCGGTTGATTGCCCTCGCCCATAGGTTGCAGGTCGACCATAAACTCCACCTTATCCATAGAAGGCATCTGCGAGCGGAATACCTCTGACAGATTGTCACGTTCCTCATCGGTCAGTTCGCACTTTTTGGCATCTTCCTTCACAATAAGGCGGTCGATGGTATCGGCATCAACACGTGTAAACCGACATTTGTCCCATTTCTGTTCCAACATACTTGCCATGGGCGTGTCGAGCTGTCCGTCAAACAGCAAAATGCTATAGCCTTTATCCTTGGCAGCCTCGATGTAGGCATACTGTTCGGTGGCGTCATTGGCATAGAGACAGATGATGTTGCCCTCCTTGTCGGTTTGGTTGTCCTTTACGAGCGTTTGATATTCCTCGTAGGTGAAGTATTTACCATCCACATCCTTGAGCAAGGCAAAGTCTTTGGCACGATCATAGAAATCGTTCTGCGACAACATGCCGTAGTTGATGAAAATCTTCAAATCGTCCCATTTCTCCTCATACGCTTTGCGGTCTTCCTTGAAGATGCTTTGCAAACGGTCGGCCACCTTCTTGGTGATGTAGGTTGAAATCTTCTTCACATTGGCATCACTTTGCAGGTAACTACGGCTCACATTGAGCGGAATATCGGGTGAGTCGATGACACCATGGAGCAAGGTGAGGAAGTCGGGCACGATGCCTTCCACCTGGTCGGTTACAAACACTTGGTTGCAGTAAAGCTGAATCTTGTTGCGCTGTAGTTCCAGGTTGCTCTTGATGCGCGGGAAATAGAGAATACCCGTAAGGTTGAAGGGATAGTCGACATTGAGGTGAATCCAGAACAACGGTTCGTCGTGCATGGGGTAGAGCGTGCGGTAGAAGTGCTGATAGTCTTCATCCTTCAGCGAGCTTGGCGCCTTCATCCAGAGCGGTTCTACACTATTGATGACGTGGTCTTTGTCGGTTTCAACCTGCTTGCCATCCTTCCATTCCGTTTCCTTGCCGAAAGCCACGGGCACACTCAGGAATTTGCAATATTTGTTGAGCAAAGCCTCTATGCGCGCCTGCTCCAAAAACTCCTTGCAGTCATCGGCAATGTGCAGAATAACATCTGTACCACGGTCGGCCTTGTCGGTCTCTTCCAAGGTGTACGAAGGACTACCATCGCAACTCCATTTCACGGCCTGTGCGCCCTCTTGATAGCTCTTTGTAACGATGTCGACAGCACTTGCCACCATGAAAGCCGAATAGAAGCCCAAGCCAAAGTGCCCTATGATGGCATTGGCTTTGTCTTGATACTTCTCGAGAAAATCGTTCACTCCCGAGAAAGCAATCTGGTTGATATACTTATCCACTTCCTCGGCCGTCATGCCAATGCCTCGGTCGCTAATAGTAAGTGTGCCTTGCTCCTTGTCAACCGTCACGCGTACCGTAAGGTCGCCCTCTTCACCTTTGAAATCGCCTTGCGCCTTCAATGTCTTCAACTTCTGTGTGGCATCTACAGCGTTAGACACCATCTCGCGCAGGAAAATTTCATGATCTGAATACAAAAACTTCTTGATGACAGGAAAAATGTTCTCTGTCGTAACCCCAATATTTCCTTTTTGCATACCTTTTTATATAATATATATGTTATTTATTAATAATATTCCACCCTTGTATTGGCAAAAACCGTGCCAATTTTCTCAATGGGAGAATATGTGCCTTGCCACACGCAAAAATGTTTTGCGAAGGCATACGGTTTTTCAAAGGAAAATATGTATATTTGCAGGTGTGAACGGCTGTGGGGGGCTCCCTATGCCATTAACATAACCATTTGGTAAAATTGCTGCACTATGCAACGCAAAGAACGATACGAAAGAATACTACGCTTTTTCCGCGAGCAGACGCCCGAGGTGACAACCGAGCTGCACTTTGGCAACGCCTTCCAGTTGCTGGTGGCTGTGGTGCTGAGTGCCCAATGCACAGATAAGCGTGTAAATATGGTTACTCCCGCTTTGTTTGCCCGCTATCCCACGGCCCATGCCATGGCGCAGGCGGATGTTGAAGAGGTGTACGATTATGTGAAGAGTGTGAGCTATCCCAATGCCAAGGCCGGCTATTTAGTTGCCATGGCACGAATGATAGAGGAGGAGTTTGGGGGAGAGGTTCCCTCGCAGATGAGCGATATGCTGCGCCTGCCCGGAGTGGGACGAAAGACAGCCAATGTGCTGCAGGCCGTATGGTTTGGAAAGGCTACTATGGCTGTCGACACGCATGTGTATCGTGTGAGTCACAGATTGGGATTGGTGCCTCCTTCGGCCAACACTCCCTTGAAAGTGGAACGGGAACTGATGCGGAATATTCCAACCGATGATGTGCCCAATGCGCACCATTGGCTGTTGCTCCACGGACGCTATGTGTGTAAAAGTGGAAAGCCTGCCTGTGCCACCTGTCCTTTCGACTCGTTCTGCCCCAAGCGGCTGGCAAATTCGAAACTGAGAGCTTAGAGGGGGGCTAAAACTTAAAGGTAATAGCTGTTTGAAAGCTTAGCGCTTAGAAAGTTCTTTCTGTCTGAAAAGTCTTGGAGGTTAGAGCCTATTGTAGAGTTAAAAGTGTAAAGAACCTATTTGGGGCGGTTAGATCTTAGTGTTGAAAGAGATTCTTTTAAAGTTTAGAGAGTATGATTCGCCTTGTGCGAAAACAATGGAAGTAACAGCATAATAAACTATCAGAATAATGATGGGAATGAGAAAAAAGATAAGTTGGGGATTTATTGGTTGCGGAGAAGTGACCGAAAAGAAGTCGGGGCCTGCCTTTTCGGAGGTGGAGGGGTCGCATGTGGAAGCTGTTATGAGCCGAAGTGAAGAGAAGGCACGCCTCTATGCCGAGCGTCACCACATCAGAAAGTGGTATACCGATGCCCAAGAACTCATTGACGACCCCGAGGTGAATGCCATTTATATTGCCACACCCCCATCGAGCCACGCCACCTTCGCCATCATGGCGATGCATGCAGGAAAACCTGTATATATAGAAAAGCCCTTGGCAGCCAGTTACGATGATTGTGTGCGCATAAACCGCATTAGCGAACAAACGGGCGTGCCCTGCTATGTGGCCTACTACCGCCGTTATCTGCCTTATTTCAAGAAGGTACGACAGTTGGTGGAAAGTGGCACAATAGGCGAGGTGGCTAATGTGCAGATTCGTTTCTCGGTGCCACCCCGCGAACTCGACTATGCGTCAGCTGGCGAACGTCCTTGGCGTCTGCAACCCGATATATCTGGAGGTGGCTATTTCTATGACCTGGCACCCCATCAGTTAGATTTGCTGCAGGAGCTGTTTGGCATTATTGTCAAGGCCCATGGCTATTGTGCCAACAGAGGGCATCTCTATACTGCCGAAGATACCATAAGTGCTTGTTTCCGGTTTGAAAGCGGATTGGTGGGGAGTGGTTCCTGGTGCTTCGTGGGGCACGACAGCGCACGTGAAGACTGTGTGGAGATTATCGGCGAAAAGGGCATGGTGGCCTTCTCGGTATTTAACTACCATCCCATCCGTTTGGTTACGAGCGAGGGAACAACCAGTATCGTGGTGCCCAATCCACCCTATGTGCAGTTGCCCATTATACGCGAAGTGATTGAAGACTTGCAGGGGTTGGGAACCTGCACGTGTACAAGCGTGAGTGCCACTCCCACAAACTGGGTGATGGACAGGATTTTGGGAAAGACATAGGTAGCAAAAAGCTTTAAACTCCCAGCTTAAAAAACTCTCAGCAAAAAAAAGATGCACCTGCTACAAACAATTTCAGTTACACTCGTTTGCATGTTCCTGCCACTGGCTATGAATGCAGACGATTCCATTCCCCCCAAAAAGGGACTGGTTAGGGTGTTGTATGAATTTGTTAAGGAGTTTAGCAGGGTCGACACGAACTATGTGGAGCCACAGCATTACAACTTTACGGCTATGCTGCAAAGCACCAACACCTACGAGGTGTATAAGCTCAGCAACCATCAGGATAACCGCGAGGTGGTATTCTCGCCTAAACCCAGCATCAAAGTGGGACCCTATTTTGGCTGGCGTTGGATTTTCTTGGGTTACACGCTCGACTTCTCGCACTTGGGAGGAGATGACAAGGAAGACTATAACCTGAGTCTTTACAGCAACCAGATAGGTGTAGACCTCTTTTACAGGAAAATGGGGGGCGACTATAAGATAAGAAGTATTCATGTGGGCGACAATGTCGATGTGTCACCCTTGAAAGATATGCCGTTTGATGGTATTGATGCCAGTGTGAAGGGGTTCAACCTCTATTACATCTTCAACCATCGCAAGTTCTCCTATCCTGCCGCCTATGCCCAGAGCACCGTGCAACGGAGAAGTGCCGGTTCGCCCATGGCAGGCATAGGCTTCACCAAGCATTCGCTACGCATGGATTGGGCACGCCTCTATCGCTTGGCTTCAGAACGGTTAGGCTATGGTGTGCAGCCCGGAACAAACGATGGCCTCTATGGCAATGTGCGTTATACCGATGTGTCGCTGTCGGGGGGCTATGGCTATAACTGGGTGTTTGCACACAACTGGCTCTTCAACGCCTCCCTCTCCTTGGCCTTGTCGTACAAACATACGGCTGGCGACTCTGATAACGATGACTTCTTGTTCATCCGCAACTTCTCGCTCAGCAATGTGAATCTCGATGGGGTGGGGCGTTTTGGTTTGGTATGGAACAACACAAAGTGGTATTTTGGCGCCAATACCGTGTTTCATTCCTACAATTACCAAAAGAGTCAGTTTTCTACCAACAATTTTTTTGGAAGTGTAAATATTTATATAGGTTTTAATTTCGATAGGCGATGAGAAAGTGGTGGAGCGTGATCGTATGCTGCCTGTGCTCCATGGCAATGGGCGCACAAACAAAATGCGTGCAGGGATTGATACCTGAGCCTTGGCAGGTGTGCTATGAAAAGGAAGATAGTGTAGAGGTCGAAAGGTTGCTGTTGGCTTCACGCCAATGGAAGGGTAACATGATGGTTAACTTTGCCCGGCAACTGGTGGGCAGACCCTATGTGGCGCAAACGCTGGAGAAGAACAAGGAGGAAAAGTTGGTGGTGAACCTGCGGGAACTGGATTGTAGCACATTGGTGGAAACCGTTACTGCCCTCACCCTGTGTGCCCAACAGGGGAAGTATCGTTTTGCTGACTATTGCGAGCAGTTGCGCCACCTGCGCTATGCCCATGGCGAGGTGCACTATTGCCAGCGTTTGCACTATTTCTCGCAGTGGATAGCTGAGCACGTACAAACAGGAAAGGTTAAAGAGGTGAGCAGCAATCAATTCCCCTTTACGGCCGAACAAACTGTGCAAGTGAATTTCATGAGCACGCATCCCCAAAAATATCCTGTATTGGTGGCTCACCCCGAGTGGGTGCCTGCCATAGCCCTTGCCGAGCGCACCCTTACAGGAACAAGCCACCGCTATATCGCCAAGCATGTGCTCGACAATGGAAAAGCCTGCAGGAAAACCATAAAAGATGGAGATATCCTGGCCATTGTTACCGCTATAAAGGGCTTGGATATTGCCCATGTAGGTATAGCCGTATGGCATGCAGATGGTCTCCATCTCTTAAATGCCTCCCAGTTGCACCATAAGGTGGTGGAAGAACCTATGACGTTGCGCACCTATATGTCAAAGCATCCTACACAGAAGGGAATCCGCGTGGTGCGCCTTCGCGGAAAGTCCCTTCGTTAGCTTCTGTTCTTTGTCAGTCCATTTTTCGGAACTGCACTTGTCGAACGGTAAGTTTACTCAGAAACTGACGGTTGACAAGAAGGGAAACCGTCATGTTGCCATCCGCCTGCAATTTGAACGGTTCCGACACATAATAGGTGAGGTCATTGTATTCCTGTATCCGCTTGCAGGTGGTACTGTCGGGTTCGAACAAGATAGGGAGTTTAGCCATTTCGTTCATGTCCATTGCAGCAAGTTTACTACCCTCTTTTCCGAGTTGCAGCGAGGCAAGTGTGGTGGTGTCGTTGCCTTCATTCGTCACACGCAGTTCCGCCCCCTTGCCACTTGTTTCTACCAGTGCCTCCAGCACGTAGGTTCCTTGTGTAAGGTGTTCCACACGCTTCAACTGTACCGTGATGGGAAGATTCGATTCCTTCCTGCGAAGGCGCAAGCCATAGGGAGGCATCTCCCCGAGATCGTTTTGGCTGCATGTCACTTTATCCTCCACATTCTCCATTTTCACCAATGTCCAGCCTAAGGCATCCAGCTTTTCCCATTCCGATTGCGATTGCAACGTGATGTTGTTGCGCGTGCATACCTGTGTATGGTGTTGTGTGAAGGCTTTCGAAATTTCCTTTCCACAATAGGCAGAGGCAGCAATACACGCCACGGAAGCTATAAGCCATCCGAAGAGGGCAAGGCACGCGGCACGCCGCGACAGCGGTTTGTTTCTATAGAACACATAGCGCACAATGGCCCACATGGGTATGGCCAGCACGATGATGAACGCAATGCCCGCAATCCAGTTCACCCATGCCACATCAGTGCTGAGCGTTTGCATCACAACCATGACTTCATTATCTATGAAAGGGGCATCGTTCGGCCAAAATCCCCATGAAATGAAAGTGGGTGATATTGCGATGATAAGCATCAGGATGATGGCCACCAGCACAAACACCCCCAAAGGCAGGAGCAATGCCGCAAGCAGAAGGGTGAGCAGCACTCTCAAACATCCCGGATGAGCCTGTTGTGTTTGGGAGGCACCTGTGTTTGCTGCCGATGATTCGGCATCGCTCATCACCTGCTGACGGATATTGTTGGGTGTCACCTTACGGCCATGCATCCGCAGGCGGTCTTCAGGAGTTACAACAGCGGGAACAATGAGCCACATCAATACATAAAGTGCGGGAATGAGCCAAGAGAGAACACCCCAGCCGCAAAGTGTGAGTACAACGGCCATGAAGCGCCAGAAGGTGGCACTCAGTATACCCGTGTACACAGCTATACCTGAACATACGCCCGCCAGCATCTTGTTGTCGGTGTCGCGATAAAGGGTGCGTTGGCTGAGTTGCCGCTTAAAGGTTGCAAAAGGGCTGCGCTCTTTGTCAGCTGCTTCGCTTTCATCATCCAATGGATCATCGTTAAGACTTTCGTTGCTGCTGGGAGCTTCGTCAGTTATCTCGTCAGGATTACCCACCTGCTCTATAATCTCCCGAATGGTTTCTATGCTCACAGCCTCCATGCCTTGCTGCTTGTATTGCCATAAGAGTTCGGCCACACGGTGTTCAATGTCATCGGCAATTTCTTCGCCTCCTTCCCTTGACCGGAAGAATTGTTTCATACTCTGCAGGTAGTTTTCCAGCAGCTGGTAAGCATCCTCATCGATGGCATAGATAGTGCCAAAGATATTGATGGAAATATTCTTTTTCATACTAATGATAAATTATTTGATGGGTTGATGGGATATTACTGATTGGGAGCGGGCAGGGCAGAGAAGTTATTTTGCAGAATTCGAACCGTTGTGGCCAGTTCGCTCCAACTGGCATCTAATTGTTGGAGTGCCTCTTCGCCTTCTTCCGTGAGTGTATAGTATTTACGTGGAGGTCCCTGCGTGCTTTCCTGCCATTCATATTTAAGCCATCCGTCTTTCTTCAGTCGGTTCAGCAACGGATAGAGCGTGCCTTCCACAACAATCATCTCCGCCTTTTTTAATTGGCCGATGATGTCGTTGGCATAGAGAGGCTGGTGCCTTAAGAGCAAGAGAATGCAGTATTCCAACATTCCTTTGCGCATTTGTGATCGGGTGTTGTCTACATTTGCCATAATGGGTTGTTTTGATGTTGATGATTGATAACAGGCACAAATGTATGTATTATTTGGTACATTGCAATGCAAAGTACTAATGATTTAAGATATATTTTGGAAATATTGCTCTTTTATATTCAGAAATTAAGGTTTGTTATACAAATGAGGCCTGTATGATGCGGAAAACACCATTTTGTCTGTCTGAAGCAAGTTGTTCCAACGCAATGCGCGCACCATTCTTTTCAGCAGGAGCTCTTGGAGGCAGAATCCTGACATCTGTAAACTGTAAGAAGTGTAAGATGGTTTATGGGCGAGGGGTGACGGTTATGGGTGAGGGTGGGGTAGGTGCTTCTTATCGCAAGAGAATCTTACAGTCCTTACAGTTGTCAGTTTGCCAAACAT
>CAMAMZ010000084.1 GCA_945837185.1 uncultured Bacteroidales bacterium | reverse complement strand
AGTTCTACAGCAATTGGATTGCCAAGAAGATGACGAAGCATGATGCTCTTGAGGCTGCTAAAAAGGTGGTCAGGGAAACGAAAGGATGGGAGAATCCAAAATATTGGGCTGCATTCATTCTTTTGGATGGATTAGATTAATAGTTATTCGTAGAAGTAGAATGGTTCTTATTTGAACTATAAAAGAATTTCTGAGATGTCCGAAGCGCAGTTTCGACAGGTCTTTTTTTGTTTATCGACCCAGGTGCCATAGAGAAACATAAGGTAAGTACTCATGATTTCGGCATCGTGGTGGCTATATGTGATATGGTGGTGATGACGGGAATGTTTATCTCGGTTTTTATTCCCACAGACAACATTGCCTAATGTGGAACAATATGCCTAATCTCTTGATAGATATTCAATGATTGTGTGCTCTTATTAATATTGAAACCGTAATAGAATGTGACGAATGAACCAAAACAACTACATTCCACAACCAATCGATACGAAGGGTGTGGTGCTGCCAAATGAGTTGAATGCTTTGGCAGAAGAAATTGCAAAAAATGTGCATGAGGTATGGGCGGAAGGCCGCATGAAGGAAGGCTGGACCTTTGGAGAAGAACGTGATGATGCAAAGAAACACCATCCTTGTCTGGTGCCGTATGAAGAACTTACCGATACGGAGAAGGAGTATGACCGTAATACTTCTCAAGAAACATTGAAACTGATAATGAAATTAGGATTCAGGATAGTGAAGGATAAATAATACACATTCCGGAGCATACCCGTTCACGATTGTTCCATGATGTTTGTCCGCTCACAGCAAACAACGGGCATATCATGCGATAATCGGCAGCAATGTACACATTGAGGTTTGTACATGAACGCCTCTACTAACCATTTGTCTGAAGCTAACCATTCTTTTGTAGTTTCGGACAAATGTTTTTTCTATTTACCACGTTGGGTTGAGATGGCTGTTATTATAGGAACTGTCATGCAAATAACACAGGCATCTCTGTAACGAACATTTTTGAACGCACGCAAAGAAAGATGGGAGAAATGTGGGCTCTGTCAGGTGGCTATGGGCAAAAAAACGGAGAATTGTTTTGTTGTTTGTTTCGCAAACGTTAACTTTGCAGTGACAATGCGGCAAGATTCGCATTATAGCAGAAAGGATAAGGTTTTATATGGTTTATAAGTACGATTTCCTCATCATCGGTTCAGGTGTGGCCGGCATGAGCTATGCGCTGAAAGTGGCAAGAGCGCACAAGGGCAAGGTTTGTATCATATGTAAGACAACGCTCGATGAAGCGAACACTACTTTCGCACAGGGTGGCGTGGCTGCCGTGACCGACTTGTGCAAGGATAATTTCGAAAAGCATATAGACGACACGATGGTGGCGGGCGATTATATCAGCGACCGAAAGGCTGTGGAGCAGGTGGTAAGAATGGCGCCCGAACAGATTCGTGAATTAGTGGAGTGGGGAGTGAACTTTGACAGAGATGCCTCTGGACAGTTTGACTTGCACAGGGAGGGAGGACACTCTGAATTTCGCATCCTGCATCATGCTGATGATACAGGTGCAGAGATTCAGCGCGGTTTGATGGCAGCGGTGCGTGCCTGCGACGGCATAGAAGTGAAGGAACAGCATTTTGCAGTAGAAATCATTACACAGCACCACTTGGGAGCAAGGGTTACGCGGCGTACGCCTTATATTAACTGTTATGGGGCTTATGTGCTGAATCCTCACACACAAAAAGTGGATACGTATCTGAGTAAGGTAACGGTAATGTGTACGGGTGGCTGTGGCGCTGTATACCAGACGACAACGAACCCCGTGATAGCTACGGGCGATGGAGAAGCAATGGTGTATAGGGCTAAAGGCACAGTGGAAGGCATGGAGTTTGTGCAGTTCCACCCTACGGCACTCTATCATCCTGGCGAAACGCATCCGGCCTACCTCATTACAGAGGCTATGCGAGGGTATGGCGGCATCTTGCGTCTGCCCAATGGTGAGAGTTTCATGGAGAAATATGACGAACGCCTGTCACTGGCACCACGTGATATTGTGGCACGTGCCATCGACAAGGAGATGAAGATTCATGGGCTCGACCATGTGTGTCTCGACGTGACGCACAAGGATGCTGAGGAAACGCGTCGGCATTTTCCGAACATTTATGCCAAGTGCCTCTCGATAGGTATCGATATTACGCGCGACTATATTCCCGTGCGCCCTGCAGCCCACTATATGTGTGGCGGTGTGAAGGTTGACTTGAATGGTTTGTCGAGCATAGAGCGCCTGTATGCTTTGGGAGAGTGTTCGTGCACCGGTCTCCATGGAGGCAACCGATTGGCCAGCAACTCGCTCATAGAGGCGGTGGTATATGCTGAAACAGCAGCACGCCATAGTGTGGAGCATGTGGACGACTATGACTTTAACGATGATGTGCCGGAGTGGAACGATGAGGGCACGCTCACCAATGAGGAGAAGGTGCTCATCACCCAGAGCGTGAAGGAAGTGGGTGAGATTATGAGCAACTATGTGGGCATTGTGCGTAGCGACCTACGCCTGAAACGGGCCTGGGACCGTCTCGACCTGTTGTATGAAGAAACGGAGAAACTCTTCAAACGTGTGAAGGTGAGCCGTGAGCTCTGCGAGCTTCGCAACATGATTAACACGGGTTACCTGATAACACGCATGGCCATAGAACGTAAGGAAAGTCGCGGCTTGCATTACACCATCGACTATCCGCAGCATGCCTATGACAAACGGTAGTGTAGTGGTTAGAACGGTGCTACTGGCATTGGTGCTGCTAACAGGGATGCGGTTGTGGGCGCAACCAATGCCTGAGAGTGTGGCAGCACGTATGGACAGTTTGCTGCGTAATGATATGTTCCGCACTTCACAGGTGGCATTGGCGGTGTATGATCTGACGGCCGACTCTGTGCTTTATGCACATAACGAACAGCAACTCATGCGCCCCGCATCGACCATGAAACTCCTCACGGCCATTGCGGCAATCGATAAGTTGGGAGGAGGCTACCGCCTGTGCACCGACTTGTGCTATACGGGGCGCATAGTCCAACGCACGCTGCAAGGCACTGTGTATTGTGTGGGGGGCATGGATCCGCGTTTCAACAGTGACGATATGGCAGCTTTCGTGGAGAGCCTGCACCGAATGGGAGTTGACACGCTGCGGGGCAAAATTTGTGCCGATAAGAGTATGAAGGAGGCAGCGCCATGGGGTGAAGGGTGGTGCTGGGATGATGAGAATCCTGTGCTCACCCCGCTGCTCTATGGGGGAAAAGACCGTTTTATGGAACGCTTGCAAACAGTGCTCCGTGAGGCTGGTATTGTAGTGGAGGCAGATATTGTAGAGGGTGTGAAGCCTGATTCGGCCTATTGCATCTGTAGCCGTTTCCATACTATCGACCAGATTCTGATGCGTATGATGAAAGAAAGCGACAACCTCTATGCCGAGGCGATGTTCTATCAGTTGGCAGCGGCTACAGGCAACAGACCTGCCACGGCAGCCGATGCACGCCGATTGATGGCTAAGTTGCTGGAGCGGGTGGGTATAATACCAACACACTATCGCATAGCTGATGGGTCGGGGCTCTCGCTCTATAACTATGTGACAGCTGAATTGGAGATAGCGTTGTTGCGCTATGCCTATCAGAATAAGAATGTGTATTTGCACTTGCTGCCCTCGTTGCCCATAGCGGGTGAAGATGGTACGCTGAAAAACCGTATGGGAGGAGCCTTCACCAAAGGTAATGTACAGGCAAAGACGGGAAGCGTAATGGGTGTGTATACCTTGGCGGGCTACTGCACAGCGGCCAACGGCCACCGACTTTGTTTTGCCATCATTAATCAAGGGGTGCAGCGGGCTCGCTTTGCGCGGAAGTTTCAGGACGAGGTGTGTCGGGCATTATGCGCACCATAGATACCTCGCGCATGTCGCTGAGTTGCTGAAGCAGGAGCATGCGTGTTGTGTCGAGTTTGCCCTGTTTAGCCAGTCTTTTGTTGTATTTCCACCAGTTGAGCAAGCCTCTGTCTTCCTGTTTCTTCTTGTCGGGAAGTTGATGGTGGAGGGATATATAGTCCTTGAGCTGGTGGTAGTTGGCGTCCCATTTGTCGTGATTGCGTGATGCCATAATCGTGTGCTTGTTGTTATACCATAAAAACAGAGTTCCTTGTTTTTAGTCTGTGCCTGCGGCTATATCAGCACTCACGCAGGAAATCAAGGGCTTCCTGGGCCTCTTCATCGGTGAGCTGGCAGTCTATTCGCACATCCCCTATATCGTTCAGAAGGGTAACATTGATGGCATCGGTGGTAGACTTCTTGTCGTGGTGCATAAGGCGGAGAAGTTCGGGATAGTCGTTGCAGTCGATGGCTGGAGTACCGTAGAATTCCTTGATATAGGATACCGTTTGATGAAGCTTTGTCGTGCTGAATCCCGCCTTACGGCTACTCAGATAGAGTTCGGCAATGAGGCCATAGGCTACGGCAAAGCCATGCAGCAGGGGCTGACGTGTGAGCGCCAGACTTTCTATGGCATGGCCGAAAGTGTGCCCGAGGTTGAGAGCCTTGCGCAAGCCATGCTCTAAAGGGTCGACGGCCACAACGTGTTCCTTCACCTGTATAGAGGCGGCCAGGAGTTGACCGAGTTGTGCGAAGTCGGGCTTTGCGAGGTCGAAGTGCAGGAGTTCGCTCCACGAAGCCTCGTTGGCAAGCAGTCCGTGTTTGAGCATCTCGGCATAGCCCGAGCGCAGGTTGTAGCTGTCGAGCGTTTGCAAGAATTGAGTATACAGCAGTACGAAACGTGCCTCGTTGAATACACCTATCTCGTTCTTCAGGCCACCGAAGTTAATGCCCGTCTTGCCTCCCACAGAAGCATCGACCATGGCCAACAATGTAGTGGGAATATTGATGAAGTTGATGCCCCGCTTAAAGGTAGAAGCAGCAAAGCCTCCAAGGTCGGTAACCATGCCGCCACCCAAATTGATGAGGAGGGAATGGCGGGTGGCCTTGCCCTGTTGCAGGCACTCCCACACGTGTGTGAGTGAACTGAGGTCCTTATGGCTGTCTGTGGCTGGGATGGTGATGGGTACAGCGTGCTTGAGGCACAGGAAGGGGGTGATGACAGGCAGACATGCCTCGTGGGTACAGGTATCGGTGAGGATAAAAATGTGATCGTGCTCGCATTCGGAAATGGCAAGGGCCATGTCGTGACTCAACTGCTGGGTGAGGATAATTCTCTGTTCCATAATTCTCTCAAAGTTTTCTTCAATCATGTATGGAGGGGATCGGAGCCTAAAGGGCTGCTGCACGCCTCGTTAGAACAAAAGTAGCAAAAAGTTGGGCAACTTGGTGGGGGAAACATAGAGAATTAAGAGTTTTTAAAAAAAGAACCGTCTCTTTTGCGCACATCCCCCTGTTCTTGTGCAACCGAGTGGATGGTTATTATGTGGTGAGGGAGAGTAGGGCCATGTCCTTGTGCCGTGGAGCATGGATTGCCTAAGCTATTCGTGGGGAGCAGGGTAGGGCGCAAAAATAAAAAAATGTTGGCGCCAGTTAAACCTTCCGCATGTCGCTGCGTCATAACAAATGTTGAAAAATAATTAAAAGAACACTTCTATGTATTTGAAAAACCTTCTTCTCGCTTTGGCGATGCTTCTGGCGCTTCCTGCTGTGGCCCAGGACAGGAAAATAATGGGTATGTTGATTGATGCCGACAGCAAGGAGCCCGTCATACAGGCTTCGGTACAACTGCTTAATACCGACAGCTCCTATGTGGCTGGCGCAGTGAGCAATGCGCAAGGCGTGTTTGTGGTGAAAGCACCGAAAGACAAGCAGTATTTACTGCGCATATCGAGCGTGGGCTACCAGACGATAGTGAAGCGCGTGAAGATGGAAGATATGCACAACTTGGAAATGGGCAAACTGCAGATGAAAACCGATGTGGTGATGCTGAAAGGTGCCAAGGTGGTGGCGCAGGCTGTGCGCGTGACGGTGAAGGAGGACACCTTTATATATAATAGTGCGGCCTACAGAACGCCTGAGGGTTCTACCATTGAGGAATTGGTGAAACGGTTACCAGGCGTGACGGTTGACGAGGACGGTAAGATTATGCACAATGGTAAGCAGGTGAAGAAGATTTTGGTGGATGGAAAGGAGTTTATGACTGGCGACACGAAGGTGGCCATGAAAAACCTGCCCACCTCCATCGTAGAAAAAGTGAAAGCTTATGAGGAGAAGAGCGATTTGGCGCGTATCACGGGTATCGATGACGGAGAGGAGACGACTGTGCTCGACTTCGGACTGAAGCGGGGTATGAATAAAGGAATGTTCTCCAATATCGACCTTGCTTTGGGAACCAAGAACCGCTATGCGGAGAAACTCATGGGGGCCATGTTCAACGACCGTAACCGTTTCATGCTCTTTGCCAATGCCAATAATGTGAACGATGCAGGTTTTCCTGGTGGAGGCGGCAGGGCTGGCATGTTTGGGCGCTCGCAGGGATTGAACGCAGCCAAGATGTTGGGATTTAACTACAACTATGAGATAAAGGACAAACTGAAGGTGGACTTCAGTGGTAAATGGCAGCACAGCGATGGCGATGCTCTGTCTATCAGCTCGGCCGAGAATTTCGTGAGCACAGTGGGATCGTTCTCAAATAGCAGGAGACAGAACTACACCCGCAGCGATGCCTTTACTGTACAGGGGCGAATGGAGTGGAAGATAGACTCGATGACAACGCTGACCTTCCGTCCCAATGCATCGTGGACCAAAAACGATGGGCTGGGGGCTTCGGTCTCAGCATCGTTCAACGAAGACCCTTACCTTAAGGTAAAGGATCCGCTCGATGAGGCTTCGCTCGAGTTGTTGGGCGAAAGTGATGTCGTGGTGAACTCGCAGAATGGTAATTCCATAACCTTCAGTCAGAACGACAAACTTGGCGGAAACTTGATGCTGAACCGTAAGTTGGGCAGCAAGGGGCGCAATGTAACGATAGGTTTCAACGGAAACTACAGTAAGAGCGATAGCGAGAGTCTTTCGGCAAATGCCACGCATCTGTGGCTGAAGCAGGCTGCCGATGGACAGGATTCCACCTACCAGACAAACCGCTACAACCTTACTCCCACCGACAACTACAGTTACAAGACTACGGCAACCTATAGTGAGCCGCTCTTCAAAGGGGCTTTCCTGCAATTCCGTTACAGTTTTACCTACAGTCATAGCAAGAGCGACAGGAGTACCTACGATTTCAGTAAGGTGGGGGCTGGATTCTTTGACAGTGTGCACCCCGAATACCGTGGATGGGGAGGCTACTTGTCAATGCTGCCCAACGATATGGGAAGCTATCTGGACAGCGACCTGAGCAAATACTCTGAATACGATAACTATACGCACGAATTGAACGTGACGTTCAGACTGATACGACAGAAATACCGCCTCAATGCGGGCTTCATGATTCAGCCACAACGCTCGAAGTTCGTACAGGACTATCAAGGGAAATATGTAGACACTACACGCACTGTGACGAATTTCTCGCCTACACTCGATTTCCGCTACCGTTTCAATAAGCAGCACCAGTTGCGGTTGCGCTATAGGGGCACCACGGCACAGCCCAGCATGACCCAGTTGCTGGATATCGTGGACGATAGCAATCCGCTGAACATTTCTATGGGTAACCCAGGATTGAAACCCTCGTTTACCAACCGCTTCGATGTGCACTACAACAATTTCATACAGAAACGCACGCAAGCCATAGGCGCTAACCTTTCGATGCAAACTATACGCAACTCCATCAGCAACAGGGTTACCTACGATGCGGAAACAGGTGGGCGTATCACACGACCGGAAAATATCAACGGCAACTGGAATATCAACGGTGGTGCTTTCTACAACACTTCGCTCGACACGTTGGGAAGGTGGTTTGCCAATGTGGAGACCAAGGCCAGCTTTGACAATAGCGTGAGCTACTTGACTCTCGACAAAACAACAGGGGTGCAAAAGAACCGCACGCAAACATTAGGATTCGACGAACTGCTAGGAGTGGGGTATCGCAACGACTGGTTGGAAGTGGAGCTCAATGGTTCGATGCGCTACACACATGGACGCAATAAGTTGCAGAGCCAGAGTAATCTCGACACCTGGCAGTTTACCTATGGCACGCGCCTTACCATCAATGCACCGTGGGGTACGAGTCTTTCCACAGGACTGACAGAGCAAAGCCGAAGGGGATATAATGATGCTTCGATGAATACCAACGAACTGATTTGGAACGCACAGGTTTCGCAAGGATTCCTCAAAGGAAAGCCTCTCACTGTGATGATACAGTTCTACGACCTGCTGCACCAGCAAAGTAACTTTAGTCGTACGCTCAATGCACTGCAGCGCAGCGACACCTGGTATAACAGCATCAATAGCTATGTTATGCTCCATGTGGTGTATCGCTTGAACCTCTTTGGAGGAAAGGACGCACGACAGGAAATGCAGCGTGCACGAGGTGGCGACCGACCTGACTTTGAAGGTCCTGGTGGCCGACGCCCAGCGGGTGGCTTCAGAAACTCTGGTGGTTTCGGTGGAGGACGCTCCGGTGGGCAGGGTGGCTTTGGAGGAGGCCGCTTCTAAAAGGAAAGAATAAGCCCGAAGTCTGATTTTACAGGACTTCGGGCTTCGTTGAAAAAGAGTGGGAGGAACTTTGTCATTTATCTTTAGATGTTCTCTTTTTGGCTTCGTGCTGCGCACGATGATTACTCGTTC
>CAMAMZ010000083.1 GCA_945837185.1 uncultured Bacteroidales bacterium | reverse complement strand
CTGAAGCAAGGTGCTACCCTTTCTACCGCTTTGGCTGCAGGCACCCAGGATATTGAATTGAACTGCGACCAGACAGGTTGGGGTGTGGCTCCCATCATTGGTATCGATTATAAGACAGGCAAGCTGAACCTTGCTGCCAAGTATGAGTTCAAGACCCGCATGCGCTTGAAGAATAAGTCAGCCAACAGTTTGAGCGCTGAGAACATTGCCATGCTCGATAAGTTCAAGGATGGCAAGTCGGTTCCAGAAGATTCACCTGCGCTCTTGACAGTAGGTGCCCAGTACCAGCTGTTGCCTGCTTTGCGTGTCATGGCAGGTTGGCATCATTATTTCGATGTCGATACCAAGCAATACACCAAGGATATGCTGAGCGACACCAACGAGTATCTCTTTGGTGCCGAGTACGACATCAACAGTCGTCTGCTGGTGAGTGCCGGTGCACAGCTCACTCGCTATGGTTTCAAGGATGCCGGTATGAACGACATCAGCTTCAATGTCAACTCCACTTCCTACGGTTTCGGTGTAGGCTATCAGGTGAGCGATAAAGTGAAAGTCAACTTGGCCTATTTCCAGACCTTGTATGGCGATTACGACAAAAAGGAAACCATCGGTGGCATGGAGACCACCAACTCCTTTACCCGTACCAACCGTGTGATAGGTGTGGGTGTAGACTTCAAAATCTAAGCATACGTGTCACACAGGCATCCTTGTTATAAAGGATCCACGTCGAATACAATCTGCAGGGTAGCATAGCGTCTATCCTGCATGATTTGTTTTTGGGCCTTACGCAGATACTGTCGCACCGATGTCAGCGGCAGGTTGTTTTCCAGTTTCACTACAATCTTCCGTACGCAAAGCGACTTCACCCGCGCCACTGCCGGCTTGTCAGGACCCAAGATACGGTCGCCGAACCATTGGCGTAGTTGTCCTGCCAACGCTATGGCACCGTTTTCCACCACCTGTTCGTGCCGGTGTCGCAGATAGATATAAATAATACGGTAGAAGGGAGGGTAGTGAAAGCATTGCCGTTCTTCCATCAACTCTCGGAAGAACCCTTCGTAGTCGTTGTTCACTACTTGCCGTATGACACTCGTCTCCGGGTTACGCGTCTGCAGAATCACCTTTCCCCGTTCTCCCTTCCTTCCGGCCCTGCCACTCACCTGTGCCATCATCATAAAGGCATGCTCATAGGCCCTGAAGTCAGGATAGTTCAGCATAGAGTCAGCGTCGAGGATGCCCACCACGCCCACGTGGTCGAAGTCAAGACCTTTGCTTATCATTTGTGTGCCCACCAGCAGTTGCGTCTTGCAGGCCGAAAAATCGCGGATTAATCGTTCATAGGCATTGCGTGTGCGTGTCGTATCCAAGTCCATACGCGCCACCTGCACCTCTGGAAACACCTCCCTTATCTGGTCTTCAATTTTTTCTGTGCCGTAGCCTCTCCCTTTCAGTTCCGTACTCTCGCAGTTAGGGCATGCCGATGGCACCACATACGTGTAGCCGCAATAATGACATGTGAGTCGGTTGGTTTGTTTATGATAGGTGAGCGACACATCGCAATGGGCACACTTAGGCACCCATCCGCACACATGACATGAAATCATCGGTGCAAACCCCCGACGGTTTTGGAACAATATCACTTGCTTCCCATGCTGGAAAGCCTCGCGCATGGCAGCGAGTAGGGTAGGCGAGAAAGGTCCCTGCATCAGTTTGCGTCGTCGCAAATCCTTGCAGTCCACTACGGTAATCTCCGGCAGTTGGATATCGTTGTAACGGGTTGTGAGTTGCACAAAGCCATATTTCCCGCTCTGTGCATTGTAATAGCTTTCCGCTGAAGGCGTAGCGGTGCCTAACAAAGTTTTTGCGCCACTCAGGTGCGCCAGCATGATAGCAGCCGAGCGGGCATGATAGCGAGGTGCCGGGTCTTGCTGCTTATAGCTCGTTTCATGCTCTTCGTCGACGATGACGAGGCCTAAGCGGGCAAAGGGCAGGAAGAGAGCGCTTCTGGCCCCCAATATCAAGTCGTAGGGCTCGTCGGAACGTTGTCGTTGCCATATTTCCACACGTTCCGCATCGCTATATTTGGAATGATAGATGCAGAGTTTGTTGCCAAAGACACGCTGCAGCCGTTCAGTCATTTGTACCGTGAGAGCTATCTCCGGCAGCAGGTACAACACCTGTTTGTGTTCAGCTATCACCTTCTGTATGAGATGGATATATAACTCCGTCTTACCGCTCGAGGTGACACCTTGCAACAATACCACGTCTTTGCGCATCATTTGCAGCAAGATTTGGTTGTAGGCTGTTTCCTGCGCACTGCTCAATGGTTTAGGTTGCTGGAGTGTTGCCGGTGTGGCAGTGTTGAGGCGTCCCACCTCCACCTCATACGTGTATAGCCATTTGCGTTCCAAGAGTGCGTGCACCACGCTATCGGTGCAATGACATTCATTCACCAGCTCTTCTTTAGTAATCTCCCGAATGGTTTCCTGCGGTGTCTGCCCCACAAGCGTGTCCCATCGTGTCAGGCGCAGAAAGGTGCTGAAGGCCATCTTCTGCTTCGGAGCCCTTGCCAGCAGGTTGAAGGCAAGGTGCAACGACGGTTCGTTGCGCATGGTTTCACAGAGTCCGATATAGGTTTCCGTGCGTGGACGGAACCCATCTTCCACCTTCAGTCCGGCAGGCAGAGCAGCCTTGTACACATCTCCTATCGGCGACATGTAATAATCGGCAATCCATTGCCAGAGTTTCAGTTGTAGGGGCAGGAGCACCTCCCGTTCCTCAGGAATGTCTTTCACCTCCCGCACGGCAAAGTCAGGTTGCTGCTGGTGCAGGCGCATGATGATTCCCGTATAAGTCTTGCTCTTTCCCAACGGTACAACAACCCTTCCTCCCACCTTAGCCCGACTGCACAAGCTGTCGGGAATGGCGTAGGTGAACAGTCCCTCTATGGGGAGTGGCAGTATCACTTCAGCGTAGGTCGTCATTGTGTTTCGCAAAGATCATGCAAGTTGGGTGTAGCGTTGCCAAACATGCTCGCTTGCTACGCCCAGATGCAACTTAACTGCTGCAAATTTACATAAAAACCCCGATTTATATGCCGCTTGGGATAAAAAACATGTGGATTTTGGTGGAAAGAAAGGCGGAAGAAATAAAACCTGCGCAGAACACGGCATGACAAGCAAAATACAACCTGCGCAGAGCACGCCCATACAGGCAAAATCAATCCTGTGCAAAGCACGGCCATACAGGCAAAAAAACATCCCCAGAGCTTTTGCCCCGGGGATGTTGGATGTAGTTCAATGAATTATTTCAAGTTGGGATTAATTTCACCCCACTGCTCAACGGGAGGCAGAGCACCCAAGGCAATCACCTGGTCGCGCATGCCCTCGAGGTGCTTGTAAGAAGCGTCGAGGTTGGCAATCTCCTCTTCTGTACCCATGACAGGCTTGGTGTACACACCGTCGCTGGTGATGCGTGTAGGCATAGCCATCATCACGTGGTTATAGCGTGCGGTATCAGCATAAGCACCTGCGGGATAGTTGAACTCCTCACCACCCATGGCAGCTTCAATCATCTTCACAGCGAGGTAAGAAGGACTCTGGAAGGAGCTACGACGACGGAGCTCGATAATCTTGGCACCGCCCTGTGTTACAGCCTGCTGCATAGCAGCCCACTCCTCGGGAGTAAGCCCCTTGCCGTTAACAGTCGACTTGCCTGCGATGATGTCGGGCAGACTCACACCTGCTACGGTAGTGGGAGATGCAAATACAGCCATCTTCTCGCCATGACCACCATAGGTGTAGGCATTCTCAATGAGCGACTGGCTCACCTCAAAGTGCTTGGCGAGAGCACCCTTCAAACGTGTAGAGTCGAGGGCAGCAAGCGTTGCAACCTGGTTGGGTTTCAAACCAGAGTGAACGAGTGTTACCAGACCCGTGATGTCGGCAGGGTTGAAGATGACAACGCAGAATTTGGCATCGGGGCAGTAGTTCTTGATATTCTGGCCCAACTCCTCGGCAGCCTTAGAGTTGCCAACGAGCAAATCCTCACGTGTCATACCTTCCTTACGGGGTGCACCACCGGAAGAGATGATATACTTAGCGTCTGTGAATGCTTCTTTCGGATCGGTGGTGGCAACGATGTTGGCATCGTCGAAACCACACTGACGCATCTCCTCTGCTACTCCTTCAGCAGAGAATACGTCGTAAAGACAGATGTTGGGAGTAAGACGAAGCATTAATGCGGTCTGCACCATGTTGGAGCCGATCATGCCGGCTGCGCCGACAATCACGAGTTTGTCATTGGTTAAAAATTCCATAACTATCAGTTTATAATGTTTTGTGAAGTTTAATTTCTCTGATAAGACATTTCCGCCCCCTATGTGGGGAAGGCCTGTGTTCGCTCTACAGGCTTGCGAGTTGTTATCTTCTTTTCTTCGCAAAATTACGAAAAAAAGATAGAAAAGCCCTATTTATTTTCCACTAAATTTGTGATTAATTCTTAAAATGACTATCTTTGTCAAGATGAATCGTGGCTGAATCAAAGAATTATATGAAAGAGACGATAAGCGAAAGACTGGCATTGCTGCGTGAGGAGATGCGTAGGGAACACATTGACGCCTTTATTTTTCCCAGCACCGATGCCCATAACAGCGAGTATGTGGCCGACCATTGGAAAGGTCGGGAGTGGATATCGGGCTTCAACGGCTCGGCGGGTACGGCTGTGGTTACGGCCACGGCAGCAGCCCTTTGGACCGATTCACGTTATTTCCTGGCTGCCGAGGCACAGTTGGCAGGCACGCCTTTTACGCTGATGCGCCTGAAGGTGGCCGGTACGCCCACCATCTCCCAATGGTTGGGCCAACAGCTGTCGGCCATTGATGGTGCTGTGGTAGGTGTAGATGGCAGTGTCAACTCCTATGCTGCTGTTGAGGCTTTGCAGCAGGAGTTGCGCCAAGAGGGCGGTATCACGGTTCGTGTCAACTTCGATCCGTTGGCACGTATATGGACCTCTCGTCCGCCTATCCCCCTTCATCCTATCCGTATCCATCCGCTCTCGTTGGCCGGAGAAACCGCTTCCAGCAAGTTGACACGCCTTCGCAGGGCTTTGCGCGGCTGCCATTGCGATGGCATGTTGGTATCTGCCCTCGATGATATTGCTTGGTTGCTCAACCTCCGCGGGAACGATGTACATTGCAATCCTGTTTTCGTTGCCTATTTGTTAGTAGACACTAAGCGGGCCACCTTATATATAAATAAGGTGAAAGTTTCGGCTGAGGTGATGGCCTATCTGCAGGCCGAAGGCGTGCAGGTGGAGGAGTATACAGCCGTTGGCAAGGGATTGGCCGACTATTTCGAGTATAATATCCTGATGGATCCCGATGAAACCAATGCCTTGCTGCCCCGTTATGTGGATGCTCGCACCCGGAAAGTGTTTGCCACCTCTCCTGTACCGCTGATGAAAGCTGTAAAGAATGAAGCCGAGATAGCTGGCTTCCGCCAAGCCATGTTGCGCGATGGTGTAGCGATGGTCAAGTTCCTGTCGTGGTTGCTGCCTGCCGTGCAAGCCGGTAACGAAACAGAACTTAGCATCGACCGCAAGCTGACAGCCTTGAGGGCTGAACAGCCCATGTTTCGCGACATCAGTTTCGATACCATAGCAGGCTATGGCCCCCATGGTGCCATCGTACACTATGAGGCAACCCCCGAGACCGATGTCCCCCTGCGTCCGGAAGGACTGTTGCTGTTGGATAGTGGTGCGCAGTATGACGACGGCACAACCGATATTACCCGCACCATTGCCTTAGGTCCTGTCACCGAGGAGCAGCGACATGTCTATACCTTGGTGCTCAAAGGACATATCCAGTTGCAGTTAGCCCGTTTCCCCAAGGGAGCTTCCGGCACCCAGATCGATGCCTTGGCCCGTATCGCCCTTTGGCGTGAAGGCTACAACTATCTGCATGGCACCGGCCATGGTGTGGGTGCTTGCCTGAATGTGCATGAAGGTCCCCATCAGATACGCATGGAATACCGTCCGGCTCCTCTTTTGCCCGGCATGACAGTTACGGATGAGCCGGGAGTCTATCTTGCCGGACGTTTCGGGGTGCGCATTGAGAACACCTTACTGATTACAGAAGGTGTGACAACCGAGTTCGGAGAGTTTCTGCAGATGGAAACGCTCACATGGTGCCCCATCGACAAGACACCGATCGACCCCCAACTCTTGTTGCCAGAAGAAGAAGCATGGCTTGATGCCTACCATCACAAGGTTTACACCCTCCTTGCTCCTTATCTGAATGAACAGGAGCGGGCATGGCTGGAAGAAGCCTGTGCACCTCTTCGTGGCTCACGCTAACGAAGTTCCCTTCTCATAGAGGGTATACCCGCAACCTGCGTGCCTTCACCGTTTGTCGAAGTCACGCAGGTTGTTGGTTTGTTCCAAACGCTGTTCCAGCGAATCGTCCAGTGCGCAAAACAAATCGAGTCCCGTTAGCTCCTCCGCTTCATCAACTGATAAAGTAGCGGTCTTATACGACTGGCGACTCTCATCATTGTAGAAATAAAAGGCAATGGCCTTTTCTTCGCCTTTCTTTAACGACAGAATAGCCTTGAAAAAACCTTCCGGTACATCGATGGCATGCTCAATGCCGATTTGCTCATGGCGTTTGTTGTCGTATACCGGGCCACACACGATATACAAGGCACCTTCCCTTTTGGCCCATTCACGACATTTGGCTTCCAATCGGTTCCAAGCCCCACTGTTCAGTGTCCCCATCTGCGGACACATGTTCGACATATAGAAGCAGTCGTGCATGGCCTCCTCACTCCATTTCATATCACCTGCCGGACACATGTGCCCTCTGTCGTAGCCCGATTCCTTATAATCATAATAAGTCACTCGATAGGGAGTAGGTATGGCAGGGTCGTCCCAAAACTTCTTGCCTCTTGGCACCGGGCCGTCCGTGTGTTCCGCTGTCAGGCACCATGCCGACCAGTTGGGAGTGTTGTGCTCTTTGTTGTAGGAGAGAGTGTAGCCCGTATGCCGCACAATCATCTCTCCCTGGGCAATGGCCGGCAGTTCATAGGCCGTGGCTGTTGACGGAAGTTGTTGGCTGTCGGCTGCCTTCTGGGCACTGCTGTGGGTTGATTGCTCTTTGTAAGGAGAGTTGTTGTTCCCTATCAGCGGCTTCTTGGGAAGTTGCCCGCAGTCAACGAGTAAAAGGGCGAGGATAGCCCCGCATATTCCTGCAAATACTGATTTCATAGCGATGCTGTTGTAATAGGTATATGTCTTTTTGTCCTGCTGTCACGTCTCGTTCACTTCACACAAGCGCTCCACATCCTCTTCAAAGTGCTCCTTGTTGATAGCATGGCTCCTGAGGGTGGACCGGTAGTTGTAGATGGTTTGTGAGGAATAGGCGAGCAGGGTAGAGAGGTGGCTTGTGTCCTTTACTCCCAGTTTCACGAAAGCCATGATACGAAGTTCGGAGTTCAGCAGCTGGTCTTTTTTCAGATGGATGCGGTATTCAGGTTGCAGTAGCGCGTTGAATTCTTCCACGAATTGCGGGTAGAGGTTCAGGAAAGCGCGGTCGAAGGAGGCCATCATCTCTTTGATATCCTTGTCTTTGATTCTACTGCTGTGTAGCAGTGCCGGAATGTCATCTGTTTGATGCGCCCTGATTTTCCGTTCAATGTTTTTAGAGAGTGTGTTGTATTTGTCAATGATGCCGGCGCACAATTCGATGAAAAGGCAGATATAGCTGTTTCGGCTTCGGTTGGTAGCCCTTAGTTTCTCATTGAACTCCGTTTTCTCCTTTCGTTGCAACATGAGGGTTTTGTTTTGCCGCACACTGATTATTACGGCTATAAACAAGCCTATTGCCATGAGTCCCACTATTATCGCGAAGATGAAATAGTATTTATCTAATTCGTCTTCTGCCTCCTGATAACCTCTGGCAATGTCGGGCAGTTTACGGGCAATTTCCGTGAGTCGCAGACGGTTATTGTAGTAGATGGCATCTTCCACCGAATATACCAAATAACGTTGCGCCCGTGTATAGTCGGTTTTATGATGCGAAATATAATCAGCCAGCTCCTGTAGCGCGAGATTCTCCTTGAGGGGTATGGTTTGGTCGGAGATGGCAGCCAGAATCATATAACGCTCAAAATCATCGAAACGGTCTTGCGTCTCATACACCATGGCTAAGGCACAGGTGGCACTGGCATATCTCCGTTCCGACTTGTCGAGCATACCGATACATTTCAGATATTTCTTTTCCGCCTCTTTCAAATTGCCGATATATGCTTCCTTTTCAGCAGCGAAATACAAACCGTCGGCTGTTTCTGCGGGTACCAGCATACACAAGGTGTCGAGATAGGCTGCCCCTTTCTTATCGTAGATTTCAGCCCGCTTCTCGTCTTTCACATAAGCTTCCCAGGTATTGTAGAGCCATCTCCATGTTTCGTAATACAACTGGGTGAGTTTCTTGTTGAGAATGGTTTTATCCACCTTTTCCAAACACTCCTTGGCTTCATTGTAATGTCCCGACGTGGCTAAAATATAGGCATCGAGCAGTCGCACTTTGTTGATGTAATCAGGGCGTTCGAGCAGGATTGCTTCCTCCATGGCGATATCAATGTAATGAGAGGCAGAATCGGAGTTGAACAAAAGATATTGTTTGATGAGGCTGTCGCACAAGAGGTATCGCTTTTCTATGTCTTTGCATTTTTGCAGCTCAACTTTGATGCGCGCAAGACTTTCCTCCTTGGCTTTTGTCACCTCCTGACGTTTCGCCAAATGGGTCTCCAGCTCGTCGTACAACTTGTCGTTGTGACCGTCGCATGAAATCAATATAGCAAAGGTGAAAATTGCAATGATTTTCAGATGATAACACATAAGAATTTTAGTTTATAAGGTATGCGTTTGCAAATTTACTCTTTTATTTTCACATTGCAATGAAAACGAGAATCTTTTTGTCAATAATTAAGAAAAATAACCTCCAAAAAAGTATCTAAACATACTTCGCAAAGTATCTAAACATACTTTGCCATTTATCTTTAGATACTTTG
>CAMAMZ010000082.1 GCA_945837185.1 uncultured Bacteroidales bacterium | reverse complement strand
ACTTTTCTCATTGATTAATTGCCTTAAGTTTATAAATAACAATAATTATTTTAGCTTTAAATCAACCCATTTAACCTGTCCCTTTTCCAAGGTCAGGTCACTGAAATTAAAAATATAAGAGGCACCATTGTGCTCGCACTGCATCTGTCCCGAGAATGTCTGGGCAGGCAGGAAAGCCTGAAACCAAGCCTTATCATCTGCTGATTGACCTTCATAAGAAAGCAATAAGGTAGCCGGCTCGCCCGTAGCTTCTACTTCGCCCGTACCTATATTAAAGGAGGCCGCTGTACGCACCCCTTTCACGCGAAGCACATCTCCTGCCACCATCGAGGTCACCCGCACATCCAATCGGGCAAGTACATGGTTGAAAGCGAGGGTCACTTCACCTTTGTTCAATCCCTGTGTGTTGGCAGCCCGCAACACATCGGAAGCGGTTGTCTGCTCCGAAAGATTCAAACCGATGGCAGCGGGATTCGTGATCTTTGCATCATAAGGGAAATAGGCATAGAAATCCATAGGCGTACCGCTCTGGCTCCATGTGATACGATCCGCTACCGTGGCAGGCTCCCACTCCCCTTCTGCATTCTTCACCCATTTGGCATTGTTGGCACGCCCTGGTGCCACAGAGGGGATAGCCGCTACTTGCGGATTGCTCCGCTCTACAGCAAAGATACCTATGGAGTCACCCTCAACAAAATCTGTCTTGGCTAAACGCGTAAGTGGCGCAACGCGAATCTGCACCTGTTCACCGACTTGCGTTTCTTCCAATTGTGTGTCGTTGCTACAACCTGTCCACATGACCATGGCAGCGCAACATGCAATGAGTTGTTTACAATACAACATAGCTGGGTTAAACTACTGTTTGAATTAAAGTCCGGGTAACGCATCCAAGGTCTTGATGGTGGCGGCATCAGAAGGACGCGACATATCGGTATGGATAATCTTGCCATCCCTATCGAGCAAGAAGAAACGGGGTATGCCGTTTATCTTATAATCCATGACAATGGGCGCTTGCGGACCACCATGCAACTGGATGCCCGTCATCTGGTCACGCTTCACCATATCTACCCAATCTTTGCGACGCTGGTCGATCGAGATGCTGACAAAGGTGATGTTACGGCCATGATACTTCTTCTCCAGTTCCTTGAGATGAGGAATTTCCGCACGGCAGGGTGCACACCATGTGGCCCATACGTCGATATACACATATTTTCCCTTCAAACTGTTCATATCGAACTTATTGCCATCAATATCGGTATACGCACCTTCATTGCCTGTGGCAAACGAAGAGCCTTTGGCAAAGGTGTCCCAAGCAGCCATAGCCTTAGTGAGCGCCTCACGGTAGTCGGCACGATGCACATAACGGTCGTATTCGCTTTGCAAATCGCCCAGCGTATTGCTCTCCTTGGAATTGACATAGTTGAGTGCCAAGGTCTGTACATAATCCTCCAAGATGGCAGGTGTCTTGAAGCTGGAGGTAGCAATTGCCAAACGAGCCCGGAACATCTTGTCCCAGTCAATATGGCCAAAGATTCCTCCTAAGGTAGCGATGGCACTATGCACAAATTTGCGATAACATTCCTCTTTCCACAATTCAGTATCGTCGACAAGTTCCTTGCGCAGATAATTGTGGATGACCGACATGTCTTCGCCATGATCGTAGATAAGCCCCAGCTGGTTGCCACCTTTCCAATAATGCTGCACAGGGTAACGCGTCAGTTTGGAAAGGGCCTGATACTTTACTTGCAGGCATTCACGTGCCTTGAAAGCCTTATCAACCTTAAAGCTTTCTATATGCTTTTGATTCTTGCGAATCTGCTTTTCCATTTCTGCGATATAAGTAGGTTGGTCCAGCAGATAGACACTATCGGGCAACTGCTCCAACTTCACTTCATTGAAATAACGGTTGATAGGTGCACTTTCACCTTTGAATTTCAGGTTGAGCTGCATAAGGTTATAGGAACGTTTCTTGGCATCTTCGGGCAGCACGGTGATATGGAGTGGCTTGCCAGGTTCAAGATAGATTCTGTTGAAACTGGTGGAGATGCCCAAACGGAGATACACAGGTCGCTGCAATGGAACATCGAAGCACACTTGATGTGCGGCATCAGCCTGCTCCACGAGCGAGATACCCTCTCCTTGCAAAGTTGCGCGCTTGCCCAATGCAAAGTCGCCCATATCAATTGTCAAACGCGTAGTTACTCCTTGTGCGCACAGGGTGGCAGTAGTCAACAGGAGATAAAGAAAGAGGAAAGTAATCTTTTTCATATTATATTAATGCAATGTTATTCTGTGAGTATACCTTTTAATTTTCGCCAGTGAATGCAAAACGCGATTTATACATCCACCTTGATGGACAACGTTCGAGCACGGTGCGCAACCTACGCACTTGGTCGATTGTTACGGAGTTCTTGAAGCTGTAACCGTCCATAATATTATAAGAGGTGAAATAGTAAAAGTCCTCATCGTTTTCTGTACGCTTGTTGTTTTTATACACACTCAAGCTGGCAAGATAATAAGATGTGTCGGGGCAATAGTCGGTATCGCCATCAAAGAAGTTCGGGAACTTATCACTGGTTGAGATTTGCGTGACAAGCAGCCCCAAATATCTTCCCATTACGGTCGACATTTCAAAGAAATCGTCATATTGCATGGGATTGACAAAATAAGACATGCTCACAAACACACCTACCTCAGTGGGATTCTCCGGGAAATTGTCAGGAAGCTCTTCCGTAGTAAGTCCGGGGATAGGATCATCAGGATTGTCGATGACATTAGGAGCAGACACAATGGTGGAAGAACCTTTCTGGTTGTTGATGAGCCATACATTAAGGAACTTACGATAATCGTAGAGCAGCGCCCCCCTGTGTTCCATGACATAGTTACGGAAATCATCGTCTTTTTCAAAGACTACCGAAGAAGGAATGTCATAATAATGCACGCCCGGGCAATCGAGTTTCACACCGCTGTTGTCGTAGACCGCAGGCACAAACTTGATTTTCGCATTCCATCCGTTAGGGTCGGTCGTAGCCAGGCCCGCAAACACTTTATTCATGCGGTTGATATGTTTGTACACGGTAGCCGTATCAATATTGATGGTAGGCACGCCCGGTGTGGCAGGCTGCTGCATGACATGGAAAATGATGGGGATTTCAAGTTCCTCATAGTCCTCTGTAGGCAAGGGACGAATCTGTATTTCCAATTCCTTGCTCTTCAACTCGCCTGCCTCCAAATGGAAACGAAGCGTGCGTGGTGTAGGGTCATCAGTGGAGAACATCATATCAGGATATTCTTTGCCATTCTCATCAAAGAGTCGCACCAGCCCCTTAGGAAGCTGACTGGTTGGGATGAGTGAGGTGTCACGCTTTACCGAGGGTATATATATCACCTTGCCCTCATCGTCATAACTGGGAGAATAGTCGGGCAACTCAAGGATGTTGTAGGCATCGACATAAAACTTCATCGTAGCCTTACCATCGGGAATGAGCATATAATGGTCGGCACGGAGTTCCAGCAACTTGATGTTGCCGGCATCGACGTCGGTCTTATACACAAAATCATCATCGCTGCTGCAGGCTACAGCCATAGCAACCAGGCACAGCAGGCATAATCCATATTTCATTGTACGCATGTCTTTTGTCATCTTTAACCGTCATTATTCAAACGTTGTCCATCCGGGATTCTGTTCGATATTGTTATAATCGATTTCTATATCCGTGGGTATGGGCAAGGCATAGCGATAGTCATCGGCCTCTAACGTATAGGTGGCCATATCAGTCTGCTCGTCAGAATATCCCCGTCTACTACAGGTCAGCCCTAACCGTTTCATGTCGAGCCATCGCAAACCATTCTCAAAACAGAGTTCCCTTCTACGCTCTTTCAGCACTTCTTGCAGCACATCCGTGTCGATAGGTTCTTGATAGCCTTCAATACGTTTTTCCCTAAAGGAACGCAGCAGTTTGGCAGCTTCTTCCGTCTTTCCCTGACGACACTTGGCTTCGCAGTTGATGAGATACATCTCTGCGGTGCGATAAATCAAGGTAAGGTCGCCCATTTCATCACTTTCATAACGTGGTTTGGCAATATACACCACCGGCACACCCTCGTCTTCACCGTCCACAAACCAGGCCTGTCTGCGTATATCATTGTTAGCATATAAGTTCAGGAGCTCCGCCACAGGCTGTTGGGCATTATCTTTTCCCCATATACCCGTGTACTGTGCTCCGATGCCATTACTACGTGAAGACACCATGCGTACCGCACAATAGTTGTTGTCGGGAGAGATGTCGAAAGCATCTTTCGTAAAAAGTCGTGCAAGGATGGTGGCGTTCTCTTCCAGGTCATAGCCAGAGAGGGCTCTTGACGAATAAAGCTCAGCCTTTTCATAATCATCGCTTGCGGCAGCTGCCGACCCTGCCTTGAACAAATACATATCGGCAAGCATAGAATTCATAAAACGCTTGCGATAGAAGATGTTCCACTGCTGGGGCGATGCCTGATAGCTCAGCACATCCTCCACTTCCTTCTCAATGAAAGCATACAGCTCGGTCTGTGAGGAACGCGGATGGGGTTCGGTATCTGATGAGCTCAAATTGAGGGGCACACCCAATGCGTCGTTATGATAGGGAGCAAAAAACTGAATGAGTTTGAGCAAACACCAGGCACGAATCAGTCTGGCTTCACCCAAAATAGTTTCCCGTTCTTCCTGCGTGGGCTTCATGCCCGACAAGTCGTCGATGATGGCATTCATGAAACCTATGGAGCAATAAGAGGCCGACCACATGGCAGAGGCCAGCGTGAGTCCTTTCCACTCCACATCCTGGTAGTAATAGCCCATCACCTTACTGGAAATATCCTGATGACGGTTGAACATCAACATGTCCATGTCGTCGCTATAAATGGCGAGGTGCGTATTGACATCGTTATAGAAAGGCAGACTCAAATTGGAGGCTGTGCCATAGGAGAGGACAGGGGTGCGATAATAGGAACAGGCACTCCAATAGCCCACCAGCTCCGATTTCACATCTTCCACAGTGGTAACAACCTTGCTTCCTTTCGGCACTAACGTAAGGAAGTCCTTGCAGGAGGTACACAACACTCCTAACAACAGAATCAGACAGATATTTCTTTTCATTGCAATTGCTTCGTTCATGATTAAAATCCAATGCTCAGTGACAACATATATTTGCGGGAGATGGGGTAGCCATAGCTACCGAAGTTCTCCGGGTCGAGTCCCTTATAACCAGTAATGGTAAAGACATCACGCAGGTTGAGGTTAACGCGTGCCGACTTGAGTTTTACCGCCTTGCATAGCTTATTGGGCAGGTGATAGCCTAAAGAGATTTGCGTGCACTTCAGGAAGTCGCCCTTTTCCAGTTTACGATCGTAATAGTCGGTTTGGAGCGAGCTGCTTAAACCGGAAGTATTATAAGCCGGAACATTGGTAATGTCTCCGGGCTTGCGCCACCGGTAGGCCTCCAAGGGATGCACATTCAATGAGGCAGAAGAGATAGAACCTGTGGCCACCGAATAGTAGGCAGAGGTTATCAAGTGTCCTGTCATAAACGAGAAATGACAATCGAGCGAGAACCGTTTCCACTGTATGGTAGAACCGAAACCTCCCGTTACAGGAGGATAGCTTTTGCCCAACACTTCCTTGATTTTCAGTTTATCCTCTTCATTGGCAGCATTATCCATATCCAGCACCCAGGAGCCATCTTCTCTTTGGAATCCGATAGGCGTTTCACGATTGGTGTTATCCACAAAAGCCAGTGTATGCCCTGTCAAGGGGTCGATACCCGCAAAGCGATAACCCAACCACGAGTTGGTAGACGAGCCTTCTACGGGCTCTGTGCGCAAACTTCCCTTAGGAATATCTTCTATGCGCTTATAGTAGGATTTGATGACCTTACTTTCGTTGGTGGCAAGGTTGAAGGTGGTAATCCATGTGAAGCTACGACTTCTATAGTTCACCGTGCGCACATTAAACTCCCAACCTATATTGGCTACCGATGAGCTGTTGGCCTTAATGGTGGTGATACCATTGGAAGCCGGCAGCGACAAGTTATCGATAAGGTCGCGAATCACATTATTATAATAGTTGACAACAAACTGGAAACGATTCTTCAGGAAAGACACCTCCAGACCGAAACTGCGGTCTTCCTTTTTCTGCCACTTAATGTCTGGATTCTTGGGTGTAATATAGCTGGGCACCGTCACACCCAAGAACTTGTTGGAAGTAGAGTAAGAGAGGAGATTGTAGGGATAGACCGTACGGTTGATGCTACCTGTATAACCATAGGATGCCCTGAAAGCCAACATACTCAACCACTTTAGTTTTTGCATAAAGGGCTCTTTCTGCATGTTGTAACGGAAACTGACATTCCACAGCGGAGAGAAACGGTTGTCGGTGGCTATCACATCGGCACCATCCATACGGGCACTGGCCGAAATGATATAGCGATCCTTATAGCTATAATCCATGGCAGCAAAGAAAGAGACAGCCCTGTTGAGCGACTCACTGACACTCAACATGGTTTTCATCTTGTTGCGAATCACATCCACATACTGCGCACTGAAAGCCGGCACGTCAAAAGTTCCCAAATCAGGATTATACTCCGGATAGAGCGTATAGTTATTGTTGGTGCGGAACTCCGAAACCTCATGGCCGGCAAACATCGAGATGTGATGTTTGTCTTTGATTGAGAAACTATAACTCAAACGGTTCTGCCATGTCCAGCTCTCACTGCGAGCATCGGTTTCTGTCAGTTGTCCGTTGTTCATGTCGTCAGGCAACTCTGAATAGATGGATGCTATCCAGGAGGAATTTTTTGAAGTGGCTGTACCAGGCGCCAGAATGCGTTCCGTATTAGAATAATTGCTATTGAACGCAAACGTGGTGCTATAGCGCAGTTTGTCGAGAATGTTCCACTCAAAGCCAACAGAGGCTCTGGCACTCAAGGCACTTGTTTCGGTCGTATTGTTTTTCAGTTCTTCAAGAATATTATAGTCAACCTTATAACCGTCTTTCAAAGAACTGAGTGCATTGGCATAGGAACGGTCGTACTCCACATTGCCATTCTCATCGTAAGGCCGCTCATAGGGATTGGCAAACATGGCATAACTCACCAAACTGGAGCCTCCCGCAGAATCCTTGTCTTTACGAATATTGGCAGAAAGGTCGAAGAACACCTGCAAACGCTGCGTGAGTTTATGCTGAATACGCATCAACGCATTGTAGTTATTCAGGTTGTTGACAGGTGCCAAACCATGGCTATTGCGCATGCCCAAACTCAGGTAATAAGAGGTTTGGTTGGTACCGCCTGAGAGCGAGAGGTTATGGTTCTGAGAGAAGGGAGAGCGGAAAAGGACATCATACCAGTCGGTTTGAATCTTGCTCAACCTGCTGATTTCGTTTTCCGCTTCCTCATGGGTTATCTTACCCATATCGGCATTGCGCAACAATTCCATCACACGACCTCCCTTTGCCAATGTGGGGAAGTCTTCATAAACCTGACGCTCAAAGGCAATCTTCTCCGCTGTAGTCATCATATGCAGTTTGGGAGAGGGGGCCTCTTCAAAAGAGAAGGACGACGTGATTTGTATGCGCGCCTTCCCTGCCTTTCCCGACTTGCGCTGTACGACAATCACACCATTGGCGGCCTGCGAACCATATAAGGCCGTTGCTGCCGCATCTTTCAACACGTTGATACTTTCTATGTCTTCAGGGATAAGGTCGTTGAGGTTACCTTTATACAGCACGCCATCCACCACCCATATCGGGTTCATATCGGAAACAACGCCCGACACATTCATGGAGTTCAAACCACGAATACGAATCTCTGGCGTCTCGCCTAACTTACCCGAAGAGAGACGGGTACTGACACCACTCAGTGAACCGCGGAGTATATCGCCTACCGACGAGAATCCTTTGTTGGCTATATCTTTTGAGGTGACAGATTCTGCTGCACCTGTCATTCTCGTCTTTGAAATGGAGCGATAACCTGTGACAACCACCTCGCCAGAAACAGCATTCTGGTCCTCCAACAGGATTTTATAATGGGTTGTTCCTGATTTCAAAGGGACGTCGACCGTTGTCTTACCGACAAAAGAAACTGTCAACACCTTTCCCTTTTCCGGCACTGTCATGCGGAATTTACCCTCAGCATCGCTTATCACGCCAATGGTAGTATTCTTGAAACGCACCGTAGCACCAGGAAGAGGCTCATTGGCCTCAGCATCGATGACTACTCCCATCACGGTTGTAGGCAGTGCCTTTCGGCTCTGCATGGCCTTCTCCTGTTTCTTATCTTGTGCCCAAGCCACTATAGGCAATAGAGAAAGCAACCACAGCGCCCCCATGATGACGAAAATGAATCCACCTTTTCTCATACACTATTTATTCTTTTCTTTTGCTTGATTAAAAATGGTATACTGCTCGCACCTTTTGCACGGCCAAACCATTGACATAGGTGACACGCACACCACTACCACCTCCTACCCAGTCGGCTGTAGAACTGAGCACTGCTCGCACCAAATGACTGCCATCATAGGTGTCGAAAGCCATATAGCTGGATGTCCAATAACCCACTGAACTCTCCACATCGTTCCAGTTGGCGGTTTGGAAATGCACCTTCTTTTCCGGCGATAGAGAAGCGGCATCGATAGCCGCATTCAAGGCTGCCAACGAAGTACTGTTTTCTACACCTAAATATACATTGCCTACCAAGTCGCGCAGGCGGTTGCTTACAGGCAGGAACCAACGCCCATCGAGTCCTGTTTGTGCCAAATCTTCTATTGTGGTTCGCTTGCCATTCTTGTCGTCACACCACTTGAGGGCGGGGAATTTTTCCAAGGTAGCATCAATCGCCAAAGCTTTGTTCAGGTTTACCCGCTCATCATATAAAGAGAAACCGGAAAGTTTCAAATTTGTGTCGGTAAGCCATGCCACCTCTGTTTCGTCGGTGGAAACGAGCCAGCCATGCTTACCCTCTGTACCGGCATCCAAGGCCACCACAATACCTTCTACACCCAATCGGCTGTAGAAATCCAACAACTGATAGGAAGGCAAGTCCTCTTCCGCTTCACCATAAAGAACATCATCGCTCGATACCCAAGGTGTAATCTCCCGAATCGTCACTTCACACTCAGATTC
>CAMAMZ010000081.1 GCA_945837185.1 uncultured Bacteroidales bacterium | reverse complement strand
CAACAATAAAAACAAACAAGTTTGTTTTGTATTGTCTTCGATTTGCATTATCTTTGCAACAGAATATATTACCAACCGAACATGAACAGCAAAAGTTTTTTGACGATGGCAGCGCTCATCGTAGTGATGACGATGGCAAGGGCGCAGAAGAGCCCCGTTGCTTATGTGGACCCTTTTATTGGAACCACGAATTTTAGTGTATGTAATCCTGGAGCCGTGCGACCTCATGGATTGATGTCAGTGGTGCCCTTCAATGTGATGGGCTCCGATTTGAACGTGCAGGACAAGGATGCGCGATGGTGGTCGGCTCCCTACGAATATGCCAATAAATACTTTACGGGCTTTGCCCATGTAGCGCTCAGTGGCGTGGGTTGCCCGGAAATGGGAAGCTTGTTGCTCATGCCCACCACCGGCAAGTTGGACGTAGATTATCACCATTATGGCTCTGAATATAAGAATGAGAAAGCCACACCGGGATATTATAGTAACGAACTGACCAAGTATGGCATCCGCTGTGAGGTGACAGCCACCGACCGCAGTTCTATAGAACGCTACACTTTCCCGAAGGGGCAAGCCAACATCCTGCTGAATGTAGGTGACGGTCTTACCAATGAGGTAGGTGGAAGCATACGGCGTGTATCGGCAACAGAAATAGAAGGTATGCGTCTCTTGGGTACCTTCTGCTATAACCCACAGGCCGTGTTCCCCATGTATTTCGTGATGCGTGTGAACAAGGCACCGCGCGAGGCTGGTTTCTGGAAGAAGCAACCGCCTATGCAAGGTGTAGAGGCCCAGTGGGATCCCGACAATGGGAAATACAAACTCTATCGTAACTATACCCGCGAACTGGCAGGCAATGAGATTGGCTATTATTTCTGTTATGATGCGGAGGAAGGTGAACAGATTGAAGTGCAGGTGGGTGTGAGCTTCGTGTCTATTGCCAATGCACGTGAGAACCTTGACAAAGAGCAAGGCAATGCCTTTGCCTTTGATAAGGTGCGCAAGGATGCCTATCAGGTATGGGACAAAACGCTTTCAACGATTACGGTGGAAGGGGGTACGGAAGCCCAGAAGCGTGTATTCTATACGGCGCTCTATCACAGTCAGATTCATCCCACAGTATTGCAGGATGTAAATGGTGAATATCCTGAGATGGAAACAGGCAAGATAGGTCGCACAACAGGCAACCGTTATACCATCTTCTCTTTGTGGGATACCTATCGCAACCTGCATCAGTTAGAAACCTTGCTCTATCCGGACCGCCAGCTTGATATGGTGCGCTCTATGGTGGCAATGTATAAGGAGTGGGGATGGATGCCGAAATGGGAACTTTTTGGAAAAGAAACATGGACGATGGAAGGAGACCCCACGATTCCTGTCATTGCCGATACTTATCTGAAAGGACTGACCGACTTTGATGTGGCCACTGCCTATAAGGCTTTTAAGATTAGCGCTTCCTTGGAAGGTGCAAAGAACAAGATGCGTCCCGATATCGACGACTACCTCGCTAAAGGTTATGTGCCTATGGGTGTCTTTGCCCAGGATAATTCAGGCGACAACTCCGTGTCGCATGCCTTGGAATACTATATAGCCGACTATGCTCTTTCGCGTTTGGCTGAGGCTTTGGGCCACACGGAAGATGCCAAGCGCTTCTACCAGCAGAGTTTGGGCTACAAGCATTACTATTGCAAGGAGTATGGCACCTTGCGCCCACGGCATGCCGACGGCTCCTGGCTAACTCCCTTCGACCCGAAAGATGGTGCTGACTTCTCAAACGCTCCCGGCTTCCATGAAGGTTCGGCTTGGAACTACACCTTCTATGTGCCGCACGATGTGGCAGGATATGCCAAGCTGATGGGTGGCAAGAAAGCTTTTGTCGACAAACTCCAGAAGGTGTTTGATGAGAATCTCTATGACCCAGCCAATGAGCCGGATATCGCCTATCCTTATCTCTTCAGTTATTTCAAGGGTGAGGAATGGCGCACGCAGAAAGAGGTGCGCAGACTGTTGGACAAATATTACAAGGATACTCCCGATGGTATTCCCGGCAATGAAGACTGTGGAACCATGTCGGCGTGGGCCATCTTCTCTATGATGGGCTTCTATCCTGACTGTCCCGGTTCGCCTACTTATACCCTTACCGCTCCGGTCTTCGACCGCATCACCTTGCATCTCGATAAGCGCTATTATCCCAATGGCGATTTGGTGATAGAGGTGAATCGTGCTACGGAGCAAGCCGCACGCATCCAGCGGATGACATTGGGCGGCAAACCGCTTCGCCAATACCGTATTGCCCATCAGGACTTGATGAAAGGCGGTAAATTAGTGTTCGACCTCCAATAAGGAGGCGAACACTATACCATGAAGGCATCAGCTGCCAAGAAAACATAGAATCCACATTATAACTTATAAGATATGAAAGTAAAAAAATTGCTAATCTTGATCGCCATGTTCACCATGAGCACGCTAATGCAAGCGCAGAACAGCGAAGTTTTTAAGCCTTACAAGCAGACACAGTTGCGTCTGCCTGCAGTACCCATCCTGTCACACGACCCCTATTTCTCTATCTGGAGTCCCTATGACAAGCTAAACCATGGTAACCTCACCCATTGGTCGCCTCGGCAGAAACCGTTGGAGGGTTTGCTGCGTGTGGATGGAACCGTTTACCGCTTCATGGGTGTGCGTTCCAAACTGCTTCTTGCCCCTATTGCTCCTATGGGTGCCGATGATCCTTGGACTGCACGTTATACACAAGAGCAGCCGGCAGAGGGCTGGGAGCAACCCGGCTTTAACGATGCTGCCTGGAAAGAAGGGGAAGGAGCATTCGGAACGAGCGACAATCCACAAGCCCGTACCCGTTGGGAGGGTGACAACGCAAATGTGTATATCCGTCGGGTTGTGACTTTGACAAAAGAAGACCTTGCCAAAGAACTCTATCTCCTTTTTGCGCACGATGATAATGCCCGTATCTTCATTAACGGCAAACTTGCGGTGAATGGCAAGGGCTATCGCAGTGAGGGGAGATTGGCTCTTCAGGGTGCGCTGAAAGAGGCACTGCATGAGGGGGAGAATATCATTGCCATGCATGGCCATAACCTCATGAAGGGAGCCCTTGCCGACGTAGGTATCTACAGCAATGCCGCACCTGTCATAGCTCAGATCAAGCAGGCCAACCAGCTCTCTGTCGATGTGTTGGCCACCAATACCTATTACTCTTTTGAGTGCGGACCGGTTCAGTTGGATCTGGTATTTACAGCACCTATGCTCATCGATGACCTCGACTTGCTTTCTACGCCAGTCAACTACATCTCCTATCAAGTACGTTCACGCGACGGACAGGCACACGATGTGCAGTTCTCGATAAGTGCCGACCCTGCGTTCACAAAACATACCAAGGCACAGCCTACCGTATCATCCGTAGAGCACCATCAAGGTGTCAGCTATCTGAAGACAGGTACAATCGATCAGCCTATCCTTGCCTCCAAGGGCGACAGCCGTTGCATTGATTGGGGTTATCTCTATATTCCTGCCATTAATGGCGAGGTCAGTCTCTCGTCGGGTACAGCCTATATTGAAAACTTTGTCAAGAAGGGTTGTCTTGCACCTACTGAGCAAGAGATTGTGAGCCGTCGTTCTTATGACGCTGCAGCGCTCACCTACCAGAAGAACTTTGGAAAGGTGAAAGAGGGTAGCAGTTATATGCTCATTGGTTACGATGAGATTTACGACATTGAATATATGTACCATCGCTATAAGGGTTATTGGGCCCGTGACGGCAAGACTACCATCTTTGATGCATTTGCCAAACTCCATAATGGCTACGACCAGATTATGGCGCGCTGCCGTGCCCTCGACAAGCGTATTTACGATGATGCCCTCGCTTCGGGCAATGTGAAATATGCCGAGGTGCTCTCAGCTTCTTATCGTCAGGTGATGGCAGCGCATAAACTCTTTGAAGACAAGGATGGCAACCTCCTCTACTTCTCGAAGGAGAATGCTTCCAATGGCTGTGTCAATACCGTCGACCTTACCTATCCCTCTGCCCCCATCTACCTGATTTATAACCCAGAGTTGGAGAAGGCTATGATGACATCTATCTTTGAATATAGCCGTAGCGGACGCTGGACCAAACCCTTTGCTGCGCACGACCTCGGAACTTATCCCATTGCCAACGGACAAGTCTATGAGCATGACATGCCATTGGAGGAGGCGGGCAATATGCTGACGCTTATGGCACAGATAGCCATGATAGAGGGCAATACCCAGTATGCGGAGCGCTATTGGGATCTTCTGCAAACCTGGACCGACTATCTTGTGGAGAATGGACAAGACCCAACAAACCAGTTGTGTACAGATGACTTTGCCGGACACTGGGCACATAACAGCAATCTGGCTGTAAAAGCCATTATGGGAGTGGCTGCTTTCGCGGAACTGGCACGTATGAAGGGCGACAAGGCTACTGCCAACCGCTATCTTGACATTGCTCGTAAGATGGGCAAGCAATGGGAAAAGGATGCCATCGAAGGCGACCACTATAAACTGGCCTATGACCGTGATTCTACCTGGAGCCAGAAATACAATATTATCTGGGACCAGATTTGGGGTACGAAGGTATTCTCACAGAAGGTTATCGACCGTGAAATCAAATACTACCTTACCAAGCAGAACAAATATGGCTTGCCGTTGGATAGTCGTAAGGACTACACCAAGACCGACTGGATTATGTGGACGGCTGCCATGGCTCCGGATACGGAAACCTTCCTGAAGTTTGCCGACCCAGTCTATACGTATATTAACGAAACGCCTTCGCGTGTGCCTATCAGCGACTGGAGCGATACCAAAACAGGCAAGCAGCGTGGATTCAAGGCGCGTTCTGTAATAGGAGGTTATTGGATGAAGGTGCTTGTCGACAAGTTGAATGCAAAGAAATAAAATCGTCATGCGGTTCTTTTACATTATCCAGCAGTCCTTCTGTGCTATCCTATGGTGTGTTGCTGTCGTGTTCCCTATGGGTGTCATGGCAGCGCACCCTCTCTCGGTGGTGAAGCCTACTGTTGAACGACGGACATGCCCTGAAGGGATTGATGTAAAGGAACCGCGTTTCTCATGGCAGCTGGCTTCACCGAAGCGGAATGTCATGCAGCGTGCTTATCGCATTCGAGTGGCTTCTTCCTCTCGATTGTTAGAGGAAGGAAAAGCTGACATGTGGGATTCAGGACGTGTGCCCACCGACGCATGTCTGTATATTCCTTATCAAGGAAAAACCCTCCGGAGCAACACCCGTTATTACTGGCAGGTTGAGGTCGTTTCTACGGTAGGAACGGCAGTCAGCGAGCCCTCTTCTTGGCTCACGGGCATCATGAATCCTGCGGAATGGCAAGCCACATGGATAGGAGGCCGTTTCGCTACCGATGTGGAAAAAGGTCGCACACGTGTCAATGCCCGTTACCTACGACGTGAATTTGGTATCAAGGGCGAGGTGCAGCAAGCTGTACTCCATATCTGTGGCTTGGGTTTGTATGAGGCCTATATCAATGGGCAGCGCGTGGGTAACCAAGTGCTTGCGCCAACTCCTACCAACTACGACCGTTCGGTAAGATACAACACCTTCGATGTCACGGCTATGGTGCAGCGAGGGCAGAATGCCATTGGCGTTGTGTTAGGGAATGGTCGCTTCATGGCCATGCGCAATCCGGGAATGCGAGGCTTTGGTCTGCCTCGTTTGTTGGCACAGTTGGTTGTTACAACCACCGATGGCCAACAAACCATCATTCCTACCGATACTTCCTGGCACATGATGGCCGACGGACCCATACAGTCGAATAATGAATTTGACGGTGAGGTATATGATGCGCGAAAGGAAATGCCTGGCTGGAATAGGGCAGGTTTTGTGATGAAAGGGTGGAGGCAGGCTACGCCTGTTCCTGCACCGGCTCCTTTGGTAGAGGCACAGTTGAATCCTAACATCCGGGTTATGGCGCAAGTGAAGCCGCTCTCTGTGAAACCTTTGTCGGGTGGCCGTTTCTTGATCGACATGGGGCAGAATATGGTGGGATGGTTGCAAGTGCGCCTGCATGGTAATGAAGGAGATACCTTGCGCCTGCGGTTTGCGGAACGTATGAGTCCCACCCATCCCGACTCACTCTTTTTGGCCAATCTGCGCACGGCAGAGGTAACAGATACTTATATCGCTCATGGACGTCCGGCAGTGTGGGAACCGTCCTTCACCTATCATGGTTTCCGTTTCGTTGAAGTAACAGGCTTTCGTCATGCCCCTCGGTTGGAGGATATTGTAGGGCAGGTGGTATATGATGAGATGGCCACGACAGGCTCTTTCACCACCTCCTCCGATATGCTCAACCGCATTTATCAATGTGCCTATTGGGGAGTGCGGGGCAATTATCGGGGCATGCCCACCGATTGTCCGCAGCGCGATGAACGCTTAGGATGGTTGGGCGACAGGGCAACCGGTGCTTTGGGCGAGTGCTTTATGTTCGACAACCATCATCTGTATGCCAAATGGGTGCGGGATATTACGGAAACGCAACGTGCAGACAGTGTGGTCAGTGATATAGCCCCTCGGTATTGGAGTGTGTATAACGATAATGTCACATGGCCTATGGCCTGGTATACGGTAGCAGGCATGCTTTATGACCAGTATGCCGACCCTCTGCCCATCATCCGCAACTATCAACCCATGAAGAAGTTCATGTTGCATCTGTACCGTCGACAGATGCGCGAGGGTATTATCCAAAGAGATGTGTATGGCGACTGGTGTGTGCCGCCCGAAGCTCCTCACTTGATTCATTCCAAGGATTCAACACGTATCACCGACGGACGGCTCTTGGGTACTGCAGCCTATTATCGCTTATGTTTGTTGATGGATCGTTTTGCCCGCATTAGCGGTTGCAACGAAGATACCGTTGAATGGCAACGGCAAGCCCGTGAGGTGCGTGAAGCCTTCAACCGCACCTTTTATCAGGCTGACAAAGGTTATTATGCCAACAATACGATGACGGCCAACCTGCTTGCCCTGCAATGGCAACTGGTAGAACCGGCACATCGTGAGCAGGTGTTTCAGCATGTGGTAGCCCAACTGGTAAACCGCTTTGGTACGCATATCGCTACAGGCGTATTGGGCACACAAGTCATCATGAACGGATTGACAGCTGGTGGAAGAGATGATTTGGCATGGCAGTTGGCTACACAAAGTTCCTATCCCAGTTGGGGATTCATGGTGACACATGGTGCAACCACAATATGGGAACTGTGGAATGGTGATACAGCCGAACCACGAATGAACTCCGGTAACCATGTGATGCTATTGGGCGATTTGATCAGTTGGTTGTATCAGCATCTGGCTGGCATCACACAACGTCAAGATAGTCAAGGCTACAAACACTTGGAGCTCCGTGTGCCCCGCATAGCAGGATTAACCCATCTCTCAGCGTCGTATGAGTCGGTATATGGCACGATTGCAAGTTCGTGGAAATATGAAGGCAATCGCCTTGTGTGGACCTTTACCATTCCTGCCAATACCACAGCGCTTGTTTACCTGCCTACAGCAAAAGGAGGGGAACAATGCAAACGCTATGGTTCGGGAATTTACAAGGTTGTTTGTCCTTGTGCTCAACTATAGTTTTTGTGATATGTAATAATTTATAACCGACAAAAATGGGATATTATTTGATTTCAAGGTGTTAATAATAAGCAGATGTATAATCTAAATATATTGATTTATAGTAGGTTATATTTACTTTCACACCTCCTTATAGGAGGTGTGAAAGTAATAGTTTTGTAAATTATTATTTTACAATAAAAAAGAAGAATAAGAAAATCAATGGAAAAAAATAGTCGCCCATCAATTATAGATATTATATAATGTACGCGCGTACATTAATATATATATAAGGCAAAACAAGTACGGATGAGTATGCGGCAGGTGTCTTCATCCTGATAATAGGAAAGCGTTGGGGCGTGAAATTACGTGTGATGGCATTAATTCATGGTTGTTTAGGCTTTCAATAATCCAAAAACCTTATATTCCTGCTGTTCCCCTTTATTTTAGCAGAAAAGTAGCTTTTTTTTTAAAAAATGTTTTGTCTCTTAAAAAAAATATATTAACTTTACATCGAAAAATAGAAATAACCAATTTTCACACCTCCTATAAGGAGGTCAGAAACGAAAGACAGATTAAACTTTTCTGGTAGGCCAGCGTAAAATTATGTGTGTGTGCTCCGTTGAAAACTGAGGAACAAGCAACATGTAATGCTGGTTGTAGCAATATGAGAATGAGAGACGTTTTTAAATAAAACTTTTTAACTTGATCTAACTTTTTGATTTATGCTGAAACATTTAAAATCTATTGGAATGCTATTGCTGCTGTCTTCCTTTGGAGGCGGAGCGATACCAGCTTCAGCTGAGATGATGAACGCCGTAGCGGCTGTTCAGCAAAATGGAGCATGTAAAGGTGTCGTAAAGGATGCCACAGGTGAGCCTATCATCGGTGCTTCTGTAGTTGTGAAGGGAACCACGGAAGGTTCTATCACAGACATTGATGGTAATTTCACTTTGCCAAAAGTAAAGAAGGGCACTACCCTTCAGGTATCTTTCTTGGGTTATCAGACCATCGAAGTGGTATGGGATGGCAAACCCCTTGACATTACATTGAAAGAAGACTCACAGGTGTTGGGTGAGGTAGTGGTAACTGCCTTGGGTCTGCCCAAACAAGCAAAGTCTGTGGGTTACGCTACTTCACGCGTATCAACCGACGAAATTGAACGTGCAAATGTTATCAACCCTGTTAACGCCCTCCAAGGTAAGGTGGCTGGTGTGCAGATTGACATGGCTGGTGCATCAGGTGTAACATCGTCTTCGGCTATCACCATTCGTGGTGCCAAGTCTGTAGACAAGAACAACTCACCTATCTTCGTGGTCGATGGTATGATTATCCAAGAGGCCATGACCGGTAACCTCGCCGGTACTGACTGGGGTTCTCAGCTGAAGAACCTGAACCCTGCCGACTATGAGAGTGTAACCGTATTGAAGGGTGCTGCCGCTACCGCACTCTACGGTTCACGTGGTGCCAACGGTGCCATCGTTATCGTGTCAAAGGGTGGTAAGTTCGGCAAGAAGGGTCTTGGTGTGGAAGTAAACCAGACTGTTGAGATAAC
>CAMAMZ010000080.1 GCA_945837185.1 uncultured Bacteroidales bacterium | reverse complement strand
TGGAAATAGAAGAAAGGAACTGTCAGGGAATAGAAGAAGGGTGATAGTTGGAAAAAGAAGAAAGGTGATGCGATAGCAAGAAAATGAACGGAAGATGAAGACAATACTTACAATAGCGGGAAGCGACTCCTGCGCAGGAGCAGGAATACAGCAGGACTTGAAAACCATATCAGCGCTCAATCATTATGCCGTGACCGTTACAACGGCTCTCACAGCTCAGAACACCTGTGGCGTGCGGAAAGTGATGCGGGTGCCTGAAGATATGCTCCGCGCGCAGCTTGAAGCCGTATTGTCTGATATTCATATAGATGCTGTCAAGACAGGCATGATTCCTGATGAGGAATCGGCAAAGGTCATTGTTTCCTTTCTGAAGCATGTGGAGGTTCCTATCGTTTGCGACCCTGTTATGCTGTCAACCAGCGGTACCCCATTGATGGATGACAACTGTATAGCATATATACAAGGTGAACTTTTCCCTCTTTGCGCACTCGTAACGCCCAATATCCCGGAGGCCATGCGACTCTCGTCATCAACCACAGTCGACAATCTCGAAAGGGTAGGGCATTTCCTCGCTTCACACCATGCAACAAGCTTTCTCTTGAAAGGCGGACATGGTATAGGAAACGTGATGAGGGATGTGCTATTTTGCCCCGATGGCCATACGTATGTTTACTCTTCACCCAAGATAATCACCTCAAATCTTCATGGCACAGGGTGTACCCTATCGTCGGCTGTAGCCACCTTTCTTGCCGAAGGACTACCTTTGCCCAAGGCCGTTGAAAATGCCAAACTGCTGATTGATAGCGCAATATGGAAAGGTAAAGACTTACATATTGGCAAGGGTAACGGTCCGCTGTGGCCGTTTTGATACAGTAACAAGCCATGAATATTTTGATGCGCAAAAGAGGAGTTATCAGATTTATTTTGTAATTTTGTGGCCAATTATCCATAAACAGCAGCAAGATGGCAGACAATACACAAGGCGGAAACAGACGTAAGAATACGTCTACACCCATTGATTTATCATACGGACATTTGCAGCCGCAAGCATTAGACGTGGAGCGCCTGGTGCTCGGTGCGTTGATGATAGATAAGGATGCCTTTACGGTGGTGTCGGAACTATTGCACCCTGAGAGTTTCTACGAACCCCGCAACCAAAAAGTGTATCGTGCCATACAAACGCTGAATATGGAAGAACACCCGGTAGACATATCGACGGTGATAGAGGAGTTGAAACGGGAAGGCACGCTCGAAGAAGTGGGAGGAGCGATGTATGTGTTGGAACTCAGTCACCATGTGGCTTCGTCGGCACACATCGAATACCATGCGCAAATCTTAGCCCACAAGTTTCTGGCACGCCAACTCATCTCCTATGCCAGCAGGATAGAGACATCGGCTTTCGATGAGACGGTGGATGTGGAAGAACTCATGCAGCATGCCGAGGGAGAACTGTTTGAACTCTCGCAGCGCAACATGAAGCAAGACTTCACGCAGATTGATCCTGTGATAAGGCAAGCGGTGGACATCTTGCAGAAAGCATCGGCCAACACAAGTGGTTTAACGGGTATTCCTACCGGTTACAACAAGCTCGACGACAAAACATCGGGGTGGCAACCCTCTGATTTGGTCATAATAGCCGGACGTCCTGCCATGGGAAAAACGTCGTTTGCATTGAGTTTGGCCAAGAACATCGCTGTCGACAACCAAACACCCATTGCCTTCTTCTCGCTCGAAATGAACAATGTGCAGTTGGTGAACCGACTCATTTCCAACACCTGTGAGATATCAGGACACAAGATTCTCAACGGCCAACTCTCGCCTGATGAGTGGGAGCGCCTCGACAAGAATCTGCGCCTGCTGATGGGAGCGCCCCTTTATATTGACGATACGCCAGGGTTGAGCGTGTTTGAGTTGCGTACAAAAGCTCGTCGACTGGTGCGTGAGAAAGGGGTGAAGATAATCATGATAGACTATTTGCAGTTGATGAATGCCAACGGCATGAAGTTTGGCAGTCGACAGGAGGAGGTGTCAACCATCAGTCGTTCGCTGAAAGGTCTTGCCAAGGAACTGGATATTCCTATCCTTGCCCTCTCGCAGCTGAACCGTACGGTAGAGAATCGTGAAGGATTGGAAGGTAAGCGTCCACAGCTGAGCGACCTCCGTGAGTCGGGTGCCATAGAGCAAGATGCCGACATGGTGCTTTTTGTGCATCGACCGGAATACTACCATATCTATCAGGATGAAAAGGGCAACGACCTGCATGGTATGGCTCAAATCATCATTGCCAAGCATCGTAAGGGTGCCACGGGCGATGTGCTGCTCACCTTCCGAGGAGAGTTCACCCGTTTCCAAGACCCGGAACGCACTCCCTCGCCTCTGCCTCCTGGTGGCGGTGGTGAGTTTAGAGGAAGCAAGATGAATAGCGATGACGACAATCCTTTCGGCGATCCTTTCCCACCCGCCGACGATATACAACCGTTTTGATGTAATAAAGGGGTAAAGAACATGAAAATGAAAGTAACTTTGGTAGAAAAATAACAAATTATTTGCACGAATCATATTAAATGGCTATCTTTGCACGGCTTTTCAATAAAAAAGTATAACAAATGAACAAGTTGCAGAACCTATTGGGTATTATTCTTCGAATTCGACTGCGCAAATCGGCCGGAAGTGATTGGGTGTACCCATGTGTGTAGATGCAATGCATGCCATAGAGCCTTTCCACTTCCTGATAATAAGTGTGAAAGGCTTTTTTGTTTGTGCAACAACATTGTGAAACAATAAATATATAATATATAAGGTATATGAGCGAAAGACTTTACATTTTCGACACTACCCTGCGCGATGGCGAGCAGGTGCCCGGATGTCAGCTCAACACGGTTGAGAAAATTCAGGTGGCCAAGCAGTTGGAACAGTTGGGGGTAGATGTGATAGAGGCAGGATTCCCCATATCCTCGCCCGGTGATTTCAACAGTGTGATAGAAATAAGTAAGGCAGTGACATGGCCCACCATTTGCGCCCTGACCCGCGCCGTGGAAAAAGACATCGATGTGGCTGCCGAATCGTTGCAGTATGCCAAGCACAAACGTATCCATACCGGCATAGGCACCAGCGATAGCCATATTCGCTATAAGTTTAACTCTAATCGAGAGGAAATCATAGAGCGTGCCGTGGCTGCCGTGAAGTATGCCAAGCGTTATGTAGAAGACGTGGAGTTTTATGCCGAAGATGCCGGACGCACGGAAAACGAGTATTTGGCACGCGTGATAGAGGCTGTCATCAAGGCCGGAGCTACAGTGGTGAATATTCCCGATACCACCGGCTATTGTCTGCCCGAGGAGTATCGTGCCAAGATAGCCTATCTCAAGGAACATGTGGCTAACATCGACCAAGCTATCATCTCTACCCATTGTCACAACGATCTGGGCATGGCCACTGCCAACACCCTCAGTGGTGTGCTGGGTGGAGCACGCCAAGTGGAAGTAACCATCAACGGTATTGGTGAGCGTGCGGGTAATACCTCGCTTGAGGAGATAGCCATGATTCTGAAGTGCCACAAGCACCTCAATATTGACACCAATATCAACACTACCAAAATCTATCCCACTTCGCGAATGGTGTCGAGCCTCATGAACATGCCCGTGCAACCCAACAAGGCCATCGTGGGGCGTAATGCCTTTGCTCATTCCAGTGGTATACATCAGGATGGTGTGCTCAAGAACGTACAGACATACGAGATTATCGATCCTAAGGATGTGGGTCTCGATGACAACGCTATTGTGCTGACAGCCCGTTCGGGCAGAGCCGCCTTGAAGTACAGACTCCATGTGAACGGGGTGGATGTGAGCGATGAGAACCGCCTCGACAAACTATACAAGGAATTCTTGAAACTCGCTGATAAAAAGAAGGAAATCAATGATGACGATATCTTGATGTTGGCGGGTGCCGACACAGCAGAGAGTCGTGCGGTGAAGCTCGCCTACCTGCAAGTTACCACGGGCAAGGGCGTGAAGAGTGTGGCCAGCATTGGCTTAGACATTAGCGGACAGATGTTTGAAGAAGCCTCTTCGGGCAATGGTCCTGTGGATGCGGCTATCAAAGCACTCAAGAAGATTATTACCAAACAAATGACGCTCAAGGAGTTTACCATCCAAGCTATAAGTAAAGGTTCCGACGATGTGGGCAAGGTGCACATGCAGGTTGAATATGCCGGAAATGTTTACTATGGCTTTGGTGCCAATACCGATATTGTAACGGCTTCCGTAGAAGCATATATAGATTGTATCAATAAGTTCAGAAGATGAATACACTATTCGACAAAATTTGGGACAAGCATGCCGTGCAGGTAGTGACCGACGGCCCCACACAACTCTACATCGACCGCCTCTATTGTCATGAGGTGACGTCACCACAAGCTTTTGCCGACATGCGACAGCGTGGTCTGCAATGTTTCCGTCCGGCACAGATTGTCTGTATGCCCGACCATAATATTCCTACACACGATCAGGACAAGCCGATCGACGACCCCGTTGGAAGAAAACAGGTGGAAACACTCGACAAGAATTGTGAAGACTTCGGGTTGACGGAGTTTAAGATGAACAGCAAAGATAATGGTATTATTCATGTGGTAGGACCTGAGAAAGGGTTGTCGTTGCCTGGCATGACTATTGTGTGTGGCGACTCGCACACCTCTACCCATGGTGCCATGGGAGCTGTGGCCTTTGGTATAGGTACGAGCGAGGTGGAGATGGTGATGGCATCGCAATGTATCTTGCAGCAGAAACCCAAATCCATGCGCATACGTATTGAAGGAACCTTGTCGAAGGGTGTTACGGCAAAGGATGTGGCACTCTTTCTCATGGCACGCCTCACTACATCGGGAGCAACAGGCTATTTCGTGGAGTATGCTGGCGAGGTGGTACGCAACCTCACCATGGAGGGTCGTCTCACCCTGTGCAACCTCTCAATAGAAATGGGTGCCCGTGGTGGCTTCATTGCACCCGACGAAACAACCTTTGCCTACATCAAGGGGCGCGAATATGCTCCCAAGGGTGAGGAATGGGAAAAGGCTGTGGCTTATTGGAAAACGCTGCGTAGTGGCGACGATGCTGTGTTCGACAAGGAACTCGTGTTTGACGCTGCCGACATAGAACCCCGCATCACCTACGGCACAAACCCTGGTATGGGCATTGGCATAGGCGAGGCTATTCCCACGCTCGACACGTTGCCCGATACCGATGAGGCTGGTAAAGCATCTTTCCTCAAGTCGCTCGAATATATGGGATTCCAACCTGGTGAAAAGTTGTTGGGTCATGCCATCGACTATGTGTTCCTTGGAGCTTGTACCAACGGACGTATTGAAGACTTCCGTGCTTTTGCTTCGATTGTAAAGGGCAGACAGAAAGCACCTGGAGTGGTGGCTTGGTTAGTGCCCGGTTCATGGGCTGTGGCTGCGCAAATTCGTGAAGAGGGTCTTGACAAAGTGCTGACCGATGCCGGTTTTGCTATCCGCCAACCTGGATGCTCGGCTTGTCTGGCCATGAACGACGATAAGATACCGGCTGGAAAATATGCCGTTTCTACCAGCAACCGTAACTTCGAAGGGCGTCAAGGACCGGGTTCACGCACCTTATTAGCTTCACCTTTGGTGGCCGCCGCTGCTGCCGTAACGGGTAAGGTTACCGATCCGCGCGAACTGATGGCCGATTGAACTGGTTTGGTTTTACGGTATTGTGAACAACGATAGATAGATTATTTCAGATAGAATAACTCCTGACGAAAAGGACTCAATAGCAAGCTTATTTCAACAGGACGACTTCGATAGAAAGAATACGATAAGATGAAACAAAAATTCGACATAATAGTAAGCTCCTGCATCCCATTGCCATTGGAGAATGTGGATACAGACCAGATTATCCCCGCTCGCTTCCTGAAGGCTACCGATAAAGAGGGATTTGGCGACAACCTGTTTCGCGACTGGCGATACCACAAAGACGGAACGCTGAAAACAGACTTTGTGCTCAATGACCCTTCCTACTCTGGGTGCATCCTTGTGGCAGGAAAGAACTTCGGATCGGGCTCCAGTCGTGAGCATGCTGCATGGGCCATAGCAGGTTATGGCTTCAGGGTGGTAATCAGTTCCTTCTTTGCCGACATACATAAGAACAATGAACTGAACAATTTCGTGCTCCCCGTGGTGGTAAGTGAGGAGTTCCTGCAACATCTCTTCGATAGTATTGCCGCTGATCATCAGACACAGGTGAAGGTCGACTTGCCCAACCAAACGGTTACCAATCTTAAGACGGGCGAAAGCGAGCATTTCGAAATTAACGGCTACAAGAAGCATTGCTTGATGAACGGCCTCGACGACATCGATTTCCTGGTGCAGAACCGCCAAAAGATTGAAGAATGGGAACAGCACAACAAGTAGGCAACTCCTATCGGCATATCGCACCCGAGATAGAAATCCTCGACTGTACCCTGCGCGATGGTGAGCAAACGAGTGGCGTGTCGTTCATGCCACACGAAAAGCTCATGATTGCCCGCATGCTGCTGCAGGATGTGAAGGTTGATAGGGTAGAGGTGGCCTCGGCAAGGGTTTCGGAAGGCGAAAAGAGTGCCGTACAGATGATTTGCAACTATGCCGACCGCACAGGAGGAATCGACAAGATTGAGGTCCTCGGATTTGTGGATGGCAATAAGTCGGTCGACTGGATTCACGACTGCGGAGGAAAGGTTATCAACCTTTTGACCAAAGGCTCGCGCAAACATTGTGAGCAACAACTCAACAAAACGCTCGATGAACATGCCGACGACATCCTGCGCGTAATCGATTATGCCGACAGCAAGGGCATGCTCGTAAATATTTATCTGGAGGATTGGAGCAACGGCATGAAGGATAGTCCCGACTATGTGTATGGATTGATGGACCGTTTGGTCGACACGCCAATACGCCGCTTTATGCTGCCTGACACCTTGGGCATTCTCAACCCTTTGCGTTGTGTGGAGTTTATGCGTAAGATGCTGAAACGTTATCCCGGAAAGCACTTTGATTTCCACGCGCATAACGACTATGACTTGGCTGTGTCGAATTCGCTGGCCGCTGTATTGTCGGGATGCCGGGGATTGCATGTAACGGTTAATGGATTGGGCGAACGCTGTGGCAATGCCCCTTTAGCCAGCGTGCAGGTCATTCTGAAAGACCAGTTTCATGCCCGTACGCATATCGACGAGAGCAAACTCAACGATGTGAGTAGACTGGTGGAAAGCTACAGCGGTATTGCTATAGCGGCCAACCAACCTATTGTGGGTGAGAATGTGTTCACACAGGTGGCTGGCGTGCATGCCGATGGCGATAATAAGGACAACCTGTATTGCAACGACCTTGTGCCGGAGCGTTTCGGCCGTAAGCGCGAATATGCCTTGGGCAAGAATAGTGGCAAGGCCAACATCGCCAAGAATCTGGAGGAGTTGGGACTGGAACTCACCCCCGAACAGACTAAGAGGGTTACGCAGCGCATCACGGAGTTGGGCGATAAGAAGGAACTCGTTACACAGGAAGATTTGCCCTATATCGTGAGCGATGTGCTGAAGCACGATGTGCCGGAGGATAAGGTGAAACTGCTCAGCTACATGGTGTGCACCAGCTATGGCTTGAAACCTTTAGCCAGCATCAAGGTGGAAATAAACGGTCACATCTATGAGGCCGACAGCACCGGCGACGGTCAGTATGATGCCTTTGTGCGTGCCCTGCGAAAGATATACCGCGATAGCCTGAACCGTTCCTTCCCGTTGTTGGCCAACTATGCTGTAACGATTCCGCCCGGTGGACGTACAGATGCTTTGGTGCAAACCGTCATCACTTGGCGCTGCGACGACCGCATCCTGAAAACTAAAGGTCTCGATGCCGACCAAACGGAAGCGGCTATCAAGGCCACCATCAAGATGTTGAACATTATAGAAGACTAAAAAACAAGAAATAAAGCGTATGAAACTGAAAATTGCTGTATTGCCCGGTGATGGTATCGGGCCAGAAATTATGAAGCAAGGTGTGGCTGTGATGGACGCCATTGCCGCCAAGTTTGGTCATGAGGTGAGCTATCGTGAAGGACTCTGCGGTGCCCATGCCATCGATGAGGTAGGCGACCCATTCCCCGAGGAAACCTTCCAGCTCTGCATGGAGTCGGATGCTGTGCTCTTTGCTGCTGTGGGGCATCCTAAGTTCGACAACGATCCTACTGCCAAGGTGCGTCCGGAACAGGGATTGCTCGCCATGCGCAAGAAGTTGGGCTTGTTTGCCAATATCCGTCCTGTGCAAACCTTTGCCTGCCTGCTTCATAAGTCACCCTTGAAAGACGAGTTGATTCAAGGGGCCGACTTCATCTGTATTCGCGAACTGACAGGCGGTATGTATTTCGGTGAAAAATACCAAGACAACGACAAAGCCTACGATACCAATTATTACACCCGTCCGGAGATAGAGCGCATCCTGCGCGTGGCTTTCGACTATGCCCGCAAACGCAGACACCACCTCACCGTGGTCGACAAGGCCAATGTGTTGGCTTCTTCACGCCTGTGGCGTCAGGTGGCCAAGGAGATGGAACCGGAATATCCCGATGTTACTGTCGACTATATGTTTGTCGACAACGCTTCTATGCGCATGATTTCCGACCCCCGTTTCTTCGATGTGATGGTAACGGAAAATACCTTTGGCGATATTCTTACCGACGAAGGAAGCTGTATCAGCGGTTCTATGGGCTTGCTGCCTTCTGCCTCTACCGGTGAGCATACCCCTGTGTTCGAACCTGTGCATGGCAGCTGGCCACAGGCAGCTGGCAAGAACTTGGCCAACCCAATAGCGCAAATTCTCTCGGTGGCTATGATGCTCGAATATTTCGACTTGAAAGAAGAGGGTGCCTTGGTGCGCAAGGCGGTTGATGCCAGTTTGGATGCCTGTGTGCGCACGCCCGAAATACAGGTTGAAGGGGGCGCTGCCTATGGTACCAAGGAAGTGGGTGCATGGATTGCCGATTACATCCGCAAGGCTTGATGACCCGATATAAGATAGGCTGCCTGTTATGGGGACTCCTCATGGCGGGCAGCTTCCTTCATGTGGGTGAGGCGAAGGCTGTAACAGCATGGCGTGGCAACTTTCAGCAGGAAGGGGCTGCACCGCATGATAGTTTCCAGCAGG
>CAMAMZ010000079.1 GCA_945837185.1 uncultured Bacteroidales bacterium | reverse complement strand
AAGATAGCGTATATAATAATAGGTGTGGAACAGAATGGGATGAAACGAATGCCCGGTGACATACTGACTTGATGATACGGTGAAAAAAAGGAGTGGCGTGAATATGATTGCGAAAACAACAATTGATAGAGCTACGGTGGACCGAATAAAGGAGTCGGCAAATATCGTGGAGGTGGTGTCGGAGTTTGTGACGCTTAAGAAGAGTGGGGCAAACTACAAGGGGTTGTGCCCTTTTCACAACGAACGAACGCCTTCTTTTTATGTTTCACCGGCAAGAGGAACTTGTCATTGCTTTGGATGTGGGAAGGGAGGCAATGCGGTGACCTTCCTGATGGAGCATGAACAGATGACTTATGTGGAAGCGCTGCGGTGGCTGGCCTCGAAATATCATATAGAGATTCAGGAACGTGCGTTGACGCCCGAGGAGCAGAAGGAACAGAGTGAGCGCGAATCGATGTTTATCGTCAACGAATGGGCTGCATCTTACTTCGAGGAGTTGCTGCATAAGGATTCGGAAGGTATGGCGTTAGGACAGCAATATCTGCGTAGCCGTGGTTTCAGAGATGATATCATTCGCAAGTTTCGTTTGGGGTATAGCCTGCAAGACCGTTATGCCTTGCCGCGAAGGGCACGGAAAGAAGGGTATAAGGATGATTATCTGCTGAAGACGGGATTGTGTTACAGCACAGACCAAGGACAGTTGATTGACCGCTACGCAGGGAGGGTAATCTTCCCCTGGATGGGACTGAGCGGAAAGGTGGTGGGCTTCACGGCACGTTTGTTAGACAGTCGTACCAAGGGGGTGAACATGAAGTATGTGAACTCACCGGAATCGGACATCTATCACAAAGCGCATTTGCTCTATGGTATCTATCAGGCCAAGAAGGCTATAGCCAAGGCCGATTGCGTGTTTCTTGTGGAAGGACAGGCGGATGTGCTGTCGCTGTTTCAGGCCGGTATAGAGAATGTGGTGGCGGGTTCGGGGACGGCACTGAGCATTCAACAAATACAGATGCTCAGAAGACTTACACCGAATATTATCCTGATTTATGATGATGATGAGGCGGGACTGCATGCGGCCTTGAAGGGTACGGATATGTTGCTGGGAGAGGGGATGAACCTCAAGGTGTTGCTGCTGCCTGACGGGGAGGACCCTGACAGCTTTGCACGTAAACATACGCCGGAGCAGCTGAAACAGTATGTGGAAACGCAACAGAAGGATTTCATCTCGTTTAAGGCCGACCTGCTGTTGCGCAATGAAAGAGACCCTGTGAAGCGTACCCATGCCATCAACTCTATCGTGAAGAGTATATCGATGGTGCAGAACCCGATTCTTCGGGATACGTATGTGCAGCAATGTGTGCACCTCGTGGGGATTTCGGAGGCTACACTCATCCAAACGATGAATAGGTTTATCCGGGAGGAGAAGGAGGGAAAGCGGAGTGAGCCTGCCGGAAGTGCCACCGTGACTGCTGCGGCAACGACGGGAGGCATGCAGCATGCGGCAGCTATGACGGCTCCCGGCTATAACATGCAGGAGAGTAACTGTGAACGGGTGGAGCGCATGCTGATACAGATGATTGTGCGCAACGGCGGAAAGATTGTGATGCGCAATGTGGAGGATGAGCAGGGGCAGGTGCTTAACCTTACGGTGGCTCAGTATATTTATTATAACTTCCTGCCCGACAAGCTGCGCTTCTCGAAGGAACTTTACAACAGGATGTTGGAGGAGTGTGTGGCGCATGCGGAGGAGGCATCATTTGATGCGGAGGCCTATTTCATTCATCATGCCGACCTTGAAATCAGTCAGTTGGCAACAGCCTTGAGCGTGGACCCCCTGCAACTGGTGCAGGCTCCGCAGGAGGAACCGCTGACGGAGGAGGAGCGGATGGCACGGATGACTAAGGAGGAGGAGAAACTCCTGGCGCAGACGAACCACATGGTGCTGGACTTCCGTATGGATTATGTGGAGCGCAGGCTGCGCACACTGAAACAGGAGATTGCCGCGGCAACAGGTAATGCGGAGGAACTGGCGGCAAAGGTGAAAGCTTATGCTGACATGCAGATTATCAGAAACCGACTGGCGCAGAAATTAGGAAACTATATTATCGTATGAACTATCTCTTGCCTATCTGCCTGACTGCCTATACGCTCATCGTGCTTGCGGTGATGGTAAAGGTGTTGATGACCAAGCGTACGCCGACAAAGACCTTGGTGTGGTTGTTGGTGCTGTGCTTTATTCCGGTGGTGGGCGTGATTTGCTATTTCTTCTTCGGGCAAGATACGCGCAAGGAGCGTATGATTAGCGAGCGAAGCATCAACCAGTTGACGAAGCGGAGCATGCTGGAGTTTGCGGAGCAGGAGCCGTTGGTGTTGCCGGAACGGAACAGAACGCTTATGCATCTCTTTGCCTATCAGCATGAGGCTCTCCCGTTTAAGGTGGACGACACGGTGGTGTATACGGATGGCCATCGTTTCTTTTTGGCTTTGATAGCTGCCATGGGAAGGGCGAAAGACCATATTCACTTGTTGTCGTATATCTTCGACGATGATGCGCTGGGACGACTCATTGCGGATGTGCTGATAGATAAAGCCAGAGCGGGTGTGGAGGTGCGCGTGGTATATGACGATGTAGGATGCTGGAAAACCCGCCGTTCGCTGTTTGAACGGATGAGAAGGGGTGGGGTGGATGTGCATGCTTTCATGCCGGTGCGCTTTCCTGCTTTTACCAGTAAGGTGAACTACCGCAACCACCGCAAACTCTGTGTGATAGATGGGCAGACGGGATTTATAGGGGGGATGAACATTGCCTTGCGTTATGTGAAAGGGCGTGGGAACATGCCTTGGCACGATTTGCATGTGCAGTTGCGTGGACCTGTGGTGTATGCCTTGCAGCGGGCTTTCCTGATTGACTGGTATTTCGTAGACCGCACGCTCATCACAAACCGCAAGTATTATCCGCCTATGCCTGCCATGCCTGATACAGGAACGATAGCGCAGGTGGTGATGGCCAGTCCGATGATGCCGTGGCCGGAAATTATGCAGGGGTATGTGCGGATATTGATGGAAGCACGCTCTTATGTGTTTATGCAGACTCCTTATTTCATGCCTACGGATCCTGTGCTCTTCGCACTCTGTACGGCGGCTAAGGCCGGGGTGGATGTCAGACTGATGCTGCCACGCCATGCCGATGCTTTCTTCACCGACTGGGCCAGTCGCTCTTTTGTGTCGCAAGTGGTGGAGGCCGGAGTGAAGGTGTTCCTCTATCAGGAGGGATTCCTACATTCCAAGATGTTGGTGTGCGACGACAGGGTGTGCACCTGTGGTTCAACAAACATCGATTTCAGAAGTTTTGAGAATAACTTCGAGGGCAATGTCTTTTTCTATGGGAAAGACATGGCGTTGAAACTGAAAAACATATTTATCGAGGACCAGAAGAAGAGTGTGCTGCTCACGCCCGATGCACCTTATTTCAGCCATCGCTTCTTCCCGCGTTTGTGGGAAGGAATCATTCGGCTGTTTTCTCCATTGCTTTGAACAGCGAGAAGTTGACACTGCCGTAGGCCCGGTGGGAGATGAAGCAGGGATGTGCGGAGAAGTCGTAATCCTTGCCATGTTCCACTACCAACAGGCCATCTGCTGCCAGGAGGTGGTGCGAGAGAATTTGCTCGGGCAGCTCTGCCAAATTGGGCAGGGCATAGGGAGGATCGGCAAAGATGAAGTCGAACTGTAGATGGCATTGCTTCAGGAAGCGGAACACATCGCCCTTGATGAGCTGGTGGTTGTGGGTGCCTAATTTCTCCATACACTGCCGGATGAAGCGTGCATGGTCGCGGTCGGCCTCTACACTCACCACCTGCGAGGCTCCCCTCGACAGCAGTTCGATGGAGATGCTGCCTGTGCCGGCAAAGAGGTCGAGGGCACGGATGCCTTCAAAATCCATGTAGCCAGTAAGCACATTAAACAAGTTTTCCTTGGCAAAGTCGGTGGTGGGGCGTGCCTTGAAGGAACGGGGCACATCGAAATGCCTACCTTTATATATACCGGTGATGACTCTCATTTCCCTTTCATGTAATATGTGATGATATCGAATGGCATTTGTTTCATACGGGTGATGGGGGCGCGATTGAAGCATGCCGACAGGTTGATGGGGCATACACGATGCACATAGCGGTGCAGGGTGTCTTCTATCCAAGGTGACGGGATGGCACCCGAGAGATGCAGTTCGTCGCGACCTCCATCTAAGCCCAGCTGTTTCCATACATACAGCAGGTAGAAGACGGCATCGCGCGAGCTCTCTGCCTTAAAGGTATTGCAAAAGCTGAACCTCCCTTTCTCAAAGCAGCACACCATCATCTTGTTGTCGTGAAAATAGCTATAGAGGCGGTGGCTGTTTGCGCCATGGTCGCGATTATGGAAGAACAGCCACACCGGCACGCAGCTATGCGAAAACCGCACTTCCTCATAGCGGTCTTCAATCACAGTCTTCAAATCTTTGTTGATGGCAAACACCACCACCACATTCAAATCGGGGAGGGACTGATGCAGCACCACGCACCCTTCATGACCCGTGTAGGTTTGGTGAAAGAACACCGCTGCCGTTTCGGCATTGAACTCTTCGGCAGGTACCAGCAGGAAATCGGTGTCTAACAGCACATGTGCCCGACGGTGCCCACGTTGCAGCAAGGGGGCATTTTTGAAAGCCTCCCGCAGGTTGGCAGCGGTTGATATGCCGCTCCTTACGGTATAGGGTTCAAAGGCTACGCCCGTTTCCGTCTCACTGTCAGCGACAGCGAAAGAAAGACTGGTTTCGCCAATGCGCAATACCACCTTAGCCTGACGTCCTTCTATGTTAATTCCAGTTTGTTGCATTGTCATTGTTTTTAGTCAAATCTCCGAATTTCATGCCCGGAAAGGCACCTGCGGAGATGGCCTTTTGGTTGAGCAATTCAATCTGCCGACGGTCCATGCCTTGCAAGAAATCATCGTAAAGCGCGCCACATTCCATGACAGGCACCGTTTGGCCACCCAACGTGTTGAGAACAGTGGCCGAGAGGGTAAAGCGCTTGCCCCCGCTATAGGGAATGAATTGCAGGGAGTCGGCTATCCATCCCTCATGCACAAGGGTGTCGAAAGAGGCGCAAAACACACCTTTCGCTGCCTTGTAACGCATTTCGGCCGAACGAATCAGCAGCAAACGACTTGCTACGACTTTCTCCCGCCGGGCACGTTCGTTTTGGAAGGTGAGCGGTTGGCGGATGCTCAACAAGCACATGATGGCCAATAGTAGCGTGCAAAGCACAAGGAAGAGCTTTGTTGGAAGCAATGAATTCATGGTTGCAAAATTAGCGAAAAAAATCTTTTCAGTCATACCGTATAGCGTTTTTTTGCCCTTTTTTTTGTTGAAAACGGGGAAATGTGTACTTTTGTCTGACAAGCTGATTGGCGAAGGGACGAAAGATGACAAAAGAAGAATTCATGAAACGGGTTGTGGCGCAGTTGGGATTTACTCCTACTGCCGACCAGGAACAGGCTTTGCGGGTGTTGACGCAGTTTATGGCAGACAGAGGACATGGGTCTGTTATGGTGATGAAGGGTGCGGCAGGAACCGGCAAGACCTCGTTGGCGGGGGCAGTGATCAGAACGCTTTCGCTTGTAGGACAGAAACTGGTGCTGTTGGCTCCTACGGGGCGTGCCGCCAAGGTGTTGTCGGCTTATAGCGGTCATCGTGCCCTGACCATTCATCGCAAGATATACAGAGAACGGTCGTTTGCCTCAGGGGAGGGACAGTTTCTGTTGCAAGAGAATCTGCATGCCGACACGCTGTTTCTCGTGGATGAGTGTTCGATGATAGCCAATCAAAGCAGTTTCGAGAATCTTTTTTCTGCTAATGGCGGGGGCTATATGTTTGGGAGCGGACGCCTGTTGGATGATTTGGTGCGTTATGTTTATGGCGGACGCAACTGCAGGATGTGGCTGATAGGGGATGCAGCACAGTTGCCCCCGATAGGCGAAGAGGTATCGCCCGCCTTAGATAGTGCCGTGCTGGGTGGTTATGGCCTACAGGTGTATGCGTGTGATATGACACAGGTGCTGCGGCAACGCCAGGATAGTGGCATCTTGTATAATGCCACCTTGGTGAGGCAGCTCCTTGCCACGGGGGTGGAGGGATTGCTCCCGGCATTGGTTGCGGCACGGTTTGCCGACATCAAGATGATTTCGGGGAGTGACTTTGTGGAGCAGTTGGAAAACAGCTATCGGCAGGTGGGCATGGAGGAGACCATGGTGGTGGTGCGCAGCAACAAGCAGGCCATACGCTATAATATGGGTATCAGGAACAGGGTGCTGGACAGGGAGGAGGAACTGGCCTCGGGTGATTGGCTGATGATAGCCAAGAACCATTATGGTGCCATCTGTGGCAACAAAGACACGGAGCGCCCTCCTTTCGACTTCCTGGCCAATGGCGACCGTTGTGTGGTGCAACGTGTGCGAAGGCAGCGAACCCTTTACGACTTTACCTTTGCCGATGTGTGGCTGCAGTTTCCCGACTATGACAACTATGAGGTGCAGACCACGGTGGTGATAGACAGCCTATATGCGGAGGCGCCTGCCTTGTCGAAGGAGCAGGTGGAGACCTTGCGTGAGCGGGTGCTGGAAGATTATGCGGATGTGCCTACCAAGGCGGAGCGGATGCGCTGTTTGCGTGATGACGTGCATTACAATGCGCTGCAGGTGAAGTTTGCCTATGCCGTTACCTGTCATAAGGCACAGGGTGGGCAGTGGGAGCATGTGTATGTGGACCAAGGTTATGTGTTGCCGGAGATGATGACGGCCGATTATTATCACTGGCTTTATACTGCCTTTACGCGTGCTTCATCGTGCCTGTATATCGTGAACTGGCCCAAGCAGTGAACCCTGGCTGCCGGAGGGTCGGGCCCTGCTAAGTGCGGGCTTGCAGCAAGCAAATTCCCCAATTTCCTTTCACCGTTTGGCAGAATGGCGCCAGGCAGGATGAAAGGAAATTGGGGAATACTATATGATATGAGCAGGATTAGGAATTGACAGCGTTCTCAATTACCAAATCGACTGCGGCGCTAAGACCATCGGCATTGCGACCTCCTGCTGTGGCATAGTGCGGTTGGCCACCGCCACCACCTTGGATGAGATGGGCAGCTCCGCGCACCATCTGTCCGGCATTCCACTTATGCTCGCTCACCATATCGTCGCTCAGCATGACACTCAGCAGAGGCTTGTCATGGTCGGTGGTACCAATGACACACAGCAACTGGTTAGGAATGGCCTGACGAATCTTGAATACAAGGTCTTTGGCCGATTGAGGAGACAAGGGAAGGACAGCGCTGACCACGGTGACACCGTTGAGGGTGCGTGCCTTGGCAACGAGCATATCCTTGGTGCGCTCCACAGCCTGTGCCTGGAACTGCTCGATGCGCTTGCGCATGGCATCGTGCTCTTCGATGTATTTGGTGATGACAGAACGCAGGTCGTTGGCATTGTTGAACAAGGCCCGCACGGCTTTGATATTGTCCTCAAGGGCATACATCATTTCTTCGCAGTTCTTGCCGGTGAGGGCTTCAATACGGCGGATGCCGGCGGCTACGCTGCTCTCGGAAACAATCTTGAACATGCCGATATGCCCCGTTGATGCAGCGTGGATGCCACCACAGAACTCACAGGAAGGACCGAAACGAACCACACGCACCGTGTCGCCGTATTTCTCTCCGAACAATGCGATGGCACCCATTTGCTTGGCTTCTTCCAAAGGCATGTTGCGGTGCTCATCGAGGGGGATGTCCTGACGGATGAGGGTGTTCACCATGCGCTCCACCTGTCGCAATTCCTCGTCGGTTACTTTCTGGAAATGAGAAAAGTCGAAACGGAGTGTGTCGGCACTGACATAAGAACCCTTTTGTTCCACATGATTGCCCAACACTTGTTTCAGGGCATAGTCGAGCAAGTGGGTGGCGGTGTGGTTGGCTGCACTGGCCTGACGCTTGTCGACATCGACACACGCCATGAAGTCTGCTGTCAGCTGTTGGGGCAGCTGTCGCACGATATGAATGCTTTGGTTGTTCTCGCGCTTCGTGTCGACGATGGTGACGGTTTCGTTTTCACTTACCAGGACACCACTGTCGCCTACCTGACCACCCATTTCGCCATAGAACGGAGTGTAGTCAAGCACCAGCTCATAGAAGGTTTGTTTCTTCTGGGTAACCTTACGGTAGCGAAGGATATGGCATTCGTGTTCGGTAAAGTCGTAGCCCACAAACTGCTGCTCACCTTCCAGAATCGTTTCCCAATCACCGTTCTCCACACTCGCAGCATTGCGGGCACGTGCTTTCTGTTGCTCCATTTCTGCCGTGAAGCCCGCCTCGTCGACGGTGAGACCATGCTCACGACAAATGAGCTGGGTGAGGTCGAGGGGGAAGCCATAGGTATCAAAGAGACGGAAAGCCTGGGCACCATCCAATACGGTGTTGTTCTGTGCCTTCATGTTCTCGATGGCATTGGAGAGGAGTGTGATACCCTTGTCGAGGGTGCGCAGGAAGGAATCCTCTTCCTCTTTCATCACCCGGGCAATGAGTTCGCGCTGGGCTGTGAGTTCGGGATAAGCCCCTCCCATCTCACCGATGAATACAGGCAGGAGCTTGTAGAGGAAGGCCTCTTTCTGCTGCAGGAAGGTATAGGCATAACGCACCGCACGGCGCAGGATGCGTCGGATGACATAACCTGCCTTGGCATTGCCGGGAAGCTGTCCGTCGGCAATAGAGAATGACACGGCACGAAGATGGTCGGCAATGACACGCATGGCCACATCCACATCTTCATCTTGACCATAAGTCTTGCCCGACAAGCGTGATATCTCCTTGATGACGGGTTGGAAAATATCGGTATCGTAGTTGGAGTTCTTGCCTTGGATGGCACGTACCAAGCGCTCAAAGCCCATGCCGGTATCGATGACGTTCATGGTGAGGGGCTGGAGCGAGCCATCGGCCTTGCGGTTGAACTGCATGAAGACGATGTTCCAGATTTCTATGACCTGAGGATTGTCTTTGTTGACAAGGGAACGGCCCGGTACCAAAGCTTTCTCTTCAGCTGTACGCGAGTCGAGGTGGATTTCAGAGCAAGGGCCGCAAGGACCGGTGTCGCCCATCTCCCAGAAGTTGTCGTGTTTGTTGCCGTTGATGATATGGTCGGCAG
>CAMAMZ010000078.1 GCA_945837185.1 uncultured Bacteroidales bacterium | reverse complement strand
TCATGATTATAAGGGTTTGTACTCCACAAATGCCTCCATAGCCTCGTAGCAAGCCAAGCCGAGAGAGTCGTAGAGTGCAGCTGTAGCGCGGTTGCGGTCTTCTGCGCGCTGCCAGAACAAACGCTCGTCATTGCCGAGGAAGGGAGCACTTTCCATCTGTGAAGAGTGCTTGAGAATAGAATTTCTCTTGGCACGCAACTCCTCCGGACTCATGGGCACACACATCTCGATGTTCTCAATTTCCCATTCAGCCCAAGCACCGCGGTACATCCAGATACGGCAATCTTTCAGCCACTCAGCACCCGCCTCTTTCTCAACGTCGATAGCTGCCATCACGGCATCTGTACACTTACGGTGTGTGCCATGGGGGTCGGCCAAGTCACCGGCAACGAAAATCTGCTGCGGCTTCACCTCTTGCAACAGCTGGCGAACCACTTCCACATCCTTCTCTGTCATGGGCAACTTCTCAATCTTACCGCTCTCATAGAAGGGGAGGTCGAGGAAGTGCACGTGGTCGAGCGGAATATTGTTGAAGGTACAAGCAGTGCGCGCCTCACCACGACGAATCAAGCCCTTGATGGTGCGAACCTCTGCGGTGTCGATGTCACCCTCCTTCTTGGTAGCGAGGAACTCCTTGATTTCCTTATACATATTCTTGATGGTTTCGCACTCATTGTTCATGAAGAGTTGGTTGTAGCCATTCACGAAGTGCATGAAGCGTGTCACCTCCTCATCGCCAACAGCAATGTTACCACTTGTCTCGTAGGCCACATGCAGGTCGTGTCCCTGCTTCACCAAGCGCTGGATAGTGCCACCCATAGAGATAACGTCGTCATCGGGGTGCGGTGAGAATACAATCACACGCTTGGGGAATGGAGTGGCACGCTCCGGACGATAGGTATCGTCGGCATTGGGTTTGCCACCAGGCCAACCGGTAATGGTATGTTGCAGGTCGTTAAAAATCTTGATGTTGGCATTGTAAGCCGAACCATAAAGAGCCAACAGTTCCGACAGGCCATTCTCGTTGTAATCCTTGTTGGTGAGTTTCAAGATAGGTTTGCCGGTGATTTGGCAAAGCCATACGAGGGCAGCACGCGTCAGTTTGTCGGTCCACTCACAGCTGGTCACCAACCAAGGATGGATAATGCGGGTCAGTTTGCTGGCAGCAGACAGGTCGATGACCACATGGGCATCGTTGTGGGTCTGCAGGAAGGAAGCAGGAATACTGTCTGAAATCTTGCCTTCCACCGTCTTGCAAATAATGTCGGCCTTTTCTTCACCCCATGCTGTGAGGTAAATCTTGCGGGCGGCAAGGATATTTGCGATACCAAGCGTGATAGAACAGGGAGGAACACTCTCGGTAGAACCGAAACTCACACTCATTTCTTCGCGGCTGGTAGCGTCGATAAGGATGAGGCGTGTGGCAGAGGTCAAACCAGAACCCGGCTCATTGGTAGCAATGTTACCCAAACGGCCAATACCCAACAGCATCACGTCGATGCCACCGAAGGTCTGGATGCGCTGCTCATACAAGCGACATTGCTGCTGCACCTTTTCCTGTGAGATGGTGCCGTCTAACGAATACACATTCTGCTCAGGGATATCCACATGGCTCAGTAAACGCTCACGCAACTGGTTCAAGGCACTGTTTTGTCCGGCTACCAAGGGGAAATATTCATAAACGTTGAATACTACCACATTGCGGAAACTGATTTCGCCTTGCTCGTAACGCTTGATGAGTTCGTTGTAGACGGGAGTCAGCGACTGACCTGTACCCAATCCCAACACGCAATACTTGCCCAGTTGCTCCTTGGCCTTGATTTCAGCCACAATGGCATCGGCAATATTGCTGGCACCCTCTTCCATGGTCTGGAAGATGTCGGTACGAATATGCTCCTCGCGGGTAATCTCAGAGCGCTCTACGGCCGTCTTGGGGTTGTAGAAAGCCTCCGGAATCTTGTTCAATACAATCTGTGAACTTAAATTCAATCTCATGATGCTGATTGTTTAGAGGTTATCTTTCTCAATATCTTTGAAATACTTGTAAGTACCCACCTTCAACTCCTCAGTGGCAGCCTCGTCGGCTACGATGATAGCATGAGGATGCTGCTGCAATGCGCTGATGGTCCATGCCTGTGTAACAGGACCTTCCACAGCAGCCTGCAGGGCTCTTGCCTTGTGGTGACCATTCACGAGAATCAACACCTCACGGGCAGCCATCACGGTACCTACACCTACGGTGAGTGCATGCTTGGGCACCTTGTTCACATCGTTGTCGAAGAAACGGCTGTTGGCGATGATGGTGTCGGTAGTCAGCGTCTTGACGCGAGTGCGTGAAGTAAGTGAAGAGAAGGGCTCATTGAAAGCGATGTGTCCGTCAGGACCGATACCGCCCAAGAAAAGGTCCACACCACCGGCTTCTTCAATCATACGCTCATAGTTGGCACATTCAGCAGCCAGGTCGGGTGCGTTGCCATTGAGAATATGGATGTTCTCGGCCGGGCAATCAATGTGGTCGAAAAGGTTGCGGCGCATAAAGGAGTGATAGCTTTCGGGATGGCTCTCGGGAAGTCCTACATACTCGTCCATATTGAAGGTGAGCACATGTTTGAAACTAACCTTGCCGGCTTTGTAAGCAGCTACCAAGCAGCGATACATTCCTTCGGGTGAAGAACCTGTGGGAAGGCCCAGCACAAAAGGTTTCTCAGCGGTAGGTTGTGCCGCGTTGATGCGTGCTACAACATAATCTGCTGCCCATTGTGACAGCTGATTGTAATCAGACTCGATAATTAATCTCATTTTTTTATAAGTGTTTAAGTTAAGTGTTTCGATTCACAAAATTACGAAATACCTTTCATATCGAGAAATGAAAAAGCCTTTTTTTTGTGAAAAAACAAATAATCTGTGCTTTTTGTCTGTCTTCTAACTGAAATTTCGTAACTTTGCAAAGCCCTGTCCTTCTGAGGGGGTAGCATGTTTGCCCCACTGGGAGAGACGGGCACCATCTATCACCTTTTGTTTCACTTTTTTTTATTTTCAAACCATTCTGTAATGACTTTAGCTAACCGTACAGTGACGCATGTACATGCCAAACCGCACTATGAACAGCTCGATGGGCTGCGTGGTGTGGCAGCCCTGCTTGTAGTAATTTATCACATCTTCGAGGGCTATGCCTTTGCGGGCAACCTGCCCGTCATCACCTGTCTCAATCATGGCTATCTGGCGGTAGACTTTTTCTTCATACTTTCCGGGTTTGTGATAGGCTATGCCTATGACGACCGATGGAAACAAGGACTTACCCTGTCGGGATTTTTCAAACGGCGCCTTATCCGCCTGCATCCTATGGTGGTGGTGGGCGCACTCTTGGGTGTTACCACATTCTTGCTGCAGGGAGCATGCCATTGGGATGGCACAAAGGTGCCTCTCTCTTGGACGCTCGTGGCCCTGTTCTTTGCCATGTGTCTCCTGCCTGCTGTGCCGGGATGCCCGCGTGAAGTGCGTGGCAATGGCGAGATGTTTCCCTTGAACGGTCCGGCTTGGTCGCTTTTCTTCGAATATATCGGCAATATCCTATATGCCCTCTTCATCCGCAAGCTGGGCACACGCATGTTGGGCACGCTCACCCTGCTGCTTGGGGCAGGCTGGCTCACCTTTGCCTTGTCGGATGCCAGTGGCTATGGCTCTATGGGAGTAGGATGGACCCTTGATGCGCCCAATGCCGTTGGTGGTCTGTTGCGCATGCTCTTCCCCTTTACCTTAGGCTTGTGGCTGTCGCGTAAGTTTGTGCCCTTGGCTGTAAGACATACCTTCTGGCCCTGTGCACTGGTCTTGCTCCTCCTGTTTCTGGTGCCTTATATTCCCGGCAAAGCTCCCGTATGCCTCAACAGCATCTATGAAGCCTTCTGTGTGATGCTCGTCTTTCCCTGTTTGGTGTGGTTAGGAGCCTCCGGGTCGGCATGTTCCGAAGCGCCTGCCTCGCCTTCTGTCCTCAGTTCAGCTGCCGCCAGTCGGTTCCTCGGCAACTTGTCCTATCCGCTTTACATGGTGCATTATCCCATCATGTATCTCTATTACGCATGGCTCATCCGTCATGGCATCGGCTCTTCTGTCACCCACATCGCACTGGCAGTAGGTGTGGTGGTAGGCTGTGTGCTGCTGGCCTGGTGTTGCCTGCGTTTCATCGAAACTCCTGTGCGCAGATGGCTCTCCCGCAAATTTGTGTAATATTTCCTGTGCTCCCCATTCGATATGTCAGAAAAAACACGTATATTTGCACCTATGATTAATTAGTAGCAAGTATACATGAAAGAATTTGTAATCTCGGAGGTCAAGGCAGAAACTGCCATCTTGGTAGGTCTGATTACCAAAGAGCAGGACGAAGACAAAACCAAGGAATATCTCGACGAACTCGAGTTTCTGGCCGACACGGCAGGCGCTGTCACCGTGAAGCGTTTCACCCAGCGTGTTACAGGGGTGAACCAGGTGACCTATGTGGGAAAGGGAAAGCTCGAGGAAATCAAGCAATATATAGAGGCGGAAGCCGACAACGACAGGGAAATAGGTATGGTCATCTTCGATGATGAACTCACCGCAAAGCAACTCCGCAATATCGAGCAGGAGTTGAAGGTGAAGATTCTGGACCGTACAAGTCTCATCCTCGACATCTTTGCCATGCGGGCCCAGACGGCCAATGCCAAGACGCAGGTGGAACTGGCGCAGTACCGCTATATGCTGCCCCGCCTGCAACGTTTGTGGACACACTTGGAACGACAAGGTGGTGGTTCTGGTTCCGGTGGCGGCAAAGGTAGTGTGGGATTGCGTGGTCCGGGTGAAACACAGTTGGAGCTCGACCGCCGTATCATCCTCCAGCGTATCACCCTATTGAAAGAACGCCTTGTGGAAATTGACAAACAGAAAACCACGCAGCGCAAGAACCGTGGTCGCATGGTGCGTGTGGCGTTGGTGGGCTATACCAATGTGGGCAAGTCGACCTTGATGAACCTCATGGCCAAGAGCGAGGTGTTTGCTGAAAACAAACTCTTTGCCACCCTCGACACTACGGTGCGCAAGGTGGTGGTCGACAATCTCCCCTTCCTCTTGGCCGATACGGTGGGCTTCATCCGCAAACTGCCTACCGATCTGGTCGATTCCTTCAAGTCAACCCTCGATGAGGTGCGTGAGGCTGATTTGCTCCTGCATGTGGTCGACATCTCCCATCCTGACTTTGAAGAGCAGATAGAGGTGGTGAGCCAGACACTCAAGGAATTGGGTTGTGCCGAGAAGCCGCTCATGATGGTGTTCAACAAAATAGATAACTATCGTTGGGTGGAGAAGGAGCCCGACGACCTCACACCGCCCACCCGCGAGAATATCTCGCTCGAGGAATTGAAACAAACCTGGATGGCACGCTTGAGCGACCAGTGCCTTTTTATCTCAGCCCGCGAAAGACTTCATATCGACACTTTCAGGGAAGAACTCTATCGCAGGGTGCGAGAGTTGCACGTTCAGAAATATCCATATAACGATTTTTTATATCCTACAGACGAACCATGAATACGTATCGACCGTTAACGGCAGAGGAAATCTGCGTGCTTGAAGACAACAATTGTTGGGCAGAGAATTGGAATCAGGTGCAAGTGAGTGAGGGCTTTAGTCCGCGCTTCATGCACAGAGTGATGCTCTACGGACAGGTGGAGCTGGGTGCCTTCGAGAAACAGGTAGAGGTGAGCAAGGGCTTTACCAAACATTCCGGCATCAACAATGCCACGCTCCGCAATGTGCGGATTGGCGACAACTGCCTTATCGAAAATATAGGCAACTTTATCAATAACTATACCATCGGCAATGATTGCTATATCTCCAATGTCAGCACCATAGAAACCACCGAGGGAGCTACCTATGGCGAGGGGAATAGCATTTCCGTACTCAATGAGGTGGGAGAGGGCAATGTCATCTTGTTCAGAGGATTGAACAGTCAGTTGGCTGCCTTCATGGTGAAACATGCCTCAGATGTGGCTTTCCGCGATGCCATGCGCAGAATGATTCAGGAGGAGATAAGATGCACGCGGGTGGACAGAGGAACTTTGGGCAATGGTGTGAAGATTGTGAACACCAGGGAAGTTACCAATACGGTGGTTCTGGATGAAGGAGAAATCAATGGTGCATCGCGTTTGAGCGATTGCACGATTCTCAGTTCATCGAGGGCCAATGTGTATATCGGTACAGGGGTTATCTGCGAGAACTCCATCATTGCCGATGGCTCGTCAATCGTCAATTCCGTGAAGATGCAAGACTGCTATGTGGGCGAGGCCTGCCAGATAACCAATGGCTTTGCTGCTTCACAGAGTGTGTTCTTTGCCAATTGTTTCATGAGCAATGGCGAGGCTTGCGCTGCCTTCTGCGGACCTTTCTCGGCTTCGCATCATAAGAGTTCGCTGCTCATTGGCGGACAGTTCTCTTTCTATAACGCTGGGTCGGCAACCAACTTCTCTAACCATGCCTATAAGATGGGCCCCATGCACTATGGTGTGTTGGAACGTGGCACGAAAACGGCCAGTGGCGCCTATGTGCTCATGCCGGCGCATATCGGTACCTTCTCAGTGTGTTTCGGCAAACTTATGTATCATCCCGACACACGCTGCCTGCCTTTCTCCTATCTCATTGCCTATGGCGATGTGATGTATCTCTCACCGGGACGCAACATCACCACCGTAGGATTGTATCGCGACATCCGTAAATGGCCTAAGCGCGACATGCGACCGGTGGAAGGACAGAAGAGTATCGTGAACTTCGATTGGCTCTCACCTTTCTCAGTGGGAGAAATCTTGCAGGGCAAGCGCATTCTCGAACGCCTGCGCGAAGCCTCTGGCGATAATGTGTCTACCTACAACTATCACGAATATGTCATCAATGCCTCTTCATTGCGTAAAGGTATCAAATACTACGATATAGCCCTGCGCATTTATATGGGGGCAGTGCTCAAAAGGGTACAGAAACGGTATGGGGCAGTAGACAGTCCGCTGTCAACTACGGGCGAAGGACAATGGGCCGACTTGTCGGGCTTGCTCCTGCCGTGTTCCGAAGAGGAGCGCTTGCTGGAGGAAATCAAGCAGGGATGTATCGACAGCGTAACCGATGTGCTGGCTGTCTTCAACGAGATTCATGCCCACTACCGCGACTACCAATGGGCTTGGACCTATCGTATGATTTGTGATTATTACCATCTCGAAACGATTACTCCCGACGATGTGACACGCATTCATACCGATTATGTGCAGGCACGCAGGGCCTGGATAGCTGAGATTAGAAAAGATGCTGAGAAGGAGTTTGCCATGGGCGATGTGGAGCCTCAGGTGCTTGAGAACTTCCTGCAGCAGCTGACACATGAAAGCGACTATGAAGATGCGTAACCGCAACACTGTCCTGTAAGGTGGCATACGACACCTATTATATATATAGCTACAGGACGGTGGATGCAGTTCGCCTTATGATAGCAATAAATAACGACAATCCAACCAAAAAATAAAATTTCTATGGCTAACGTAACATTCAAGTATGCCCCCATGTTTCAAAAGGGCAAAGACGACACAACCTATCGTCTCCTCTCTAAAGAAGGAGTAACAACGGCAACGTTCGAGGGGAAGACGATTCTCAAGGTGAGCAAGGAAGCACTGACGCTCTTGGCACAAGAGGCTTTCCATGATGTAGAGTTTAAACTGCGCAGGGAACACAATGAGCAGGTGGCCAAGATTCTTACCGACCCCGAGGCTTCGGAGAATGATAAGTATGTAGCCCTCCAGTTCTTGCGCAACGCTGAAACGGCTTGCAAGGGAATACTGCCCTTCTGCCAGGATACCGGCACGGCCATTATTCATGGTGAGAAAGGTCAGCGGGTGTGGACCGACTTCGATGACGAGGAGGCGCTCTCACTCGGTGTGTTCAACACCTTCACGCAAGACAACCTCCGCTATTCGCAGAATGCACCGCTCAATATGTATGACGAAGTGAACACCCGTTGCAACCTGCCGGCACAAATCGACATCGAGGCAGTGGAAGGCGATGAATACCGTTTCGTGATGGTGGCTAAGGGTGGTGGCTCGGCCAATAAAACGTATTTCTATCCTATGACAAAGGCTACCATACAGAACGAAGGTACCTTGCTGCCTTTCCTCGTAGAAAAGATGAAGAGTTTGGGCACGGCAGCCTGTCCTCCCTACCATATCGCCTTTGTCATTGGTGGAACATCGGCAGAAAAGAACCTGCTCACCGTGAAGCTCGCCAGCATTAAATACTACGACAACCTGCCTACTACGGGTGATGAGACAGGACGTGCCTTCCGTGACATCGACCTGGAGCAGAAACTGCTTGAAGAGGCACATAAGATTGGGTTGGGTGCCCAGTTCGGTGGTAAGTATCTGGCACACGATATCCGTGTGGTACGCTTGCCACGCCATGGTGCAAGCTGCCCCATTGGTATGGGTGTAAGCTGCTCTGCCGACCGTAACATCAAGGCCAAAATCAATAGCGATGGTATCTGGTTGGAGCAGATGGACGAGAATCCCACTTCGCTGATTCCCGAGGAACTGCAGCGTCCGGGTGAAGGTGCCAAAGGCATAGAGATTGACCTCGACAAGGGTATCGATGCTGTACGTGCCGCCCTCACGCAATATCCTGTCAGCACACGTGTCAACCTCAAAGGTACCATCATCGTGGCACGCGACATTGCCCATGCCAAACTGAAGGCACTGTTGGATGCCGGTGAGCCTTTGCCGCAGTATTTCAAAGACCATCCTATCCTCTATGCAGGACCGGCAAAGACACCCGAAGGCTATCCTTGCGGTTCAATGGGCCCCACCACGGCCAACCGTATGGACCCCTATGTAGATGAGTTCCAGTCGCAGGGAGCCAGTCTGGTGATGATTGCCAAGGGTAACCGTAGTCAGGTGGTGACAGATGCCTGCCAGAAGCATGGTGGTTTCTATCTGGGCACCATCGGTGGCGTAGCTGCCGTATTGTCGCAGAGTTCCATCAAGAGCATTGAATGTGTGGCTTATCCGGAATTGGGTATGGAGGCCATCTGGAAGATAACCGTAGAAGACTTCCCCGCATTCATCCTTGTCGACGACAAGGGCAACGACTTCTTCCAGCAGCTCAAGCCCTGGACTCCCTGCCAGTCTTGTCATTAATCTATCCGTGCGGGCAACCGCTGTTCAACGGTGCCCGTAATGCGGATGCTTCATAGCCCGGGAAGTAGTACTAACTTTTCAGAGAGGATATACTTCTCGGGCAAAGTAAGTATATCTTCTC
>CAMAMZ010000077.1 GCA_945837185.1 uncultured Bacteroidales bacterium | reverse complement strand
ATGGCCCGTTCGTAGCCATCAAGGCCTTTGCGCACAACTGGTATGCGATAGGCCACCCCTTCGAGCAGAAAGATACCTATCAAGGTGGTAGCAATACCCAGCAACACATCAATGATATAATGATGCCCACTATAGACGGCCGTACACCAAATGCCCACACAGATGATGGCAAAGCACAGCACCACACCCTTCGACTGTTTGCTCATAACGGCATAGCAAGTGGCTATGAGCATATAAGCGGCATGGAGCGATGGTATGGCAGCAAACACATTAGCATTCTTTCCATACAGGGCATGGAAGATGGGGAGTCCGGTGAGTGCATCGAAACGTCCCAATCCCGCAACGTTGCCTGGAGTATGCAGAATGGGTTCGAAACCATACTGCATAACATACCATGGTGGGGCGGCCGGATGAATATAGTAGCCACAGAAACCAAGGAGGTTCACCACGAGGAAGGCAATGGAAAAACGCAGATAGTGGCGATAACTCTTCTTGAAGTAAAGATATAGTGCAAACGCCAAAGGAACTGGTACCCAGCATAAATAGAAGAATCCTGCCAATATATCGGCAAGGGTGTTGTGGTGACTGGCAAAATACTCACAGGGTGTAATGACAGATCCACCTGCAGCACTTATGCCAAAGAGGTTGCGTTCGGCCTCATACAAGTTACGCACATCGATGGGGTTCACCTCATAGTTGGGTAGCAGGCGCATGCCATCGTAACAACACGCAAACAGTAACCACGGCAGGAGTGCCAAAGCCACCTTGCGTGTGGGTTTGGCTATTACTATCACAACGTAAAAAAGAAGGATATATAAACTAAACATCGTTGCACAAAGAGTTCATTTTAGTGTCCCATTAATCGTTCGCACTTTTGGACAAAGCATCTTTGCGACTGAGCTGGCGATAGCAATGCACAATGCGCCAGATAGCCGTAAGATTGGCCAAGACCGCTATGACAACCATGCCTGCCGCCAACCACCACAATTGTCCGGTACAACCACTCACCATGGCCACTACAGCTGTAATGACCACACGCTCTGGACGTTGCAGCAATCCCACTTTGCACTCTATGCGCAAGCCCTCAGCACGTGCCCGCACATAGCTCACCATCACCGAACCGAGAATGGCAGCATAGGTGATAATGCCCGTCCAGAACCATCCGCCATAGAGGAAGACAACAGAGATTCCAAAGAGCGACACCATTTCGCTATAGCGGTCGAGTGTAGAATCCCACAGAGCACCGAAAGAGGATGACATGTTGCCCACACGTGCCAACCGTCCATCCATCATATCGAAAAGTCCGGCTGCAAGAATGATGACGCCACCCCACCCTACGGCTTCCATAGCAGCATCGTTGTGCCCCATTTGTAGCTCCCGTGCCCCTTGGATAAAGAAGGCTGTAGCCACCACATTGCCTACGAAACCGATGAACGTCACTAAATTAGGTGTAAGTCCTACACGAATCATTCCCCGTATGAGGGGATTGATGAGTACATAGATTACTTTTTGCAGAAAATCACGGTAATTCATATCTTCTGTTATTTGTTTGAATTCATTTGTTTTCTTTGTTATTTGGATGCCTCAAAACCTGTGTTGCTTGGAGATACAATTCACGTTGTTGAAGATGACTTTGACTGTTTGACCCGCGGAAAGACGAAAACACGCTGCAGCTGATAGTTCCACAGCGTGGCCACAACAATGGCCACCAGCGTTTTGCTTATCAGATAGCCTAACGACGAATACTCCGTTACGAACCACGTGCCGAAGGTATTCAGCACAATACTGCCGCTCCACACCAGAAGATAGCGCAACACGACATGCTTCTTGTTCAGGCGACAATGACCAAACACCCACCTGTAGTTGATGCAACAGTTCACAATACCCCCACTCACAGCTCCCAGACAGGTGGCATAAGCATACCACAGGTCAAGTCCCTCTGCAAGAAGGATGGTAAGACCAAAGTCTACTACCGAGGCAAAGAAAGCCGAAAGTTCCGCCTTGCCAAAAGTGAGGATAGAGCGCTTCAAACCAGTCATAGCGAACACCGAACCAAAAGTAACAATATGGCGCCATAGAACCCGGCCAGCAAATCGTCTGCCATCACCCAGAAAGGTCCCTTCCTGCGGTCGAGGGCACGCACACCGAGAGGCTTCACTATATCGAAGAAACGGAACGCCACCAAACCGGCAAGGGCATAAGTCCAAGAATGGAGCGGACAAACAAGGAGCGTTGTCCACACACCAACCATCTCGTCAATAACAACCCTACTGGGGTCATCGCCCCAAAAAGGTGCCAACCTGCGCACGGCCCAAGTGCCCGCCCAAGTGCCTACAACGATAAGTGCCACGGTAAGCCCAATAAACATGATGGGGGAAAACATTTCTGACATCCACCACCATATAAGGGTGGCAACAATGGCTCCCATTGTGCCCGGTCCCCAAGGCCAAAAACCAGCCCCAAAGCCGGTTCCCACACAGATTGCTAATAGCGACGGTTGTTGTTTCATGCCTGCAAAAATACGCATTATTTATCTAAAATTTAAGATTTACGTTTGAAAAAAACATAAAATACAGGAAAAGTTTTCACTTCTCACAACTAATACGTAACTTTGCAGGCGTTTTTACAGACATTTCTATGATAATCAGAAAAGAGAATCACATTTTATATAAGGGAAACTGCGATTTGCATCAAGCGAATCACGGTTTATATAAAGAGAATCGCGGTTTTTTTATCCTTCTACTTACTTTGGCGCTTACTTTTGTGGGAATGATGCAAACGCACGCGCAGCAAGTGATAACAGGAGAAATTGTTGATGATGCCGATGGCTATGCCATTCCCTATGCCAGCGCATCATACAAAGGGAAACATGTGGCCGTGTCGAGCGACGGTATGGGCAAATTCACCATAGCACGGCATAATGGCTGGACACTCACCATCAGTTCGGTTGGCTATGTGCCGCAAACTATCACGGTTGACGAAAACACCAAGCATTTGGTGGTGCGACTGAAGACAGAATCGAAGCGTTTGGACGAGGTGACAATACGCGCCAAACGCGGAAAATACAGTCGCAAGGACAACCCTGCCGTAGAGCTCATGCGCAGGGTGATAGCAGCAAAGAAGCGCACGCATCTCGAAAACCACGAATACTACCAGTTTAACAAATATCAGAAGATTACGTTTGGACTGAACGACATTACTCCAAACGACATGCAACAAGGCATCTTCAAACGGTCGCCATGGCTCGTGGACTTCATCGAAACATGTCCTTACAACCAGAAGAGAATCCTGCCCATCTCGGTCGATGAGACGGTGACGCAACAGGTATATCGCAAAGACCCCAAGACGGAGAAAACCATCATCAAAGGGCAGCGCAGCGATGGTATCAACAACGTATTGCAAACGGGCGAGATTCTCAACACGATGCTCAAAGAGGTGTTTACCGATGTCGACATCTACGACAATCACGTGCGCTTGCTGCAATACCAGTTTCCGTCGCCTATTGGCGAAACAGCCATTTCCTTCTATCGCTATTACATAGAGGACACGGTGTATGTGGATCGCGACCTATGCTATCAGATTCATTTTATTCCCAACAACCAACAGGACTTTGGTTTCAGGGGCGACCTCTACATTCTGGCCGACTCCACGCTGCACGTAAAGAAGTGCAACCTCACCATTCCCAAACAAAGCGACGTGAACTTCATCGACGACCTGAAGATACAACAGGAATATTCGCTGCTGCCCAATGGTGAATGGGTGCTCACCACCGACGATATGGTGGCCGAACTGCATATCGTAACCAAGTCAACAAACTTAGTGTGCATTCGCACCACACGACTCAGCGACTATGCCTTCGACGACCTGCCCAACAAATTGTTCAAGGGCAAGGCCAAGACACGCCATGAGGCAGATGCCATGATTCGCGATGAGGAGTTCTGGGACCAATATAGGGCTGTAGAACTCACCAAGGGCGAATCGTCGATGGATGCCTTCATCCGACGTATGGAGCAGTCGAAGAACTACAAGTGGATTCTCTTCGGTGTGAAGGCGTTTTTGGAAAACTATGTGGAAACGAGCAACGACAAGAACAAGAGCAAGTTTGATTTCGGACCTATCAACACCTTGGTTTCGAGCAACTTCGTGGATGGCATGCGCTACCGTATTAGCGGACGCACAACGGCCAACCTGAACAAGCATCTTTTCTGGACAGGTTATTATGCCTATGGTAGCAAGACCGAGAAACACTATTATTCGTCGGAAGTGACGTATGCCTTCAACAAGAAGCGCAACGTGCCCTTTGAGTTTCCACAACGGAACCTCACATTTGAAACATCGAAAGATGTAATGTCGCCTTCCGACAAATACCTCCTGCACAACAAGGACAACGTGTTCATGGCCTTCCGTGTGCAAAAGGTGGAGCAAATGTATTTCTACAACAGGCAGCGACTGGCTTTCAACTATGAAACCGACTGGGGATTCCGATTCAACACCGAGGTGAAAGCAGAATGGAACGCACCTACGGGCGACCTGTATTTCCAACGGCTCAGCGACGGACAACTGCAACGTGACATACGTACTACGGAATGGACGGTGGGACTGAAATATTGCCCCGGGCAAACCTACATCAACACAAAACAGCAACGATGGCCCGTGAACCTCGATGCACCGGAGTTCTCGCTCACCCACACCATGGGTCTGCAACATTTCTTGGGTGGGCAATACAAGCACCACCTCACACAGGCAGGTATCTATAAACGCTTCTGGCTGGGCAGTTGGGGCTATCTCGACAACCACCTCAACGCAGGTGCCCAGTGGAGCAAGGTGCCCTTCCCGTTGCTTATCATGCCACCTGTAAACGTGTCGTTCTTTGAACATGAGAACACCTTCTCGATGATGCGCAACATGGAATTCCTTAACGACCGCTATGTGTTCTGGGCAGTATGCTGGGACTTGAACGGAAAGATTCTTAACCGCATTCCACTCATCAAGCAACTCAAATGGCGTGAGTATATCGCCTTTAAAGGAATGTGGGGAAAACTCTCTGACAAGAACAACCCTCGTCTGGAACAGAATCAAGGCGATGCTATGCTCTTCCATTTGCCCAACGAAACACAGCTTATGGAACGCAACACGCCTTACATGGAGGTTGTAGTAGGCGTGCACAATATCTTCAAGTTCTTTGGCGTTGACTATGTGCGCCGCCTGAACTATTTGAACAACCCACAAATAAAGCGTAATGGCATTCGCTTCAGCGTGGCCATGAGTTTCTAAATTCAACTAACGGATGCAACTGATTATAGCCGACAAACAAGCCATTACACAAATAGGGATGCGGTTCCTGGCGCAACAGGCGCATCTCACAGAGCGATGTGTAGACGACAAGGTGGAGCTCATTGAGGCGCTAAAAAAGTGGAACGATGCCATTGTAGTGCTCGACTATACGCTTTTCGACATCAACGACGCTGCAGAACTCACCATTCTGTGCCAGCGTTTTCCTAAGTCGCAATGGATTCTGTTTAGCGATGAACTAAGTCTGGATTTCGTGAAAACAACGGTGGGATGCCTTACGCAGATTAGCATCGTGCTGAAAGATGCATCGCTCGCAGAAATCAAGGAAGCATTAAGTCGTGCCATGAAGGGCGACCGATATGTCTGCCAACGTGTAGTAGAACTGCTGTTGGTTCCTCCACAGCAGGAAAAGGGCGAGGAAAACAAACTCACCAAAACAGAAACGGAGATTTTGAAAGAGATAGCTCTGGGATTCACCACACGCGAAATTGCCGAGAAACGATTCTCCAGCTTTCATACTATTAATACCCACCGCAAGAATATATTCCGCAAATTAGGGGTGAACAACGTGCACGAAGCCACGAAATATGCCTTGCGAGCCGGCCTCATCGACAGCGCAGAATACTATATCTGAAATGCCTACCAAACAGACCCTTGCGGAAGGGCGGCAAACTGCAGTCAGAAACATTCCTCAAAATTACCGAGCAAACCAGATTTCCGAGCAAACCAGGCATGTGGAAGTTTCATCGGTTCAGTAAAAAAGAGTGGGAATACTTTGCCATTTATCTTTAGATGGTTCCTTTTTGCTTCGTGCTGCGCACGAGGATTACTCGATGTGCACTCGTTGTGCTCCATAAATTTACGAGTGCTGAACGTAGGAAGGGTAATGGCATCTGGAAAGGCTACAATAGAACTGGCGGTAGTTACTCCACTATGGGAAGTAACTACCGCCAGAACAATTAAATAACGGGTTAGTCAATTTCAACTACCCTGTAGTTTTTGTCGAAAGTAATCTCTACACCATTATCCAGTTTCACATCAATATTCGTGCGATCGCGTTCCAAACATTGCACATTCTGCCTCGGGAAATACTGCTTGATGTAGCGTTGCACCTCCAAGGGCACCACCGTAGTGGGCAAAGCACCCTGTTTTGTTTGCAACTCTTTCCAATTCCCTTTGCTGTCGAACTCCATTTTTACACCTGTGTCCAACAATACCTCATAGGTCTTGCCAAACATTTCCGTTTCTTGGGTGGCCACCATTACATTAGCTTTCGGGAAATGGCTCTGTATAAATTTGCGGGCTACTGCCGGCAGCTGTGCTTCGGTAATAGGCTGTTGATTGTCGGCCCAAACCAGTAATGGCAGGCACATCATAAACATGAAAATTAATCTTTTTACTGTCATACTTCTTTCTCCTATTTTATATATATGATAATATTGCCAAAATGCAGCGGCCTGATCCAAAGGCAATGCAAATCGAGAGCAGAGTCGCCAAGCTCGCTTGAGCGCTATGCCGAGATGCCGCTTGCCTTATACAAAGGCAATGCAAATCGAGAGCAGAGTCGCCAAGCTGGATTGAGCGCTGTGCCGAGATGCCGCTTGCCTTATGCTGCAAAGATAGAAAAAAGATTCTTATAGAAGTATGCCGCTTCACTTTCTTTGTTCAACTTTAGGATGCCTTTACAACCTAAGTACCCATATCAGAACTTCTATGACTTAAAATTAATTAAGAACATGATTGTCAAGAAGTCACGAACCATAATGAGGAAAACCAAGAAGGTTACAACCCTTCCAAGAATCAGAAAGGGTTACCTCCAACGAACCAAGAGTCAGGAAGGTTACAACCAAGAAACAGGAAGGTTACAACCAAGAGCCTGAAAAGTTTCAACTAACGAATCAAGAGCCAGGAAAAGCTTACCGCCAACGAACCAGGAAAGGCTTACCACTAAGTACCACGCACTAAGGATGTTGCTCCTTAAGCTGTGCGTTAAGCTGTTTCACATAACCACCGAATGCAGCATCTACAGCATCCCGTTGCGCTTGTGTTAGTGTGCCCAGCGAACTGATGAACGACTTATAGCATTTCTTAACTTGACTCCGCAACACCCTATATTCGAGAGTTCCGAGATGGGTGGCTTGGAAATAAGGACGATAAACGGCATCGAGCTGTGTGCGCATTTGTTCCTGAACAGCTGTCATGTTAAAACCAGAAGGCGATACAGATGCTTGTCCTTCTGATGTTGGTGTGTTTGAAGATTGAGCGGTTAATGATACAGCCTTATCTGCTGATGTGGTTTGCGAGGTCTGGTTCGGTTTGGCAGCCGCTGCAGTATGCACAGAGTCGTGAGCAGCCACAAGTGTTTCTGTTGGCTGCGTAGATTCGGTTGCCGTTTGCTGTGAGGAAAACAGTTGTATGGCGAAATAGATGACGATGCCCAGCACACCCAAGGCTGCCGGAATACCCCATATCCACTTGCCATGCCGTTCGCCCAAAGGGTTGTTCTCCATGGCAGCAATCACCTCACCCATGTCTACATAACGTTCACTTCTGCCTAAGGCACAACAGCGGCTTGCCACCTGCGCATAGTTGTCTTCCAAACCCAACAAGCACAGCAACTTGCCAAAAGCATAGATGTCAGCACGCACGTCGAGCATAATGGTGCCATCTAACTGTTCGGGAGCCAGATAGGAACGCATGGCATAAGGCAACTGCAAGTCATCGGCTTGCGGCAAACGGATGTCAAGCAAACGCACGGAATGGTCGGGCATAACCCGCACATTGTTGGAATGTAAATTGCCGTGCAAGCAATGCTGCCCATGCAAAGCCTGCAGGGCTTCAGCCAACTGGTGCGCCACCTGCGTGTGCAACTCCATATTGGCCTCTTTGTCGCAGAAAGCCTTGAGCGTTTCCCCCGCCACATATTCTTCCACAATGCAACAACCGTAGGGCGATTCTTCCTCCCAGGCATAATATTTGGGAAGCCATGCGCTATCCATACGCTTCACCAATTCATATTCCTTGTGCAACAATGCCTTACAGGCACGCCTTGAGGCATAGGCAGGTTTCAGCGCCTTGAGCATGTAAGCGCTGGTACCATCATGACATTCCACGAAGCGGTAGGCTCCCTTTGAGGGAAGCTCCACACATTGTGCTGCAGAAAAATTTATTTTTACCATTATGGATATTGAATGTTCGATGCAAAATTACACAAAAATACTGATAATATATGTGTGGTATCTTGGAAAAGTGGATTTATTTTCATAATTTTGCACTATGTTGTTATATTTTTCCTGTACAGGCAATACGGAATGGGTGGCCCGACAGTTGGGAAAGGCGTTGGGCGAACATCCGATGCTTATAACACGGCAAGAGGTTACACTCCGTTTAACTAAGGGCGAGCGTCTGGGCATTGTCATTCCCATACACGGTTGGCGCCCTCCCACTTTGGTGCGTCAGTTCTTCCGTCGTTGCAAGCTCATAGCAGCAGGCAAGCCCTATACCTATGTGGTGTTTACGGCAGGCGATACGATAGGCATGGCAGACAAATATCTGGCAGCCGACCTGCAGGTGGCTGGCATACGAGCCGATGCCGTTTTCTCGGTATTGATGCCGGAAAGCTATGTGGGATTACCCGGTATGGATGTTGATACACCTGCCCGTGAGTGGGAGAAGAAGCAACAGGCTGCTGCCGACGTGCAATCCATCGTTGCCGATGTGTTTCAAAAGAAGCAGGATATTTGCAAGGTGACACGTGGCCCCCTGCCCATGTTCTTCAGCAAGGTGGTGGGGGGATTCTTTCATCGCTTTCTGGTTACCGACCGCCCATTTCATGTGCGCAAGGATAAGTGCATTGGCTGCGCACGCTGCACACAAGTCTGTCCGGTAGAGAACATGGAAATGGGCAAGGATGCCACTCCGGAGTGGAAACACAACGGGCGTTGCTTAACCTGCTTTGCCTGCTATCACCATTGTCCGAGGCATGCCATTGAATTTGGGAATCGCACCCGGAAAAA
>CAMAMZ010000076.1 GCA_945837185.1 uncultured Bacteroidales bacterium | reverse complement strand
ATTTTGCCTGTTAGGTCCAGAAGCGGGAGGTGATATCCTGCATGCCCACTCCTTCAACCCGTTTATAAAGGCGCTGGTTGGTGGTGCGACTCTTCAATGCACCGAGATGCGCTATATAGGGCCCTATCTTGACATAATCGAATTGATGACTACGTGCTTCGGGATGCATGCGCAACCGACCGCTATACCACCCCACCTTGTACTGCGGATGATGTTGATGGAGGTAATCGGCCAAGATGCCGAGGTAAGCCGGCTCGGCATCTCCGCCCATGAAGCATACACAGGTAATGTCTTTCCCGAACTGACCCACAAGGCGTTCGAGTTCTTCTGTCGTCAGCGGTGTCCCCACATCTTCCCAGAGATATTTACTATGACATCCCGGACAATGGCATGGACACCGACTGATATTGATGGCCAAGGTTATTTCATCAGGAATCTCCTGAAACACGATGCCCGTATTAACGTACTTGAGCATAGTATCTCCTATTCGCCTCCTCCTGTCGTGCCTGAGAGAAGTTGCTGACACGCTTGAGGTAACCTATGATACGCGTGAGATAATCAATATGCTGGCTTCCACACACCGGACAGGCTTTGAGGTAACGCTTGTCGATATGCCCACAATCATTGCACACGGTGTTAGGGATATTGAAGGTGAAATAGTTGCAACCTTCTTGCGCTGCCACGCGGAAGAGCTGGCGATATTGAGCCTTGCTCAGATGCTCCTCGAGATTGGCATGGAGGGCCGACCCTCCTGTGAGGTGCTCAATATAGGGAGCGCCATGGAGCTTGAACTTGTCAATCACCGACAAGCTATCGTCTTCCACCACATAGAAATAAGAGTTGTAGCAGTCGCGCGGCACGAAATAGCCATCTTCCTTATCCCATTTGGCATGCTTCACACCCACATTCTCGGCAGGAATCATCTCGCAGTTAAACATCACTTCCTTGGTGCGGTATTGGGTGTTGTATTTTTCTACGATACCCAAAACGGTCTGCACGAAGGCCTTATACTCAGGATTGTCGGTTATCTGCAAGCCCATAAACTCGGCAGCCTCAACCAAGCCGTTCACACCAATGGTTAGATACTGACGACTGAGGTTGACATAACCGGCATCGAAGAGGGGCAACATGCCATGCGCCTGCAGTTCCTTCAGATTCTCGTTATAGGCCAACTGCACCTTATGGCAGAGGTCGATGACATGTCCTAAATATTCCTTGTAGTCTATCTGGTGATTCACAGCATATTGGATGCAACGGTTCAAGTTGATGGTGAGCACACTCTTGGAACCTGTTGACACGCCTCCCGCACCAAGGGTGTAACTAAAACCATTGTCTTGTATTTCGTTTCTCAAACGGCAGCACGAGCTCAAGCTGTCGGCATTATCGCTCAGGTAAGTGAAGAAGCTATGTCCTTCGGCATACATCTCGGCAGCAAAGTCGGCCCATTCCTCATCCTTGCACTCACCATTCTCTGTAAGCATAGCCATGGTTTCTACAGGGAATGTGAGCATGGTCTTTGTGCGCTCTGCATTGAACCACTTCATAAAGCGTTTCTGCAACCACGACACGCCTTCCCAATCGGGCTGTGTGCCATCGGGGAAATAGAAATTGCCGAAGAGACTTTCAAAATAATACCGGTCGTAGTAGGAAACATTCCAGAACACTGCCTGATAGTTTCTGGCACCGGTGGGCTGGTTGAGGGAATAGACAATCTGCTCAAAACAGTCGGTGATGACCTTGTCGATGGTGCGCTTCTTGAGCGACAAGTCAACCACCTCATCGGCTCTACGGAAATAGTCTTTTCCAAATTCCTTCGAGATGAAGTAATTCATGTACATCAAAAACTCCGGTGTGGCGCACGCACCCGACAACATGGAGCTCACCATGAACACCATATTGATAAAGCCACCGCAGAAAGACTTCAGGTTTGTAGGTGCGGAGGAATTGCCGCCAATGGAACTGGTGCCGCCAATGAGCCATGGATACATGGTGATGGAGGCGCAATAGTTGGCAAGCGACGTTTCATCATTCTTATAAATAAAATGATGGGTCAGTTTGTCGATATACTCATCGGCCAGCTCCTTACCATACATCTTTTTAATGCGCTCTGTAAGCAACTTGCGGTTCAAACGGATAAAACCGGCTTTCGGCAGCTCGCCGATAAGGGTGGCGATGTTCTTATGCTCCACATTGGCATTGGCATCAAACTTAGAACCTGTGGCGGCATTCGTAGCCTCTAAATAGTCGGAAAGGAACTTCATACGCTCCAAGGTCTCACGGTCTTCCGTATGCTGTTGTCTGTAGAGCATGAACGACTTGGCCACGGCATAATAACCTTCCTTCATTAAAGCCACTTCCACCTGGTTCTGAATATCTTCCACCTTAATATTATTATATATATTCAGGTGACTGATAATTTTGGAAACATTGCCCAAGTCGAGCGGTTCATTGACAGAAGAGAAAGCCTTGATGATGGCACTCATGATTTTATCGAGCGAAAACCGATCAACGGTTCCATCGCGCTTAGTAATAGTGAAGTTCTTGATTTCCATTATATTTCTATTATTTTAAAGTCTAATCAAAAGCGGTTTTAAGTCTTCTGTCTTACTGCTGAAAATGATATTTTCGGAAAACTTCAATTTGTTTTTTGCAATTAAAGTTTTCCATTTTGAAAACTTCATTATCAAAATATCCTTTTTTAGTTTTCTTTTTCCAGCAACTTTCTAAACCGCTGCAAAGGTAAGACTTTCCCTTTTCATTTGCTGTATAAATAATAGAAAAAAATAATCCGTTTTAATATTTTAACACCCGTTATCCGCACACATAACAAGTGGTCATCCTACATGGATAACCTAAAAAAGGTAGCCACACCCACCCACGTCGATGCAGCTACCTATTTATATATATAAAGGTGTTGCGCTTTATTTGCGCACCCTTGTTGCCTTTACGAAATAAACAATGAGCAAGAGATAGGCTGCCAACGAAAGGAGTTCGCTGAGATGAGAAGCCCACCAGCCCTCATAGTTGAACTCAACACCGGCAAACTTGAGCAAGGCACTCACTACACCCATCAAAGCGCCACCGGCAATAAAGCCACTGGCCAACAGCGTTCCCTTCTCGCCGCGAGCCGTATTCACAGCGGCATCCTTCGAGCGTGTGGTTACAAACCAATTGATGGCACCACCTACTACCAATGGAATATTCAACTGAATGGGAATGAACATACCCAAGGCAAAAGCCAAAGCCGAAATCTTGCAACGGTCGAGCACAAGGGCTATCACAGCACCAATGCCATACAACAACCATGGTGCACCCTGCCCGTTCATGAGAGGCGCTATCACCGCTGCCATGGCATGTGCCTGCGGTGCTGCCAGCTTATCGCTCTGGAAGCCATAGGTCTTGTTGAGCAGTATCATGACACCTGCCACTGTAGCAGCCGACACGATGGTGCCCAGGAACTTCCATGTTTCCTGCTTGCTGGGCGTAGTGCCCAACCAATAGCCTATCTTCAAGTCGGTGATGAAACTTCCCGACATGGAAAGGGCTGTACATACCACAGCACCCATCAGCAAGGCCGACAGCATACCTGCCGTACCATTCAAGCCTACTGCTACCATGACCACAGAGGCCAGGATGAGCGTCATGAGGGTCATGCCCGACACAGGGTTACTTCCTACGATGGCAATGGCATTGGCTGCCACGGTGGTAAACAGGAAGGAGATGACAGCTACCAACAAGATAGCCACCACAGCGTGGAGCAAGTTGAAGTTCATGACGCCCGCATAGAAGAAGGCGAAGATGATGAGGATGGTAAGGATAGAACCGATGGAAATGATGCGGAAAGAGATATCGCGCTGGGTGCGCATCACCTCTTCTGTGCCTGCACCCTTGCCTTTCATCTCGCGCGCTGCCAGTCCTACAGCACCCCGTATGATGCCCCAACTCTTCACAATGCCGATCACACCGGCCATGGCAATGCCACCTATACCTATAGAGCGCGCGTAAGCCGTGAAGATTTGTTCGGGCGACATATCGCCTACAGCTGTCTGGATGGTGGGATCCCACTGGTTCAATACCGTATCAGGGAAGAGCAGCGCCATGCCCGGAACGATGAGCCACCATACAGCCAACGAACCCAGACAGATGATTGCCGCATAGCGCAAGCCAATGATATAGCCCAATCCGAGTACGGCAGCACCTGTGTTAATCTTGAAAACCAATTTGGCATGATCGGCCAAGGCCTGTCCCCACCCTACTACACGAGAAGTGAAGTTCTCATTCCAAAGACCGAAGGTGGCCACAATGAAGTCGTACAGTCCTCCCACAGCACCTGCGACCAGCAGGGGTTTGGCCTGACTGCCTCCTTTAGCTCCGGAAACCAACACCTGTGTGGTGGCCGTGGCTTCGGGGAAAGGATATTTGCCGTGCATGTCTTTGACGAAATACTTTCGGAAGGGTATCAGGAAGAGAATACCCAAGATGCCTCCCAGCGAAGAGGCGATGAACACCTTCAGGAAATCGGCCTGGAGGTCGAGCATATAAATGGCAGGAAGGACAAAGATGGCTCCGGCAACAACAGCACCCGAGCATGCTCCGATGCTCTGAATAATGACATTCTCGCCCAACGCATTCTTACGGCGTGTGGCAGACGAAACGCCAATGGCAATGATGGCAATGGGAATGGCAGCCTCAAAGACTTGTCCTACCTTCAGACCCAGATAGGCAGCGGCAGCTGAAAACAACACCACCATGAGCAATCCCCAGGTAACACTCCATGCATTCACTTCCGGATAATGGCGTTCGGGCCGCATCACCGGCTGGTACTCTTCACCTTCCTGCAGTTCGCGAAATGCGTTCTCAGGAAGCTGTACCATGTCTTTCTCTTTTTCTTCCATATTCGTTTTGGTATTTTCGGGTTAATGATTCCTGTTTATCACCGCTTCAAGATGGGTTCGCACGTGAGGTTGACACCTAATTTCTTGAATATCTTTCTGTCTACCTCACCGAGCATGACCGTGCAATGCACCTGACAGCCACGCAACTTGGGCAACTGCTCCAGAGCTTTCCTGCAATTCTCATCATGGTTCGACAGCACAGAGAGCGCTACCAGTACCTCATCGGTATGCAGACGCGGATTATGCCCGCCAAGATAGTTGATTTTCGTATATTGGATAGGTTCTATCATGGACTGCGGAACCAGTTTGGTGGCATGGTCGATGCCTGCCAGATGCTTCGTTACATTCAGCAGCAAGGCGGCACTACAGCCCAGCAACATACTGGAATGAGCCGTGATAATCGTGCCATCCTCCAACTCCATGGCCGAAGAGGTGTGTCCCGTAAGGCGTTGGTGTTCCTTGGCTGCTGTGGTGGTTTTACGAGAAGCTGTAGTGAGTTTCAGTTGGTTGAAGAGCATGCGAATCTTGCTGATTTCGGCTTCGTTGCAAGCGCCATTGGCCAATTTGTTGGTTGCCTCATAGTAGCGTCGTACAATCTCATCCTTGGAAGCCTGGCAGCACACTTCGTCGTCGCTGATACAGAAACCCACCATGTTCACTCCCATATCGGTGGGCGACTTATAGGGATTGCTACCGTAGATGCCTTCAAAAAGCGCATTGAGCACAGGGAAAATCTCTATGTCACGATTGTAGTTGACAGCCGTCTTGCCGTAAGCCTCCAAATGGAACGGGTCGATCATGTTCACATCGTTCAAATCGGCTGTCGCTGCCTCGTAAGCAATATTCACAGGATGGCGCAGGGGCAGGTTCCACACCGGGAAGGTTTCAAACTTGGCATAGCCTGCTCGCACTCCCCGTTTATGTTCATTGAAAAGTTGACTGAGACAAACAGCCATCTTGCCACTTCCCGGTCCCGGTGCTGTGACAATGACAAGCGGACGGGTAGTCTTGACATAGTCATTCTTGCCAAATCCCTCATCCGAGGCAATGAGCGACACATTGTGCGGATAGCCTTCAATGAGATAATGGCAATAGGTGCTGATGCCTTCGCGCTCGAGCCGATGTCGGAATGCTATGGCTGCCGGTTGACCGTTGTAATGTGTCACCACAACCGAGCCCACCATGAAGCCCATGTTTTGGAACTCATTGCGCAACCGCAGCACATCCTCATCGTAGGTAATGCCCAAATCAGCGCGTTTCTTGTTCTTCTCAATATCGGCCGCGCTGATGACAATCACGATTTCTATGCTGTCGCTCAGCTTTTGAAACATTCTCAACTTGCTATCGGGCTGAAATCCCGGCAACACCCTGCTTGCATGATGATCGTCAAACAGTTTCCCTCCCAGTTCAAGATACAATTTGCCATCAAACTGCGAGATGCGCTCCCTGATATGCTCAGATTGGATGCGCTGGTACTTTTCGTTGTCAAATCCTATTTTCATATTGACTGCAAAGTTACGTTATTTTTTTGTAACATACATATAACCCTTCGTGTTTTCTGCACAAAAAAATCCCTCGACACAGGTCTTGTATCAAGACCCCTGTCGAGGGAAATGAGCTATATGCCCAGGGATGATTAATTGTGGAAAACAAGCTTTTCGCCTTCTACATCAACCATGATCGGACTTTCCCGTTTCACGGTTCCGGCCAACAACATGCGACTTAAATCATTGAGCACATATTCCTGAATGGCACGTTTTACAGGGCGTGCGCCAAAGGCAGGATCATACCCTAATGTAGCCAAACGTTCTATGGCGCCTTCTGTCCACTGCAACTGGAAGCCTTGCGGTTCCAACATCTTTGCCACCCGTTGCATCTGCAGTTCAACGATGCGTACGATTTGGGGTTTCTCCAAAGGATGGAACGTGATGATATCGTCGATACGATTCAGGAACTCCGGACGCATGTAATGCGACAACTCTTCGCGTGTGGCATTAGAGGTCATGATGATCAGCGTATTCTTGAAGTTCACCACCCTACCCTTGTTATCGGTCAACCTACCGTCGTCGAGCACTTGCAGCAAGGTGTTGAACACATCAGGATGCGCTTTCTCCACCTCATCGAAGAGCACCACAGAATAAGGTTTCCTCCTTACGGCCTCCGTCAGCTGTCCACCTTCGTCATAGCCCACATATCCCGGAGGTGCACCAATGAGTCTGGTCACACTGAACTTCTCCTGGTATTCACTCATATCAATTCGCGTCAGCATATTCTCATCGTTGAAGAGATAATCAGCCAGCGCCTTGGCCAACTCAGTCTTACCGACACCTGTGGTACCCAAGAAGATGAAAGAGGCAAGAGGTCGCTTGGGGTCTTGCAATCCGGCTCGCGAACGTCTCACGGCATCTGCCACAGCCCGAATGGCCTCATCCTGTCCTATCACTCTTTTATGGAGTTCTTCCTCCAAGTGCAAGAGTTTCTCCCTTTCGCCCTGCATCATCTTGGCAACGGGGATGCCCGTCCATCTGCTCACCACTTCAGCGATATCGTCGGCTGTCACTTCCTCACGCACGAGCGATTCTGCTCCTTGTGTGTCATGCAACTGCTGTTGGATATGGTCGATATCTGCCTGCAACTGTTGCAGTTTGCCGTATCTAATTTCAGCCACACGTCCATAGTTGCCTTCTCTCTCGGCCCGTTCAGCTTCAAACTTCAGCTGTTCCATTTCCTGTTTATCTTGCTGAATCTTTCCCACAAGCTGTTTTTCGGCTTCCCATTTGGCACGGTACTGGCATTGCTGCTCTTTCAGTTCCGCTATATCCCGGTCGAGTTTTGCCAACTTATCATCGTTGTTGTCGCCTCCTCCCCGTAATGCTTCATTACGAATGGCTTCACGCTCAATTTCCAGTTGTTTGAGTCTACGCTCCAACTCATCCAGATCCTCGGGCACAGAGTCACGCTCCATACGAAGTTTTGCAGCTGCCTCATCCATCAAATCAATTGCCTTATCGGGCAAGAAACGATTGGAAATGTAACGTTGCGAGAGGCGTACGGCAGCGATACATGCATCGTCTTGGATACGCACCTTATGGTGGTTTTCATAACGTTCCTTGAGTCCTCGCAGGATACTGATGGCATCGAGTTCATCCGGCTCTTCCACCCATACGGTCTGGAACCTACGCTCCAGGGCCTTGTCTTTCTCGAAATACTTTTGATACTCATCGTGTGTGGTAGCACCGATAGCCCGCAGCTCACCTCTTGCCAATGCCGGTTTGAGGATATTGGCGGCATCCATGGCCCCTTCACCACCTCCTGCTCCCACCAAGGTGTGTATCTCATCGATAAACAGGATGATGTTTCCACCGGCATCCGTCACCTCCTTGATAACGCTTTTCAAGCGTTCCTCAAACTCACCTTTATATTTCGCACCAGCCACCAAAGCACCCATGTCGAGCGCATACAACTGTTTGTTTTTCAAGTTCTCCGGCACGTCACCCCTCACGATACGTTCTGCCAAGCCCTCTACGATGGCTGTTTTTCCCGTACCCGGCTCACCTATTAATATAGGGTTGTTTTTCGTGCGTCGCGACAGGATTTGCAATACCCTTCTGATTTCCTCATCGCGTCCTACAACAGGATCCAACTTTCCTTGCCGTGCCTTCTCCACCAGGTTTTGTGCATATTTAGCAAGCGCCTGATAGTTCTCGTCAGAGGTGGCAGCCTCCACCTTCTGGCCTTTTCGCAGCTCACTCACAGCCTTGCGACAGCCTTCTACCGTTATGCCGGCATCGAGCAAGATGCGTTGCGCCGGTGAAGTGACCTGCAACAAAGCCAACAGCATGGGTTCAATCGAGACATAGGTATCACCCATACGTTGCGCCTCGTCCATGGCTTTGTTCAGCACCTCATTGGCAGCATGCGTGAGATAAGGTTCACCGCCCTGCACCTTGGGCAGATGAGCCATTTCACTTTCTGCCAGCGTCTTGACTTGCTGTGTGTTCACGCTCATCGACTGGAACAGGAATTGGGTAATATCCTGCCCTTTAAGCAAAATGCCATTCAGCAGATGGATGGGTTCGATGGCCTGGTTCTGCGACCGTTGTGCCGCCTCCAACGCTGCCTGTACAGCCTCTTGCGCCTTGATTGTAAATTTGTCGAGTGTCATGTGTTTACTCCTTTCTATATGATTTGTTTATTCCTATTTCACTTTATCTGTTTTACACATTGTGCCCATGAACGACACCAACGTGTTCACTTGTTCAACTGCAAATCATATTCCCAACCCACAAATTATGACATTTTGACACAAATAACATACATTTTGTCACAAAATACATCAAAATACCTATTGCGTTACGCCATTATTTTGTAAAAACAATGCCGAAAGGAAGCGTAGATTTGTGCGCCCATCATGTAATTAACAATTATTAATGGAG
>CAMAMZ010000075.1 GCA_945837185.1 uncultured Bacteroidales bacterium | reverse complement strand
TGGAGTTTTTGGCGTATAAACGACTTGGTTGTCAGCATAATCACCTCTCGGGTGGGAATAGGTATGGCAAAGGGACGCACAAGTTTGTGTTGTTCTGCTGTGAGTTGCTCAATGGCCAGTTCAGGAATAAAGGTTACACCTTGACCTGCCTCAACCATTCTCATGAAGGTTTCTATACTTCCCAGCTCATAGGTCGATTTGCTGGTGCAGGCAGCGCGCAGGTTGCAGAACTTCACCAGTTGGTCGCGAAAGCAATGGCCTTCGTCAAGGAGCCACAGGAACTGTGATGAAAGATCGGCTGTTTTTACAGACTGTACGGCCGCCAAGGTGCTTGTTGATGCCACATAGGCCACAAACTGCTCGTAATAGAGTGTTGTTTTCTGAAAAGCCTCCATATCATCCAGCGATACGACCACAGCAGCATCCAATTCACCTTTTAACAAGCCCCGTTTAATGTCGGCAGTCTTCATTTCAACTACACGCACATCAAGCTCCGGATATTGCGCCATGAGCTTGGGCAGGAATCGCGGAAGGAGATAGGGAGCCACTGTGGGCAAGATGCCAAGACGGAACATGCCGCCCAACCCATTCTTTTCTTCATTCACCATTTCCTTGATGCGGTTGGCACGCACCAATACCTTCCACGCCTGTTCCACCACAATCTTACCAATGTCGGTAGGCACAACCTGTTGCGAAGAGCGTTCAAAGAGTTTCACGCCCAATTCCACCTCGAGTTTCTGAATCATGGAACTGAGTGTAGGTTGTGTAACCCCACATTGTTCCGCTGCTTTCGCAAAGTGGCGCAACCTATATACCGCCACAATATACTCCATTTGTTGAAGTGTCATCTTCTACCTAATCCTTTCTATTTTATCATCTGTTTTATCACTTGATGGGACAAAGATACCAACAAATTAGGAGATAAAATGTTATTTCCCCTGCTATTTTTCCTAAAAATAGATAAAATCTATGGTTCTATAGATATATTCTGTTTGCTTAAATCTTAAACATTATATATCTTTGCAATAGAAAAAAGCATCATGGCGTAGTACACAAGCTTGGCAAAACTGCACATGAATTGCATCTTCATTACAGAAAGAATTAACAAGAACTTAATCATTAAATAAGAAAGAAGTATGAAAGAATTAAAAGGAACAAAAACTGAGAAAAACCTCATGGAGGCTTTCGCAGGCGAGTCGATGGCAAGAAACAAGTATACTTACTTCGCTTCAAAAGCAAAGAAAGACGGTTATCAGCAAATTGCTGCACTTTTTGAGGAGACCGCAGCCAACGAGAAAGAGCATGCTAAATTGTGGTTCAAGTATTTGGAGGGTGGTGCCATTCAGGACACCAAGACTAACCTGAAGGCCGCTGCTGAGGGTGAGAACTACGAGTGGACAAACATGTACGACCGTATGGCCAAAGAAGCTGAGGAGGAAGGATTTACAGAGATTGCGGCCCGTATGAGAGGCGTTGCTGAAATTGAGCGTCATCACGAAGAGCGCTATCTCAAGTTGCTGCAGAACATTGAGCAAGGTATTGTTTTCTCACGCGAAGGCGACACCGTATGGGTATGCCGCAACTGCGGTCACCTCGTGATTGGCAAAACTGCTCCCGAACTCTGCCCTGTATGCAACCATGCCCAGAGCTACTTTGAGGTAAGAGCTGAGAACTGGTAATCTGCTACAACAGATAACGCCACACACAAGTAAAACAACTTAATAAAAAAAGGAGAACAAACTATGAGAAGTATCGCGAAATTAGACTTGCAGTATGCACACAGATTCTACGGTTTCCAGGGCGAGGCACAGTACTTGCACGGACATACGGGTGTGCTCACCATTGAGGTAGAAGATACCGTGAATGAGGGCGTGAACATGGTTTACCCATGCAACGAAATCCAGAAAGTGGCATGGGATGTATTGAAGAACTTTGACCACGCTTTGATTTTGAGAGAAGACGATCCGTTGCTTCCCGCTATTCTCGATGTATATGAAAAGCAGGGCATCAAGAACGGTCATCCCCAGAACAAGATGAAAGGCGAGGCTTTCCACACAGAATTGGCCACAGCTTATCCCGATGCAAGGCTTGTTGTAACAAAGGAAACCATGACAGTTGAGGGCATGATTAAGATTGTTTACGATTTGCTGAAAGACAAGCTCAACATTGCCAAACTCACCTTCACCAGTGGTGTCAACGCTGCCTGCGCAGAGTTCAAGACAACAAACAGCATAGACCGTTGTCCGCTTTGTGGCATTGCTTTGAACGAGGAAGGCGTTTGCCCGAAGTGTGGTTACCGTAAAGCATAAATATCATCTTTGAATTATCAAGCAATGGATATCACCGTATTGTTCAAACTCACCTACGGACTCTATGTAGTAGGTGCCATGGATGGAGAACGTCCTGTGGGTTGCATCATCAACACATGCTTCCAGGTAACGAGTCAGAATCCTATACTCGCCATATCGCTCAACAAGAACAACTATACATTGGATGCCATAAAACGTGCCGGACGCTTCTCGCTGTCCATCTTGGCAGAGGACACGAACCCGGCCATCATCAGCTCCTTTGGATTCTGTTCAAGTTGCGACAACGACAAATATGCCGATTATGGATATGATATGACCGAAGGGGCACCCATGGTGAAGGGCAAGTTTGCCGGACGCCTTGTGCTGGATGCTTTGAACTTTGTAGACAATGAGACCCACGTTGTTGTATTGGCTCGACTGGTAGACACCGTGAAGGGCGAAGGAACCCCCATGACCTATGATTACTACCATCGTGTTGTGAAGGGTAAAGCTCCGAAAAATGCGCCTACCTATGTGGCTGAGGAGGAGAGCAAGGGTGATAAGGCAGAATCGGCTGGTAACAAAAAGAGATATAAATGCGACATTTGTGGATATATTGCAGAAGTTGAGGGCGAATTGCCTGCTGACTATCGCTGTCCACTTTGCAGAGCGCCCAAAGAGAAGTTCACGGCACTTTAATTTCTAAGGGTGCCTTACTCTTACGAACCGAATATTTTAAAGAGCTCGATGCCCCATAAGCATCGGGCTCTTCACGATAACATTCAACTTATGATTCAACAATTTGAGTTTTCGTTGCAACCCAAACGCAGAGGTTGCCATCTTGTTACGCAAGAAATACTGACCCATCTTCCCAAGTCCTTACCGCAAATTGGTTTGCTGCATCTTTTTGTACGGCATACTTCTTGCGCATTGACCATCAACGAGAATGCCGATCCCGACGTACGGTCGGACATGGAGAAGATTCTGAACCATATTGTTCGGGAAAACGAACCTTACTACGACCATGTGTTAGAAGGAGCTGACGATATGCCTGCACATGCCAAGAGTTCCCTTTTTGGTGTGAGCCTCACGATTCCCATCACAAACGGTCGTTTGAATCTCGGCACATGGCAAGGCATTTATCTGTGTGAGTTTCGCCACCATGGAGGTTCGCGTCAGCTCGTTGCAACCATCTATGAATAAGTTTCTATAAGCCTCATCAAGATTTATCAAGTGCATCATCCCCGTCTGTTTTCAGCCTCTCAGACACCATGTTTGCGCAGGATAACATAAATGACCACAGGCGCTCCCACCAAAGGCGTTACCGCATTGAGTGGTAAAAGTGCGCCTCGACCAGGCAGGTAGCACACGAGGCAACAGAGCAAAGCCACTCCACCCCCCAAAAGCATGGATACGGGCAAGAGCATGCGATGGTCGTCGGTGCGGAAAAGCAGTCGGGCGAGATGCGGCACGGCAAGTCCGATGAAAGAGATAGGGCCGCAATGAGCCGTTACGACTGCTGTCAGCACCCCCGTAAGGAGGAGCAACAGGTTGCGCACTCGTGCCACACGCACCCCGAGGTTGGCGGCATAGGTAGTGCCGAGGAGCAGCAGGTTGAGGGGTTTAGCCATGAAAAGCGATGCAGCAAGAGTTATGAGCAATATACTTGCAAAGAGGGGGAGCTGTGCTGTTCCCACCCCGGCAAAGTTGCCCATGCCCCACACCCAATAGGATTTTACACCCTCGGCCGTAGCAAAGAAATTGAGCAACGCTATAAGCGATGAAGCCAGATAGCCTACCATGATACCCACTATCAGGAGCAAGGTATGCGACCGCACGAAACGTGCAAAAAGCAGCAGTAGGGCCATGACTGCCGTAGCCCCTGCCATGGCTGCCACAAGCATGGCCATTCGTCCTGCCATGGCAAACGATGTTGTGGCGATGGTACCCCCGAAAAGGAGCATGACGATGGCTACTGCCAAAGCTGCTCCGGCATTGATGCCAAACACATCGGGACCCGCCAAGGGATTGCGGAACAATGTTTGGAGCATGAGACCGCTCACAGAGAGGGCCGCTCCTGCCAACAAGGCTGTTAGCATTTGGGGCAACCGTGCCTCGAGCACGATATAGCGACAGCTTTCTTCGGCTCCCTCCTGCCCCAGCAGGATGCCACACACCTCACCCATGGGTATGGCCACACTACCCACAAAGAGATTGGCAGCACAAAGCAGGAGCACACAGAGGATGAGCAACGCCAAGACGAGATGTTTGGTAGTCAACAAACGCTTCATGGCAAACGATGGTAGAATTGTGGTGTACCTTGTAGTAGGCCTGGGTGCAATACTTGTATGATATCATGCAACAACAGGTCGGGGCGGAAGGGAATGGTTTCAAAATAACGCGTAGCGTTTGTTTCGCACACAAAGACCTGCTGCTTGCGAAATGCCTCAAACTGCGCATAACCAGGTTGTTCGGCCACAAGCAGACTGGTGGTGAGAGGTACGTGAGTACTGTTGGTAAGAAGCCAGAAGTCGGCCTTTCGGGCCTTGGTCAGTACTTCCTCGAAAGAGAGCGGAAGCGATCCGCTGTGCGCATCATCATGCCACACATACTGTCCTGCCGCATCGGCCATGAGGCGCGCCATGCAACTTTCTCCGCCTGGCACATACCACACGTTGCCTGTCTGTCGTTCGCTGAATACCGTGGGACGACTGACACAGACAGCTGCCGAATCGGCCAGCGCTCGATAGCGTTGCTCTACAAGAAGGAAAAGCGAATCGGCCTCGTGCTCACATCCAAATAGAAGACCATAGAAGCGCATCCACTCTGCACGTGCCAAAGGAGTAGGCTCCATGTAGTCTGCCGCCTCGATGAGGGGAATGCCAAGTGCCTCAAGACTTCCGTAACCGCCATTATTTTCGAAAGGCGACACAAGCACAGCATCGGCATGCAGGGCGATGATGCGTTCCTGCAGAGGTTGCATGGCATTGCCACAATCGGTGATGGTGCCCTGCTGCAAGCCCCGCTGTACCGCATCGATACGCATATACCGCGCGTCGCATACACCTTTGATGACTGCCGTCTGTCCCAAACTCACCAAGAGTTGGCTGTGGGAAGTAGTGGTAATAACGGCCCTTCGGTAAGGTTGCCGTATGTCGTAGCGGTGCAAAACCTCGCCCTTGCGCCATGGATTTTTGATTTCCACATGCACATGCGAAGGATAACGTACAGCGGTGAGGAGCGTGGCATGGCGGAACGGGATGGTATCGCCCGATGCTCCATGGCTCCCCACGGCTTGCCTGCCTGTGCAGGACACCGCAAGGAGCCACAGGATGCTCACTATACCCCAAAGAGTGTTACAAGCGAAATTTCTCATCATATTTAGGGTACGGCAAGTTATAAGCGGATTGTTGCATCATGTTTAGGGTACGGCTACAATGCGAGTGCCCGCATCGAAAAACATCATAGTGGGTCCTACACCTGTTTTGTAAGAGTGGAGGCGTTGTCCCGTTTGGTCAAACTCAAGCACATAACCATCGGCATTATAATCAGCGTAGCCATAGTCGCCCATGTGGTAAGAAAGGATGAAGACGTGGCCCGTTACAGGGTCGACCTCAATGCCTGCGGGCGATTCCGGAATTTCGCTGATGGCAAAGGGTGTCTGTGCGCTGCTATTGCCAGCAAAACCATTCTTTTGGGTATCATACACCCCATAGGTAGGATTTGTGTAGGGGTTGGCCACGGTGTAAAACACCCCATCGTTGGTGAGAGCGGCATAGGTTGCCTCTACCATTGTCTGCGCAGTGCGGTTAGGTAGAGAAACGAGCTTAAGGGCACTCTCGCCCATCTCGTTATTGGATCCATCGTAATACACCCAGTCGAGCACGATAAGGTTGCCACTTACCGCGAAGAGCTTCTGTGGATTATTGATGCCTTCAATAGTGTAGGTATCCGTCGTGCCCTTTTGCGTATCGATGACAGAGAGGTTGCCACCACCTTGTGCATAATTGGAGTTGGCCACAATGATTTGCGTGCCCATAGCCAATAGTCCTTCAGGATAGTTTCCCACCTTGAATTTCTGCTTGAGACGGAACTGCATGGTGTCTACCTGTGCCACATAGCCCCCATAGGTAGTGAAGAACACATACCCGTCGTTGCCTATGATGTGGCGCGGCTCTTTACCTTCTGCAACGCCCATGAGCTCAGTAGTGTTGATTTGAGCCACGCTGCGCAACGTTGTTCGGTCTATGACCTCGATGGTGTTCGATTGATCTACGGCAATATAAATTTTGCTGCCATATACCAATCCGTCATTGGGTGTACTGCCCAAGCTACGCTGATTAGCTTCGGCAAATACTTTTTGTTGGGCTGTGGATGTTGCATAGTCGATGGCTGTGAGCGACCCGTCAATATTTGAATACATATTGCCGGCATTCACCACATAGGCACCGTTGCTATACGATTGCCACTCCAGGCCTTTTCCCTCATCGTCATCGTCACACGAACCCAATACGCCTACCATTGCCACAAACAGCAAGGTAGTCTTCCAAAATCTAATTGTTTTCATACGTTCATTTATTTTATTCATTCTTGTTATATATAAGCAATAACTCTTTATCTAATTCCTAAAAAGCTTTACCTTATTAAAAGCGACAACATCCATGCTGTGCGGGGCATGGGATAGTTTGCCACCACCTCATACTGCTTCCCTGTAAGGTTCTTGATGTCGAGTTGAAGAGCCAATTGGCGTTGTTGCAGTTGGAAAGTTCGTGATAACGACAATCCCATATCAACATAACCCGCCATGCGCGAGCCTTCATAATGATTGTTCGTGGCCCATCGTCCGCTACTCCCCGTACCGTGTAGCGCCACATGCAACAAAGGGTTTGTCCATCCTACAGCCATACTTGCTGTATGCAGAGGGGCATAGGCCAATTGCTTGCCGTAGTGTGCCGACTGAGGGTCGGTGTGATTGGCCACCCGTTGGTAGCTGTAACCTGCAGAACACACCACAGCATGACCTTTTGACGGTTGCCAATCTCCCTTCACACTCAAGTCGCAGCCCTTGATATCTACCTTTCCCACATTGATAGTTTGCCACACAAACATGTTGTAGGGTACACTCACTATCTTCTGCGACACCTGGTTAAGATAGCCATCGGCCGTGAGCAGTACCGTCAGGTTACGACGCAAAGAACCCTGCCACGTGGTTCCTATGTTCCATTGCTTTGAGTTTTCGGGCTGCAGGTTGGTACTGCCCAAATGATAGAAATAGAGTTCGTTGAAGGTGGGCGCACGGAAAATGCCTTTATAAGAGGTGCGCAGAAACCACGCCTTGTTGGGCAATAGCCGATAGGACAAAGAGAGGGAAGGTGACAAGCGATGCAAGTTGGGAGCAGCAGCACCTTGCTGTGCACCATTACGCTGTACGGTGGCCAATAAGCGTGCCAATGCCACAAGGCGCTGATAAGTGAAGCGTGCCGTTACAGCTTGCAGCAAGGTGTGCCTGAAGGGACGGCTATCGGTGGTAAGTGTGCTGTTGAGATTGTTGAAACTATAGTCACACGCATAGTTGAATGCCCAGTGGCTGTTGGGTACGAAGAGGCAGGTGGCTGAAACATAGGATTCACGTTGCCAGTAGGTGGCATCGTCCTTGCGGTCGGGTTGAAGGGTGTCGCGATAGTCAGACATTGCCCAGTTGAACTTGCCTGTTACCTTGACAGAGAAGCGCTCGTCGGGCAGTCGCCCGCTCCATGTGGCCTGTGCAAAGAAATTGCGATCGTGCAACTGCTCACCACACACGTTGGTGTAGTAGCGCACAATACCAGGCAACTGGCGGTTGTTGTCATAGTAATACACCTTAGCGTCTACCTTGTTGCGAGCATTAGGACGCCAATATAAGGCACAATCGCCTTGCGCACTGCGCATCCTACTGTTGGTGCGTCGTTCGTGTGTTACGATTTGACCATTACGCAGTAGGAAGGGATAGTCGTTTTCTGCAAAGATACATTTAAGCGAACTTGCAAAGGCCATTCGGTCATTGGGCGACTGCGCATACCGTAGCATGGGACTCACATGCCCGAACGATCCTACGTTGATACCTGCTTCAACCTGCGCCTTTCGATGGGTAAAGGAGGGCAAAGGTGTTTGTATAGACAAAAGGGCAGCAGAGGCCGCCTGTCGGGCAGGAAGAAAGATGTCATCATTATCACCTATCGTCAGGCGCACCTGTTGCAGCATGTCTACAGTATAGCGGGCCACATCAATCTCGCCCGACTGACATTCACTCAGTAGCACACCATCGTAGCTCACACCTGTGTGACGAGCACCAAAGCCTCTTACCGATACGGTTTTCAACCCTCCGGCACCACCATAATCGCGCAGGATAATACCAGGCAAGCGGTTCAAGGCATCGGCAATATCGGTAACACCCAAGCGAGACATGTCACCACGGTTCAGTTCCTGCAAAGGACTGCTACTGGTAAGTGTGGTAGCGGTACGTTGCGCCTTCACCTCAACGGTTTGCAAACGATGGACACGAAGCGAATCCTCAACCTGTGCTACTGCCGCCATCGGTTTACTGAGCCCACACAGGAACAGCAGGGGAACGAAACGGTTCATTCCTTTCATGCGAATACATCAATTGTTTTAAGTAAGGAGCAATGGTGTGTCCTCGCACACAACTGCCCAACATAACATGGCAATGGCAGGTCTTCTGACTCACAATCCGACAACGAACGCCTTCCCATCGTTATGCCGCCCTTCACAGAGCCATGCACCGACAGTGGCTTGTATGTTCGCCTCTGAAAGATTGCTCACAGCAGCGGGACTGTCCGGGATTTGCACCCGATTCCCTTTTTAATCAGCAAATGAACCGATTGCCTACATGTGAAGAAAAACGGCAACCCGATGTGGGTGAGGTGTGTTACGGGCAATGCCCAACCCTCATGCCGTAGCTCTTTGAAATGCAAAGTTACTACTATTTTTGAAAAAGCCCAAGAAAGCTACTTGTTTTTTATTATATAAAGCTCTTTATGTTGCGGCTTGCCCTAAACAGGCCGACTTAGCCATACGCTTGCCCTGGCTTGCTCAAGTTTCTAAATTACCGCTTACTCAAACAGGCAGATTTT
>CAMAMZ010000074.1 GCA_945837185.1 uncultured Bacteroidales bacterium | reverse complement strand
TAAAGCAATCATGGCTACTATAATGATACAGAAAACAAGGTGCCACATGTAAGCACGTTCATCCATTCCGTGCTGCCAATAGCGTGGGAAGGCATCTGGTTGTAGTCAACGAAAAGACGGATGCCACCGTAGGAGAAAGGGCAAAGGAAAGTATGTTAATTGGAGTCGGCTGTAATCATATTGTCACATGCAGAGGAAGCAGACACTTTATTTGTGGTGATGACGATGATGCAAAAAACAACCTAATCTTCCTTCTGACAAATATACAACTCTCAGAATTCCGAAAGAATCGGCAATTTAGGGTAACAACACCTTGAGTGGTACACATAGGAAACTTGCAGGTGATAAAAAAAACAAAAAAAGAGGAGAATAAGAGAAATACAAAATAAAAGTCGTACATTTGCAGCACATTTCATAGAATAGGAGTTGGAAAAGACAACAGCCTTTGAGCATTTTTTTAAGGAGAACTACCAACGTATGTATTATGTGGCAGTAGGTATTGTGCACGACAGCGAAGCGAGTAAAGACATTGTGAGCGCTGCCTTTGAGCATGTTTTCCTTCGATTTAATGACATTACTCCTGATTATCGTTTGGCCTATCTCTATAGTGTGGTGCGTAATAAATGTGCCGACCATTTTCGCCGAATCTCCATACACGACCATTATGCTCAATTATATCTGGCACTGAACGACTCCAGCCAAGAACCTAATTATTTAGAACACCAAGAACGTGTGGCTGCGGTGTATAAAGCCATTGAAGAACTGCCTTCACGCAATAAGGAGATTCTGAAGGCATGTATCTTTTCCGGCAAGAAATATGCCCAAATTGCCGATGAACATGGCATTACCGAAAACTGTGTAAAGAAACATGTGATGAAAGCAATTAAAATCATTCGCACAAAAATTGTTAAGAATAACGGCCTATAATTCCACCTTATAACCTTTTAAACTATTATTAATCGTATGATAACAAAAGAGGAGAAAAACATTGACAACATATTGGGACAGACAGAGGAGTTCACGCACGACCCCTCAATGAAGGAAGATCTGGAACTGCTGAACCAATGTTATGAGGCTATGGCTATGGCTGATGGATCGGCACCCGATGTGGAAGAAGCATGGCAACAATTGAAATACCAAAGACGCCATCGCTCCATGCACCGCATCATAGGATGGGCAGTAGGAACCGCTGCTGCTGTGGTTGCCCTCCTTGTCATGCTGACACATGCCTGGACTCCTGGTGAGGAGCTTCTTTACTCGGCCTTACTAAACCAAGATTCGATTGTTATACGTGTGGCTGCCCATGAGGAACGCATGCCTATCATGCAGACGGAAAGCAACCTGTCTGCTTCCCATAAGCAACAATATAAAACAGTTGTAGTACCAGAACATCAAGACTATCACCTCATGCTTTCCGATGGGACGGAAGTGTGGCTCAACGCTGGCACACGCTTCACCTATCCCGAACAGTTCACCAATGCCGAGCGCATGGTATCCATAGAAGGAGAAGCCTATTTTCAAGTGGCTCATAATGCCTCGCAGCCTTTTGTGGTGCAGGCAGGCGACTTGCGTACGGTAGTTACCGGCACGCAGTTTGATGTACGCAACTATGCAGGTGAGGCACCTCGTGTCACCTTGGTAGAAGGTAGTGTAACCGTACATGGTGGTGGAATGGCCCTCCCCATGGCTCCTGGTGAAGGTGCTATTCTTGAACAATCCAAACTACAAGTACGCCAAACAGATATTGAGGCAAATATTGCCTGGCGCGATGGTTTGCTTTATTTCCAAGAGGCTTCCTTGCGCGACATTCTCATGGCCATGGGGCGTTGGTATAACATGAACGTTGTATGCATTGACAAAGCAGAAATACAGCACCATTATCATTTCGCATGCGACCGCAAAGGCAGTCCGGCAACTGCTGTTTCCCTGCTCCGCACCGTGACCGGTGAGAATGTGTATATCAAAGACAATACCATTTACGTACAAAAGTAATATTCTACCGAAAGCTAACAAAATTTTGATTTTAAGTTCCACTTTTATTCCTTTAACACGACATTAACACAGATTACAAAAATCTATGTCATAATGTTTAATAAATTAAAGGAATAGTATGGAACTAAGAAAACAAAAGATTCTATTATTGCTGGTAGCATTGTTCCTTTTCGCTCCGTTGACGAGCAGTACAGCCTTTGCCCAACGTAAAGGATGGACTTTTGAGAAAGAGATTATTGAGCTACCGCTTCCTACTGTATTGAAGCAACTGGAAAAGACATCGGGCTATGTTTTTTCCTATTCTGTGGATTTGGTGAGTAAGTATAAGATTACCAAGACTATCAATGTGCGTACCATTGAAGATGCCATGTCGCAACTGTTGGAGGGCTTGCCCCTTTCCTATTCTGTGAGCGGACGTTTTGTGATGATTGTCAAGCAAGAAAAGGAAGAAAAGTCTGCCAATCATGACGGTACCGTTACGTTAGGTGGTACGGTAACAGATAGCGACGGGAACCCTTTACCTGGTGTATCTATCATCGTGGGTGGCAACCCTATTGGCATCAGTAATGACGCCGGACATTTTACCATCAAGGTGAAAAAGGACAATTGGACCGATGTCACCTTCTCGTTCATTGGCATGAATGATGTGGTATACAAGTTCAGCGCCCAACATAGCGAGCAAAGACTGGTTATCAGAATGAACGAAGATTCCAACAATCTCAAGGAAGTGGTTGTTAACGGTATCTTTGAACGCAAGAAAGAAAGCTTCACAGGTTCTGCTACCGTAATCCGCAAAGATGAACTTATGCGCAATGGAAGCAAAAACCTTTTAGAAAACCTGCGGAACATTGACCCCTCCTTTAAGATTGTTGAAAACATGGACCTGGGTTCCGACCCTAACACCATGCCCCAAATCCAAATGAGAGGCCAACAGTCCATTGCCAGTCTTGACGGCACTTACAACGGCAACCCCAACCAGCCTTTGTTTATCTTGGATGGTTTTGAGGCCGATATGACCACCGTGTATGATTTGGATATGAACCGTGTGGAAACTGTTGTATTATTGAAAGACGCTGCAGCCAAAGCCATCTATGGCTCCAAGGCTGCCAATGGTGTTGTGGTGATTGAAACACGAAAGCCAGAAGCAGGAAAACTCCGCATCACTTATAAAGGGGATTTGAACCTAACGATTCCCGACCTTACAGGCTATAACTTATGTAATGCGCAAGAGAAGTTTGAAGTTGACAAAGCACACGGAGAATATGCCGACCCTTGGTTCTGGGAGCAATATCTGAATAGCATACAGGCACAAATAGCCAAAGGGGTGAACACCGACTGGTTGGCTCAGCCGCTAAGAACAGGCGTAGGCCATCGCCACTCTGTTTATATGGAAGGTGGCGACAACCGCCTGCGTTATGGTGTCGACCTGCTGTACAACGACATCAGCGGTGTGATGAAAGGGTCTGACCGTAAAACCTTCACAGGAGGATTCACCTTGTCCTATCGCTACAAGAACTTGATGTTCCGCAACCAGTTCAGCACTACTTTAAATCGTTCCGACGACTCTCCCTATGGCTCTTTCTCTGATTACGTGGAACTCAATCCTTATTGGAGTCCTTATGATGAGCAGGGCAACATCAAGCAAATTGCCGGTTCTACAGGAGGTGGAGGTCTTGTGGGTATCACCAAAGGCAACCCCTTATGGAACGCCACCATTGGCACAAAGAATTTCAGTAAGTACACCAGTCTTACCGATAACCTGTATGTAGAATGGCAGGTGCTCCCCACTTTGAAATTGATGGGACGCTTAGGACTCTCCAAAACAGAAAACAACCGTGAAGACTTTTACCCCGCTTCACACACCATGTTCCTGGACTATTCTGACGATCGTTTCTTTGAAAAAGGCAGTTACAGCAAACTCAACGGAGAGAGCAGCTCATTTACAGCCGATATTACCGCCAACTATTCATTGCAAATCAAGAAACATGGCATCTACCTGAACGCCGGTTGGAATGCGCAGGAGAACCGTTCGAAGAGCGTGTCGTTTAAGGTGATAGGTTTTCCCAACGACCGTATCGACTTTATTACATCCGGTCTGGAACCAGATCCTAACAATCCGTTCTCCGGCTATGAGAGCGTCAGTCGCTCGGTGAGCGTATTAGGTGCCATGAACTATTCCTATGACGACCGCTATCTGGCCGATTTCTCTTATCGTGGCAGTGCCTCTTCACTGTTTGGCAAATCGAACAGATGGGGGCAATTCTGGTCGGCTGGTATAGGCTGGAACTTGCACAAAGAACATTTCATGAAAGGTGTAACATGGTTGAACCAGTTGAAATTAAGAGCATCAATGGGTTATACCGGTTCGCAGAACTTCAACGCCTATCAGTCACTGGCCACCTTCAACTACTATCTCTCACAGGCCTATGACCACTGGGTTGGTTCTTATTTGATGGCCCTTCCCAACGATGAGTTGAAATGGCAGAAAACCAAAGACTACAATGCCGGATTCGACATGATTCTGTTCAATCGCGTGAACATGCGTTTCGACTGGTACATTCAAAGGACCGATGACCAGCTGCTGTCACTGACGATTCCTCCCTCCATGGGCTTTACAAGCTACAAGGAGAATCTGGGGAGCACCGAAAACAAAGGTCTCGAATTCAAAATCAATACGCATATCATTCAAGACGTGCAGCACGACAAGTATTTAAGCGCCTTCTTCTCCATCGCGCGGAACAAGAACACTTTGAAGAAGATTTCCAATGCGCTCAAGAGCTATAACGATGAAGTGGACAAGGAACTGGAGCAGGGCAAACAGAACAAGCCCCAGGTTCATTATATTGAAGGCCAGTCGATGAATGCTATTTGGGCTGTACGCTCCTTAGGTATTGATCCCGCTACAGGCGATGAAATATTCCTCACAAAAGATGGCAATATAACCACTGAGTGGAATGTGGCAGACCAAGTAGTGTGTGGCGATGCCATGCCCAAATGCACCGGAACATTTGGCCTGAATATGGACTATAGGGGCATTTTCTGCAACCTGTCGTTCTATTACCAGTTTGGAGGACAGGTGTATAACCAGACATTGGTTGACCGTGTAGAAAACGCAGACGTAAGATTGAATGTAGACAAACGCATTTATAATGCCGTCTGGAAGCAGCCTGGTGATGTGGTTGACTTTGCCTATAAGGCTTATAAGACAACGAAACCCAGTTCACGTTTTGTACAAGACCTGAACGAACTGCAATTCTCCACCTTGAATGTAGGGTACGATTTCAAGCATTGCACCTTCATCAAACGGTGGGGCCTCCAACAACTGAAGGCAAGTTTCTATATGAACGATATATTTAGGGCTTCTACCGTTGAAATAGAAAGAGGATTGACCTATCCGTTTGCACGCACCTATTCTCTTTCTTTACAGGCAACATTCTAACGACAATGAAAAATGAAGAGTAAAATGAATACAGTAAAACAGCTATTAGGTATAGCATTGCTATCCTTGCTTTGCAGCTCATGTCACGACTGGCTCGATGTGAGTCCTGAGTCGGAGGTTAAATATGATGACCTGTTCAGTTACAAGAATGGTTTCAAAGATCAGCTTACAGGCGTATACACTGCCCTATGTGCCGAGGACCTCTATGGAGCCCATCTCACCTACGGCATGATGGATGCTTTGGGCCAACAATATGTATGGGAACAGGAAACCGGCAACTATTATTATCTGAACCGGTTTGAATACAGCAACGCTACCAGTATTTCCATCATCGATGGTATTTGGAGCAAGATGTACAACACCATTGCCAACGTGAATATCCTTTTGCAAGGCATACAGGAACATCGCGGTGTGCTGTCGGCCACCGAGGAGTCGGTGTTTGAAGGAGAAGCTTATGCTTTACGTGCCTTCCTGCACTTTGACTTGTTGCGTCTCTTTGGCAAGAGCTATGCCAGTGGCGCCAATGAGAAAGCCATTCCGTATGTGACAAGCATCTCAAAAGAAGTTACACCCTTGTCGACTGTTGCCCAGACCATCGACTATGTAATAGGTGATTTAGAGAAGGCCTCAACATTGTTGCGCGACACCGACCCTATTTGCACCGGTGAAAACTCAACCTTCTTAGGCACACGTACCTTCCACCTTAACTATTATGCCGTGCGTGCGTTGTTGGCAAGAGCTTACTTGTTCAAAAATGATAAAACACAGGCATTGGCATGTGCCAAGGAAGTGATACAATCGCAGCAATTCCCATGGGTTGAGAGTGGTAAAGTAGTAACCTCCATCCGAGATTTGCGCGATGGCATCTTTACCTCAGAGTGTATCTTCATGTTGAACAACACCAAGTTGGAATCGCTTACAAACACCTACTTGAAGGAAGGTGCTGAAACATCTACCGGCAACCTGCTCCTCATGAGTCCGGCTGTTTGCGACGAGATATTTGAAACCTCGTTATATGGCTTTGACTGGCGCTATAACTATTATTTCACCGCACTGAAAGGCACTTATGTGGGAAGCACCAAACTATGGCAGGTGGCAGAAGACTATAACAACCGCCAACCACTCCTTCGCCAAAGTGAGTTGTGGCTGATTGCTGCTGAGTGTTCACCCAAAGAGGATGCCATATACTACATTAACACCTTGCGCGAACATCGTGGCTTTGACGCTTCCAGCATGCTGTCGGCTAATGAAGTGAGCGATGAGAATGTGCAAGACATTATTGGAAAAGAATACCGCAAGGAGTTTATTGGTGAGGGACAATGGTTTTTCTATTGCAAACGCAAAGACCTCGACACCCTTCCCAATGTGGTGGTTCCGTTCAGCAAAGCCTACTACGTGCTTCCAATGCCTGACCAGGAAAAAGATTATGGAGACAGAAATTAAGTAAGGAGAATTAATATATGAAATGGTTAAATATAGTATGGGCATGTGCACTTGTTGCCACCCTGACATGCTGCAGCAAAGACGACTATCTGAAATATGATACCAACATGGCATCTGTTCGTTTCGTTTATACTGCCAACTGTGACAGTTTGGTTTATTCGTTTGGACTACATCCAGAGATAGGAGACGGAGAATCGGGACTGGTGGAAATCCCCTTACAGCTCATTGGCACAACATGGCATCAAAACCGTATCGTTGACATTGAGGTGATGCAAGACGGGACAACAGCCACCTCTGAAGACTACAACATTGAGTCGTGCGAGATTCCCGCCGACCAGATTAGCGGAACATTAAAGGTGAGGCTGCACAAGACCGAAAGGGTAAAGGGCGAGGACGTGACCATAGCCCTCAAATTAGTTTCTAACGAGAACTTCACTGCAGCACCTGTCAACAGCAACATCTTCCGAATTGTTGTCACCAATGAACTGACAACACCCAACGGCTGGATATTTGGTGACTATAGTCGGGTGAAACATGAATTTGTGATCTTACACACGGGGGTTGCTACCGATTACAACCAATGGAGTGCATCGGAACAGATTCACTGGAAAGGGGTATTGATTAATGCCTTGTATGAATACAACAAAGCGCATCCGGGTGATCCTTTAAAGGATGAACACGGCATGGTCATTACATTCTAACAACGTAATAAAAGACAGAGAACATGATGAAAAGATTATTTCCTATATGTGCATGGATTATAGCGGCTATTGTATCGGCATGCTATGACGATGAGGGCAATTATGACTATTCGCAATTGGCCAAGGTGGATATCGCAGTTGATAAAGATACCATTTACGTAACGCAGTTCACTACACTGACCTTGCCCACAAATGTAACGGTAGAAGGAGGAACCGCAGCCGACTATTCTTACAGTTGGCGTTTATGGTCGAACGAAGTGGGAGGGGTGAAAAAACAGAAAACCATATCCTCAGAAAAAGACCTTGAGTATAACATTACGGAAGTACCAGGCTCTTACACTCTACTCCTTACATGTCACAACAATCGCACATTGGTAGATTCCTATAAGTCTATCCAGATGGTGGTTCAAGGTGTCATTACGGAAGGTTGGATGGTTTTGCATGAAAAAGAAGGCAAGAGTGATTTCGACCTAATCATGACTCCTTTTTTCTCTCAAAGAGTAACTTCCGACAAGGTACTTCATAATGTGTACGAATCCATCAATGGGGAGCCTTTAGATGGCAAAGGCGTGAAGATTGCCAGTTTCTTCACTAGTTTGCGCTATCAGAATGTGGTTATCCTTACCGATAAGGGGGGTGCACGATTAGATGCCACCACTATGCAGAAGGTGTACGACATGTCGACATTAATGCCGGATATGACCGACTGGCATCCGGAAGGCTACATTTTCTGGCATTACTGGTTTAGTCCGGGACGTTACGGTTTTGATGCGTTGATTTCCAATGGCCGTTTCTACCTTTATAGCTGTATTGGCTCCATGGGATTCACGACTTATGTTGAGCCTATCACCACCGAGGGACTGACCTATAAGGCTGCTCCTTATGCCCCACGCTATTTTGATTATTTCATGGCTTTGGTATACGATGAGTTGCATGGCAGGTTCTTGTATGTTTCCAAGAACAACTCAGGTTCTTCTAACGACTGGATTTTGCGCGAAATGTATGACACGGCCTCTGGCAATGTGTTCGACATGAAGGACATGCATGCCTCGCTGAGATTTATGGACACGGGCTTCAACAACCTTGATTATGGATTGTTTGAAGACTGGACTACCCATGAGAACTATCTGTGCTCGTTCGACTTCGACAACAGTCGCAACAACATGGATAAAGCCAAATACAGCGCGATTGATTGTCCTGAAATCAACGATGCCAAATTCTTTGCCGTTGGCGACTTGGGTACAGTATTCTATTATGCTACAGAAAAAGACATCTATCTGTTTGACTATAATGGAACAAAAACCGGCAAGAAGCTGTACACGGTGGCAAACAGTGCAGAAAAACTTACCGGCATGAAACTGTTAAAGCCTTGTGTAAGTACGGGCTGGAACCGTTTCACTTCACACCCATATAATAACAAGGTGTTGGTATTGTCTACCTATAATGAGACGACTGGCGAAGGCAAGGTATACATGTACTATGTGAACCCGAGCAACGGTACGATAGACATGGCCTCTGAAAAGGTGTTCGATGGTTTTGGCAAGATATTGGATATGGATTATAACTTCCCGAAATACGGATCATAATCATGCGACTCTTTCTCTCTCTCGTGCCCTTCCTCTGCTTGTTCGGAGGGGGGGCCATCTCTGCTCAAACCCAATTCCACATCAAGGATAGTACCTGTAAGGAACTCCAGATTTCATTTGCCGATTCCTTGTATGTATTGCCACTTCGGAATGGAAAGGCTTCCCTGCAATTGATGGGGGAACCCGGGTATGCGCTTATATATAGCAAACACCGCTCCAACAATATATATATTTATCCGGGAAAAATGCAACAAATCTGTTTAGACAGTTTGAAGCACTGGTCATTCCAAGGA
>CAMAMZ010000073.1 GCA_945837185.1 uncultured Bacteroidales bacterium | reverse complement strand
CGCACCGCATGCCTCAAATCTTCCCATCGTTGGTAACCGGCCAACAACGCTAACCGGTCAAGGTTAGCCTTCGACAGATGTTTGTTCTTGGCAACAAACTGCCAAATCTTCTGTGCGTCTGCATGCTTGGTGATGCCCTTGCCGAGATTGCCCATCAAGTGGACCAATTCCCTTTTCATATCTTGACCTTTCATATATTTGGCGCAAAATTACAAAAAATCCGTAATACATCCTCACTATGTCTAATCTTTTTCGTAATTTTGTAGACATTACATAATATAGCACAAGATGAAAGAACTTTCCCTGAAGTACGGATGTAATCCGAACCAGAAACCTTCTCGTATTTATATGGAAGAAGGCGAACTGCCCATCGAGGTGATTAATGGTCGTCCAGGCTATATCAACTTCCTCGACGCACTCAATTCCTGGCAGCTGGTTAAAGAGCTGAAAGCCGCCACAGGCATGCCGGCTGCAGCATCGTTCAAGCATGTGAGTCCTGCCGGTGCGGCCATAGGCTTGCCCCTCAGCGACACGCTCAAGAAGATTTATTTTGTTGATGATGTAGATTTCGAACTCACTCCTTTGGCCTGTGCCTATGCACGTGCCCGTGGTGCCGACAGAATGTGTTCTTATGGTGATTTCGTGGCTTTGAGTGATACCTGCGATGCTGCCACTGCCCGCCTTATCAAACGTGAGGTGAGCGATGGCGTGATAGCTCCCGACTATACTCCCGAGGCCTTGGAGATTCTGCGCGATAAGCGTAAAGGAACTTATAATGTGATCAGAATTGATGCCAACTATGTGCCTGAGCCCATTGAGCGCAAACAGGTGTTTGGCATTACTTTCGAGCAGGGGCGCAATGAGATTAAACTCGATGACCCAGCCTTGTTTGAGAACATTCCTACTGTCAATAAAACCTTTACCGAAGAGGCCAAGCGCGACCTTATCATTGCCCTCATCACTTTGAAGTATACCCAAAGCAACTCTGTTTGTTATGTGAAGGACGGACAAGCCATAGGTATCGGAGCAGGGCAGCAGAGTCGTATTCATTGTACACGCCTTGCCGGTAACAAAGCCGACATCTGGTGGCTGCGCCAGAGTCCGCAAGTAATGTCATTGCCTTTCAAAGCCAATATTCGTCGTGCAGATCGCGACAACACCATCGATGTGTACATATCCGATGAATACGAAGATGTGCTGCAGGAGGGAGTATGGCAGCAGTTCTTCACCGAGAAACCTGCTGTGTTTACGGTTGAAGAGAAGAAAGCATGGATTGCCCAAAATACCGGTGTAGCATTGGGTAGTGACGCTTTCTTCCCCTTTGGCGATAATATTGAGCGCGCACATAAGAGTGGCGTTGCTTATATTGCACAGGCAGGAGGATCTATCCGTGACGACAATGTCATTGAAACCTGCGATAAATATGGTATTGCCATGGCGTTCACCGGGGTACGTCTGTTCCATCATTAATCCCTGATAGCTCTACTATGGCAGATATTGACGATATTATTGAAGGGGGGCTCGTCTTTCGTCGGGCCCCTCGCAAAGATGGAGCCAATGAGGGCAAGGTGAAGACCAAAGCCAAAAAGAAACAGTATATTACAGGTGCTCACGGCTCGGGTTCGGCCCGCCAAAAAGCCAAATACCGTGAGCAGCGTGCCAATAGGCATAAGGGAAAATAAATTATCCCTTATGCCTATTTTGCAATCACGACCTTTGCTTGATGATAGTGTGGTCTATATTTGGTTATATATAGCTTGCGCAGGGCAATAGTGCAGCTTTTGCTCGCATTTCGTGTGTAGCCCATGCTTGTGGGTTATTTCTTGGAAGACGTTACCTTGCCGTTTTTTGTCAAGGTGAGTGTGGTTTGGTGAAGCACCCTTTTGTTCAGGTCGAACATCACAGTAGGATTGATGCGACGTCCGCGATATGTCACCTCAAAATGCAGATGTTCTGTAGAAGCCCTGCCTGTCCTTCCTGTCAAGCCAATCACTTCACCGGCCTTCACCTTTTGACCCACCTTTACCAAGTTCTTATATTGGTGGCTGTAGAGCGTTTCAAAACCATAGGCATGGCTAATCACAATACAGTTTCCATAGCCCGAGTACGGTCCCGACCGTTTTACCACACCATCGAAAGCCGCTACGATATTGTCTTTAGGCTTCGTCTTCAAGTCAACACCGCTATGGCGACGTTTTCCTCCATAAGGACTTATCACCTTTGCTCCCGGAAGTGGGAAAGCCCATCGCTCCTGTTCTATCTCGCCAAGGTTCAGTTTAAAGGTAGCGGTCTTGGCAAAGGGATCTTCCATCTCGTCGGGATCCAACGACATGCTCCGCATCTTCTCTGCCGCCGTTACCATAAGCGCGATGTGGTTTCCTTTCTTTTCAAAAAGCACGGTCTGCTTGCGCAACCTATGACTCTTGCCATCTATCAAGGTAGAGGGGTTGATACGTGCTCCGTTCACCATACAAGAGAAGTCGCAGTACGACTTACCATTGTGCGTACCGATAATGGCGATTGTTTGTCCGGCCTTCACCACATCACCTGTCTTCACCAAATTCTGTGCATTTTGCGCATACACCGTTTCCAAACCGTTCGGATGCCGCACCACAATCACATTGCCATAGGTAGCATGGTTCAAAGCCAGTCGCACATCTCCGTCAAAAACAGCTTTCACGGCATCTCCCTTTTTCGAAACGATGCGCATCTGCAAGTCGTTGCCTATAGGTTGCGCAGAACCTACAGGCAGTGGAAACGAATACTCCTTCTCTTCGAGCATAGTAAAGTCTACGCTGAAAGCCTGTGAACGTTCGAACAGTCCCGGTGTAGCAATCTGGATTTGTTGTCGTTCAGCAGCCGTAAATTTCTCTTTCACAGGCGAGAAGGCCGATAACAACGCTATGGCCAGTATGGCAGGTTGCAGATAGCGATGCACCACGATATGTGATGCACGTACATAAGTCATACTGCCCCAAATAGGTTTAATTAGGTTCATGTATATATTGGCAGTTAGTCATTTAGTAAGATTCCCGTATAGATACGTCCTGATGCTGTTCCTTGGCGTCTTGCAGAAAAAAACATATCTGCTTCGTCATAGGTGCAGCGGTTGGCACAATGAATTTGTGTGGCAGGTATTCCAGCTTCCACCAGCTGTTTGCGGTTCATCTCCACCAGGTTGATATGCCACTTCTCTTTCCATTCAGCAGTATCGGTAAGGTCGAACCCAGCCTCCACAAACTGGTCGTAAACCTCTTGCCCTACCTCAAAATGCGTGGTAGAGATGCCAGGACCAATGATGGCATGCAGCGCGGCAATGTCTATATGAAAGGCGGCACGCATCTCCGTGATAGTTTTTTGCGTTATACGTTGTAGCGTTCCTCGCCATCCGGCATGCACGGCACCTGCCACCATCCGTTTAGGTTCATAGAGCAACACAGGGATGCAGTCGGCTGTAGACACTCCGATACATACCCTTTTCACAGAGGTGATTACTGCGTCCACCCCGTCCAATAACAGTTGCTGTGTGTAGGGCGACAAGCCAAAAAAATCTTCAGCCACCTGTCGCACCTCAATGCCATGCACTTGGTGTGGCAGAATCAGGTGTTGTGGACAAATCTGCAATGCCGTGGTCAAAGCCTCCGTGTTGTGTTGCACGGCTTGTGGCGCATCGCCACAAAACGGGTTGATGTTAAAGGAACCATATTCCCCTTCGCTCACGCCGCCACATCGTGTGGTAGAGAAAGCCTTGACTTTGGGTGATGCTGTAGGGTAGGTGAGCAGAACCGGATTAGCCATTCCACTCCTCCTCTCCCTCATCATATTCAAAGTCTTCCAAATCTTCAATATCTTCTTCGTCGAGGTATACCACGTCCATGTCTTCGCCCTCATCTTCCATTTCCGAGGCAAAAACTTTCATGTCTTTGTCGCGGTGAACGAGGGTGTCTTCCGCCATGATGTCCTGCAGTTTGTTGCTTTCGCTGTTCAGTTCACGCCACAACACATCCTTGAGCTCGTTCAATCCCTGTCCTGTTACAGCAGAGATGAACACCACAGGCAGGTCGTCTGGCAGGTGCTCGCGAAGCATCTCTATCAGTTCCTCGTCGAGCAGGTCGCATTTTGTTACGGCCAACACCCTATGCTTGTCAAGCATTTCGGGATTAAACTGCTCCAATTCGCGGAGCAATATCTCATATTCCTTTTTTATGTCGTCCGTGTCGCCCGGCACCATGAAAAGCAACAAAGAGTTGCGCTCAATATGTCGCAGGAAGCGCAACCCCAATCCCTTGCCTTCGCTGGCACCCTCGATGATGCCAGGAATGTCGGCCATGACAAACGATTGCTGGTCGTGATAGCCCACAATGCCCAATGAAGGTTCGAGTGTGGTAAAGGGATAGTTGGCTATCTTGGGTCGGGCACTCGACAGCGAGGAAAGCAAGGTCGACTTACCAGCATTTGGGAAGCCTACCAAGCCCACGTCGGCCAATAGTTTCAGTTCCAGGATAACCGTCATCTCCTCCATGGGTTCTCCCGGCTGCGCGTAACGAGGCGCCTGGTTCGTAGCCGTCCGGAATTGAAAGTTTCCCAGTCCGCCTTTCCCTCCTTTCAGGAGCAGAACCTCTTGTCCATCGTAGGTTACATCGCACACATACTTGCCGTTTTCAGCATTGTATACCACCGTTCCGCATGGCACGTCGATATACATATCCTTGCCATCCGTGCCGTGACACTTGTCTCTGCCGCCATTGCCACCATGTTCGGCAAACACATGCCGCTGGTATTTCAGGTGCAACAAAGTCCAGTAGTTATGGTTTCCCCGCAAGTAGATGCTTCCTCCCTTGCCACCGTCGCCCCCATCCGGCCCTCCGTTGGGATTATACTTCACGTGGCGCAGGTGCATGGAGCCTCTGCCGCCCTTTCCAGAGCGGCAGTAAATCTTCACGTAGTCTACGAAATTCGATTCTGCCATAGATTACAATTGGTCAATCACGCTACAGATGTCACTGAAGATACGGTCCAGTTCTCCCAAGCCATTGATATGGTGATGAATACCCTCGTTGGCATACCAAGCAATCAGCGGAGCTGTTTGGTTGTGGTAAACGGTGAGGCGCTTCTGTATGGTTTCTTCATTGTCGTCGCTTCTGCCGCTCATTTGGCCGCGGAGCAGCAATCGCTTCATCAACTCTTCTTCGGGCACATCCAACTCAATCATAGCAGCCACCTTGTGTCCGCGTGTCGCCAACATTGTCTTCAGCGCTTCAGCTTGCGGAATGGTGCGGGGGAATCCGTCGAAAATAACCCCTTTGTGCTCCTTGCCAAAGCTATCGTAAACACTGGCCAGAATGTCAATCATCAACTCGTCGGGGATAAGCTGTCCCTGGTCAATGAAGCGCTTGGCTGTAACGCCCAGCTCTGTACCGTTCTTAATCTCGTTGCGCAATACATCACCAGTAGAGATATGTTCAAAACCATACTTGGCAATCATCTTGTCGCTCTGTGTGCCCTTGCCTGAGCCTGGAGCACCGAAAATTACAATATTTTTCATGTCGTTATGTAAGTGTATAAATATCTTTTAGGTTGCGTCCCTGCTCGTCGTAGTCAAGTCCGTAGCCCACAATAAAATCGTTTGGAATTTCCATTGCCACATAGCGCAGGTCTAACGGCGTTTGCAGTTTGCCTGGTTTCAGCAGCAAGGTACATACCTGTAGCGAGGCCGGCTGCAGGGTGGCCAACTTGTCTAAGAGATGCCGCATGGTGAGTCCTGTATCCACGATGTCTTCCACAATAATCACATCCCTTCCCTGCAAATCCGTATGCAATCCTATTACTTCCGTTACCGCACCTGAAGAATGGGTGCCTTGGTAGGAAGCCAACTTAATGAAACTCACCTCGCAAGGCACAGAAATCATGCGCACCAAGTCAGCAGCAAACATGAAGGCACCGTTCAACACTACCAGAAAAAGGGGCGTACGGCCCGCCATGTCTTGATCAATCCGCTGTGCCACCGCAGCCACCCGTTGCTTGATTTCAGTCTCTGGGATAAAGAGCGCAAAAGTCTTGTCCTTAATAGTGAGGGTCTGCATAGGTGTTGGTTTTTGCTTTTTCTTGCCGACAAAATTACAAAAAATATAGCAAACAACTACGTTTTTCAGTATTTATTTCGTATTTTTGTCGCCGTTATGAAGATATTCACAAGAACACAGATAAGCGAGCTCGACAAGTATACTATAGAGCATGAACCCATACGCAGCCTCGACCTGATGGAGCGGGCGGCAAGGGCTTTGGTGGGAGTCATCACCAATCGCTGGTCGTCTGTCGTCCCCATTGTAGTGTTTGCAGGTCCTGGCAACAATGGTGGCGATGCGTTGGCTGTAGCCCGTCTGCTGGCAGAACAGGGTTATAAGGTTTCGGTCTATCTTTTTAATATCCGCAACAACCTCACCGCCGACTGTGCTGCCAACAAGCAACGGTTACTTGCCTGCAAACGATTGGGACAGTTTGTTGAGGTCACGGTAAACTTCGACCCACCGGTACTCAATGAACAGACGCTGGTAGTTGACGGCCTTTTTGGCTCTGGGCTGAACAAACCGCTTTCCGGAGGCTTCTCTTCCTTGGTGAAATACATCAACCAAAGTCGTGCACAGGTGGTGAGTATCGACCTGCCCTCTGGTCTGATGCCTGAAGACAATACTTACAGCATCAGGGCCAATATCGTCCGGGCCACCCTGACGCTCACCTTCCAACAACGTAAGTTGGCTATGATGTTTGCCGACAACCAGCCTTATATAGGCGAACTGCAAGTGCTCGACATCCATCTCTCGCCCGACTATATCGCCCATACCGATAGCCGTTATCGTATTGTGGAAGAAGATGAAATACGAAGCCTGCTGCGCCGCCGCGATGCCTTTGCGCATAAAGGTGACATGGGACATGTGTTGTTGGTGGCGGGCTCTTATGGCATGTCGGGGGCAGCCATCTTGGCAGCCAAAGCCTGTTTGCGTTCCGGAGCGGGTAAACTTACGGTGCATACGCCTCGCAGAAACTACGATATCATGCAGATTGCTGTGCCCGAAGCTGTCATGCAAATGGACCATGAAGAGACTTATTTTTCAGAAGCTGTAGGAACGGAAGACTATGACGCACTTGGCATAGGCCCCGGGTTGGGCAAACATGAGAATACGGCCATTGCCTTGATAGCCCAGTTGCGGCGCACGCAATGTTCGGTGGTGGCAGATGCCGATGCTCTTAACATTTTGGGCAATCACAGAGCCTGGATGCAACAGTTGCCCAAGCATATGGTTATGACACCCCATCCAGCCGAGCTTGACCGTATGGCGGGAATGGTGAGCAACGGATGCTACGAACGTCTGCAGAAGGCAAGTGAGATGGCAACCCAACTTCAGGCCTATATCATACTGAAAGGGCATTATTCGGCTTTATGCACGCCTGGCGGACAAGTCATCTTCAATCCTACGGGAAATCCGGGCATGGCCACTGCCGGTAGTGGCGATGTGCTGACGGGAATTCTTACGGCCTTGCTTGCCCGTGGCTATCAAAAGGAGGAAGCCTGCTTGCTCGGCATGTATCTCCATGGTTTGGCTGGCGATTTGGCTGCCGCAGAGTTAGGTGAAGAATGCCTCGTTGCCAGTGATATCATAGCCTATTTGCCGAAGGCATTCCACAAACTATCTTAATGAACCATAAACTTGAACCATACAAAACTATTGATAATGAAGAAACTCATCGTTGCGCTTGCCTTGACAGGCGCTTGTCAGGGTGTCTTGGCCCAACAAACAGTGGCTGGCACCACCTATTTTCTGCCTAAGACAGCTGTGAGAATCAGTTTGTTGGTAGAAAAGGAATGTTATACTCCCGGTCAGTTTGCTATGTATGCCAATCGCTATATGCGAAAAGAAGGTGTGGTACAGACACCGGCCGAGAACTACCGCATCGTTGACGTCAAGATGACAGCGACCTCTATGCCCGACTCTGCCAAACAGCATACCTTGGTGCTCGACAAGAAATATACTATTGCCGAGGTGGACCGTGATGAGAGTGGCATCCTGCTTGCTATCAATGCTACAGGCAAGAGGGCGGCTGCCCCCAAACCTTTTGTGCCGGCACCGCGAAAGCCTGCCCTCAATGCCAAAGACTATATGAATGAAGATATCTTGTCGGCAGGCAGTACCGCTAAAATGGCTGAGCTCTGTGCCAAAGAAATTTATGATATTCGCGACAGTCGTTCGCAACTCTCGCGTGGCCAGGCCGACTTTATGCCTAAAGACGGGGCACAACTTAAGTTGATGATGGACAACCTCGACCGTCAGGAGAAAGCATTGCTACAAGTGTTTGAGGGGGTTACCACTCGAGACACAGTAGAAACGGTACTTACCTTTGTTCCTTCATCTGAAACCCAGCAACAGCTCCTTTTCCGTTTCTCACGCAAATTGGGCATGGTCGATGCCGACGATTTAGCGGGCACACCTTATTATATACAGGTAGCAGTGAAGAAACACGTTGACGAAGCTGAGGCTGGAAATGAGAAAACGTCAAAAGACAATCTGGGACTCTACGTCAATTTACCTGAGAAGATGACGGTTACCTTGGTGCATGATGGTCAGCCCTTGAAAAAGATTGAAACCTATGCCGGACAGTTTGGTCGGGTTGAGTGTTTGAGTGGCGAGCTTTTCAACAAAAAGCAAACCAGCCGCATTGTCCTCAACCCGCTTTCGGGTGCCATAGAGAAGATAGAAAGCGAAACACTGGTAAAATAATTGCGGACCATTCCATATGCAAAGAGGGCTGCCCGTTTGCTCGCGGGCAGCCCTCTTTGGCGTGTTTGGCTGTTAGCGGATGCAACCAGCGCAGTCTGCCTCGCTGATGTGCCATGCCACTTCACCAGCTTTTACATAGCCAGTCTTTCCGTCTACGTTTATCTTATACCAGCTACCTGTCTTCCCCAAACAAGGATAGCACTCTGGAATATCATTGTCGGCAGGAGCGGGGAGCTTGGTCAGGAAGGGTGCATCGGGAGCTGCTTCCTTATATACGTCGGCTCCGTTCTTGGCTTTGGCAGACACGTATAGATAACCGTGCCCGTCCTGTGCTGCCCATAGTTCTACTTGGCAGCGTCCTTTCGGCACCTTTTCGGTCTCTTGTCCTATACCTATTATATAATAGTCACCTTTCGATTGGCTGATAGGATAGGTTCCGGGTTTCACCGTTTGGTATTTTCCCCTAATCGGCTGGTTGATTACAGCCACACGCGCCTTTTGTGCGTTGGCAGACAACCCTGTTGTCAAAAGCAAGGCTATCAGCATTACTTGTTTTACCATATTATTTATTTATAAGTTATTAGTGATGCGGTTGATCTTATGCAAAGGCAATGCAAACCGAGGGCAGAATCACCAAGCTTGCTTGTGTGTTATGCCGAGGTGCCGCTTGTCTTATGCAAAG
>CAMAMZ010000072.1 GCA_945837185.1 uncultured Bacteroidales bacterium | reverse complement strand
TTTCCTATATCAACAAGTCGATAGAAGGAAAAGAGTAGGGACTTTTGCTCTTGCCCCTTTACTTTATCGCCTTGCCCTTTCCTTAGCCAACAAGTCGATGGAAAGAAAAGGAGTAGGAACTCTTATGCACTTGACACTTTACTATATCTACAAGTCGATAGAAGGAAAAGAGTAGGGGCTTTTATGATGCTTTCTCTTGCGGATTAGAGCTTTTGTATTTCCTCGTAAATGCGCTGTACGGGCAAGCCCATCACGTTGAAGAAGCTGCCACGAAGGGAAGTAACTCCCACATAGCCAATCCATTCTTGAATGCCATAGGCACCAGCCTTATCATAAGGTTGGTATGTGGCAATATAATAGTCGATGGCTTGGTCTGATAACGGACCGAATGTTACTTCCGTTACCACATGGAACACGCGCTGGCAATGGGTGGTTGTCAAGGCTACTCCCGTTATCACGCTATGAGTCTTGCCCCGCAAAGCCTGCAACATGTGTTTGGCCTCTTGGGCATTTGCCGGTTTGCCGAGCACGCTACCCTCCAATACCACAATGGTGTCGGCTGTAATCAGCAACTCGCCTTCTTTTATGGTATAGGCAGCAGCCTTTTGGCAGGCCAAATATTCGGGAATCATATCGGTAGACAAATCTTGAGGATATGATTCTTCTATACCCGGCATGATTCTTACTTCAAAATCCAAATCCAGTCCGGCCAACAATTGTTTGCGGCGGGGTGAATTGCTGGCCAATATGATGTGATATTTGTTTTGCATAATCAACTCCTTGATGAACAGAAACAATTGCGTTTACCAACCGAAGGCAGTCTTGTCGCCCATCCATTTGCCTTGTGCCTTCAACACCTGTTCTATAATATCGCGACCTACGCCATAGCCACCATTCCGTTGACTGATATAGCGACTGACAGATTTGATTTCGACACATGCGTCGGCTGGGCAACAAGGACAGCCACAACGTGCCATCACCTCATAATCAGGAATGTCGTCGCCCACAAATATCACCTCATGGTCGTGCAAACCGTATTTCTTCATATATTCTTCATATACCAACAGTTTGACGGCACAACGCAGATAGATATCCTGCACGCCCAATCCTTCGTACCGATGACGGATAGAAGCTGTGGTTCCTCCGGTCATGATGGCAATATGCAAGCCTCTCTTTACGGCAAGTTGAATGGCATAACCATCTTTGATGTTCATCGTGCGCATGGGTTGTCCATCATCATTCATGGTAATGGTTTCGGCCGAAAGCACGCCATCCACATCGAAAAGAATGGCTTTAATCTGTGTCAAGTCGTAGTTAATCATTACGCGTATATTTTTCGTGAATACTTTTGCTCATACATTCGTAAATGCTTCGGGCGTTGGAAGAAGGGGGCAACAACTGGAGCTGCTTGTCGATCACGTTTCGGTCGAAGCGGATGGCAGGACCGGTTTGTGCCATGTCGGGATGCAGCTGATGTACCTTTTCGGCTGTTTCATCAATAAGCGGCAGCAGTACGTCGAACGGCAGGTTGTGCTGTTGCAGAATATCGGCAGCAAGTGCGTAACAATGGTTCACAAAGTTGCAGGCAAACACAGCCGATAAATGCAAATGCCTTCGCCCTTCGCTCGTCAAGTTATATACATGGGTGGATAGCGAAAAGGCCAAATCTTCGATGCATGTTTTTGCAATACTATCTTGATATTCAACAAAAACAGGAATCTTGCTAAAGTCTACATTCCTCTCCTTCGAGAACGTCTGCATCGGATAGAACACCCCATAATGCACAGCCTTTCCTGCAAACACATCCATAGGCATGCTCCCGGCTGTATGCACGAACACTTTATCTCTGCGGTCGCTACACAATGTGGCAAGTGCATCTTCGAGCACGGCATCTGTCAGGGCAACCACATAGAGTTGTGCGTCGTGTGTAACAGATGTCAACGATGTTGTATAGGTCGTTTGCAGCAACAGGGCCAGACTACGGGCATTCGCTTCTGTTCGGCTATATACTTGTAGCACATCGTGCCCCGCAGCTTTCATGGCCATTCCCAGCTGCGTGGCCAGGCGTCCGGAACCTATGAGCGCAATCTTCATGATGTGATGATTCAGAACTTACCAATATGAACCCTTTCCCATTTCAGGTTCTCTTCATCTTGGGGCTTCCGTTCATCGGCTTTATGTCCCACTCCCAACACACATAATGCCGACAGATGCGGAGGGATGTTCAGCACGCCACGAAGCACTTCATCGGCCGTGGTGCCATCAGAAAGTCCACGACCACGCATCTGCACCCAGCAAGAACCTAATCCCAAATCGGCAGCCTGGTATTGCATCGAAACGGTTGCAATGGCACAATCTTCTACCCAACAGTCGTTGTCATCGGGATTTCCCAATACGACAATGGCCAACGGAGCTCCTTTCAAAAACTGCGATCCCATATCACGTGCATCAGACAGCTTTTCCAAATCGGTCTTATCGTCAACCACAACAAACTCCCACGATCTGCGACTCTTCGATGTGGGGGCCATGAGTGCGGCCCTCAGGATGAGTTTCACATCTTCCGGACTAACCTGTTCTTCTGTGAATTTACGATGACTGCGTCTGATGCGTGCCAATTCCTTGAATTCCATAAATACTATATATATTTAATAATGTGTAAATATCTTATTGCCGTTTCGCTTCTGTTCTACGACATGCAAAAATACAAAAAATAATTGGTTCATATAGTGGCTTTTGCGGAAACTTTTCGTATTTTTGCAATATATGAAAGGGATTAATATAAGGATAATCGGGCATAGTGTCGATTTGCCGACATTGTCAACCCGTAGCTTTTTTCATAGCTCCGAACTTTTTTGCCTATTGGAAAAGACACCGGGGCAATATCCCTATATGCTTGTGGCCGAAGACAATGCAGGGCATGTGGCAGCCCATTTGTTGGTAACCATCCGCAGAAGTCATCGGTGGCTTCCTCCTTTCATCGTGTTTCAGGCACGTGTGTATGGTGAGGGGGTGTATGATGCCCATTGCAACAAAGAGGAAATCTTTGCGCGTTTCCTTGCAGCTTTGATGCCTTTATGCAAGCAGAAACTGTGTGTGTCGGTAGAGTTTAGCGACATCTCCCAAAAAATGTTCGGCTACAGCGTTTTGCGCGAACATCGATTTTTCCCTGTTCATTGGCAGGAAGTGCATAACTCACTCCATTCACGTCCTCCGGAACAACGTCTGGCCGAATCGGTAAGGAAGAAAATAGCAAAAGCACAAGCCTTGGGCGTGACGACAAGGGAAGCCTGCAACGAGAAGGAACTCTATGCTTTCTATCGATTGCTGAAAAGGTTTTCGCCCATGCGAATCAGGCGGCATATTCCATCGGCATCTTTGTTTGTTGAACTTCAGAAAAGCCGAAATTCATGTGTGTTTCTCACCTTCCTGCACGAAAAGATTATTGGAGGATGCGTGTGCGTATATTCCGGCAAAGATGCCTATATGTGGTTCTTGGCCTCTAAGCAAACCGTTTATTCCGCCTATCATCCGGCAGAAGTCACGGTGTGGAAAGCTATTCAGCATGCCCATCTCCACCATTACGACCATATACATTTCCTGGATGTTGGTCTGCCCTTTAAGCGCAATCCCTTTCGTGAGTTTATTCTGAGTTTCGGGGGGAAGCCGGTGGCCCAATACAGATGGTTTCATATTGCACCATCATGGGCAAACCGCCTTTTGTCGTGGTGGTATACTTCTTAAGGCAATAAACCGCATGGTTTTTCGTTATACTGTCATGAAGCATTTCCTTCTTTTTATCGGAATGGTGGTACTGACGAATATAACGGTCATGGCCCAAACGTTCACCCTGCGGGGGAGGGTGGTGGATGAAAGCAACAAGCCTCTCCCCTTTGTTTCCGTGTCTTGTTTAGCGCAAGGCAAGGCTACATTTGCCTCCTCTACAGGTCGCTACACACTAACCCTCAACAGCGCCGATTCTGTTGTCGTTAAGTTCTCTATGCTGGGTTACCGCAGCAAGACGCGTGTGTTGCGCCATCCTAAAGGCAGCATGTCGCTTTCTGTGTCACTCTATCGCGACAATCACACGTTAGAGGAGGTGAGCGTGAAGGGCGAACGCATCCAAACGGGGCAGGGGCAGCAGCTTCAAGTGAAAGACACGCACTTAGCCCCTTCTGCTTCAGGCAACGCGGTAGAGGAGCTTATACAGGGGCAGGCGGGTGTGTCTGCCCATCATGAATTGTCGTCACAATATAACGTGCGTGGCGGTTCGTTTGATGAGAATAGCGTGTCTATCAACAATGTGGAAATCATACGGCCTTTCCTTGTCCGTTCTGGTCAACAGGAAGGATTGTCAATCATCAATCCGGATATGGTTGAGAAGATAGAGTTTTCTACGGGTGGATTTGAAGCCAAGTATGGTGATAAGATGTCGTCATCGCTCGATATCACCTATAAAACTCCTCAGCGGTTTGAGGCAAACGCAACTGCAAGTTTATTGGGTGCGAGCGCTTATGTGGGGGTTGCCACACGCCATTTTTCGTGGGCCAATGGCTTGCGTTATAAAACAAACAAATATCTGCTCAACTCCTTGGAAACGGATGGCGAATATAAGCCTAATTTCCTTGACTACCAGACTTTTCTGCGTTATAAGCCTAACCATCGTTGGCAGGTGGATTTCATAGGACATGTGTCTGATAGTCATTATAACTTCTATCCGCAAAACAGGGAAACAGCCTTTGGCACTTCTGCCCATGCAATGAACTTTAAGGTGTATTTTGACGGACAGGAGAAAGACCGTTTCCGAACCTATTCCGGCACGTTGACTCTCAGGCGGCTGTTTGCGCCCCATACAGGCTTGTCGCTCTTGTTGTCGGCCTTTTCCTCACGCGAACAGGAAACCTATGATATTCAAGGGCAATATTGGCTCACAGAAACGGAAACCACGGAAAATCTGGCTGTAGGAACTTATTTTGAACATGCCCGAAATTTCCTCAAAGCACAGACTGAAAGTGCCAAACTCTTATTCAACACGCAATTCAAGAAACATCAGATTGAAACAGCGTTGACCTTCAGACGGGAACGCATCAAAGAGAATGCCGCAGAGTATGAAATGCGCGATTCGGCCGGCTATAGCATGCCGAACCAGAGTGAGGCATTGCGGATGATATATACGCTGAGAGGCCGTAACCGGCTTGATGCCCATCGCATGGAAGCCTACTTACAGGATACGTGGCGTTTTACTTCCGGTAATGATTCGAGCACAACGCTCTACACACTACATTATGGTATAAGGGTGAGTCGTTGGAGTTTCAACAAAGAAACGATTGTTTCGCCCCGTATGGCTATCGGCATCATTCCTGCCTTCAACGACAAGGTTACGCTTCGTTTTGCTACGGGATTGTATTATCAGGCACCTTTCTACAAGGAATTGAGAGATACCATGACCACGAACGGCTTTACAACGGTAAACTTAAACAAACAAGTGAAAAGTCAACGTTCCATTCATTTCATAGCAGGATATGACTACCGTTTCCGTTTGTCACAACGTCCCTTCCGCTTCTCGGCAGAGGCTTATTATAAGATTTTGCAACGACTTATTCCCTATTCCATAAACAATGTAAAGGTTGTGTATGATGCCGGTCAGATGTGCAGCGGTCATGCCACAGGCATCGACTTGAAGCTCTATGGCGAATTTGTTCCGGGAACAGATTCATGGCTCACCTTCTCGCTGATGAACACGCGTATGAATTACCAAGGGAAAAAGATACCGCTTCCTACCGACCAACGTTGGGCCACCCATCTCTTCTTCACGGATTACTTCCCAGGAACTGACAGATGGAAGCTCTCCCTCCGACTGAGTTTTGCTGACGGATTGCCTTTCTCGGCACCACATAGCAATCAGGATATGAATGCTTTCCGAGCCCCTGCCTATAAGCGTGCCGATATTGGCATGAGTTATAGAATACGCAACAACGAAGACCGTGCGCTGCGAGGGGTGGTGAGGAATATTTGGTTGGGTATTGATTGCTTGAACCTGTTTGGCATTCATAATGTGAACAGTTATTATTGGATTACCGATGTCAGCAACCAGCAATATGCCGTGCCCAACTTCCTTACAGGAAGAATGCTGAATGCCCGACTTTTAGTTGAATTCTAATTTCTAACGCATTGAAAAAGCCCGAACACCCACAACTGTCAAGTGGGCACTCGGGCTTTTTTTATTTTAATGCTGTGGAGATTGTTAGCAAGGAATCTCCCTTCAAACGGTTACTCTTGCCATACAGCAGTTACTCTACTGTAATCTCTTTGCCATTCACCACATAGGGAGTAGAGGGTTTCATCCATGCTGGCATCGGAGCTCCCTTCAGATAATGATCAAAGAAATCAGACAGTCTGACGCTCAAGTCTTTCGCATTCTTGCGTTGTGCCAAGTTGTGGGCTTCACGATTATATTCGAGCAACCAACAGGGTTTGCCCAAACGGCGCAAGCCCATGAACATTTCAATACCTTGATAGTAAGGAACGGCACCATCATTATTGTTGTGCATGATGAGAAGAGGTGTCTTCACGTTCGGCAACTTGAAAATAGGAGAGTTTTCAACATACAAATCGTAGCCACTCCACAAGTCTTTACCGATACGGCTTTGCGTATGCTCATATTGGAACTGGCGGCTGATGCCCGTTCCCCATCTGATACCACCATAGGCACTTGTCATGTTGCTCACAGGAGCACCGGCACCGGCTGCTGCAAACATATCGGTCCGGGTAACAAGGTAAGCCACCTGATAGCCTCCCCAACTTTGTCCTTGAATGGCCATCTTGCTGCTGTCTACCCATTTGTTCTTTGCCAAGGCTTTAGCACCCGACACAATGCAATTATAGGCCGATTCGCCAGGATGCCCGTCTTTGTAAGCAATATCCGGAACAAACACGATGTAGCCGTTGCTCACGAAGTAGGGGATATTGACCGTACTACGGCTGGGGGCGGGTACCATAGAATTATAGAGCGACTCACTTCTACGCTCGTAGAAATAAATCATCACAGGGTATTTCTTGTTGGCGTCGAAATTCTCCGGCTTGTACAATACACCATCAAGTGGCGTACCGTCAAATGCTTTCCATTGGAAGAGTTCTGGCACACCCCAATTGTATTCTTTCTGTTGTGGGTTGATAGCACTCAACTTTTCGCTGTGATCGGTAAGAAGATACAAGTCGGTAGGTATCTGGAAGTTGCCTTTGCGATAGATAAACACATCGGCAGAGTCGGCCTTGGCCAATTCTTTGTAGGTATAAGGACCATAGAGTAGGGTGGTGAGACGGCTGTTGAAGTCGGTACGCGCATAGCCATATTCTTTGGTCTTATAACTATATACACTCAGGTACAAAGGTTGTGCCTTGTTTATGCCAGGTGCAGCCTCGGCACTTTGCGTATTCACATAGCGGTAGCGAATGCTGTCTTTGCGTCCTTTGCCAGCGGTCAGATTAACAGGTTTGCCTCCGTCTACAGGCAGATACCACAGGTCGAACCGATCGGGCACAATCACTCCTTTGCTATCCGAAGTCCAGGCAGCACCTCCGTAGGGTGAAGGCAACATGGGATGATCGTCATCTTCCTGATAGAAATTAACCTTCATGCTGGCTGTCAGACTGCGGGATTGCTTTGTTTGCACATTCCAAAGCATCCACTCACGTTGCTGCAAGTCATACCATACCACATGCTTCGTGTCGGGCGATATGGATTGGCCTGCCAGTTTGCCTTCAGCAACTTTTATGCGGCTGCCAGTCTGGGTATCAACCAAATAGAAGGGTTTCGTAACCTGATAATCCCATTGCGTTTGCACCTCTCTTCCTGTACCATCTATCGATATGGCATAACGACAGTTGCCAGAATAGGGTGTACTTACTGCATCAAAAACAGAATTGCCAAGGCAAACCAATTTCCCGTCAACCACGCTACATAAAATACCATATTTGCCGTTCTGCCAACTTGAAACCTTAAGCATAGGCGGAATCAAATCAGCATCATAGCGCCAGATATTAGGCTCTGCGGTTTCAAAATCATGTTTCGAAGTGTCGTTTGGCGCTATATAAGGCTGTATCTTGACAAATATCTTATCACCATTCTTGTTGTAGGAAGGAGCGGAACTGGCAGTAATTCCCCATCCCTTCTTTACCGTTTCTGCCGCCTGATGATCCACACGCTTTGTAAGCTGGCCACCAAAACTATATTCATAAATATCACAATGCTGGCTGCCCGACTTTACGGTATCTGTTGTAGCCAGGAACATGAATCGTTTGCTGTTTTGACTGAGAATAGGGGCTCCCATGTGGGGGAAGGTAGGAGTCACGGTCGTTGTTTCACGGGTTCCTAAATTCATCACACACATTTCGTGGCAATATTTGTCGGTTTTACGCACATACACCAGCCATTTACCATCACGACTCATCTCATAGGCCGAAACATATTTAATGCGCATCGTGTCGCCTGTGGCATAGGTGTACAAAGCCAAATCGCCGGCTGCATCCTTACTTTCTTTTTTTGCGGCAGCAGGAGCAGGTGTGGCTTCTTCAGCCTTGTTCTTCTTGTTCTTCTTATCCTTTTTTTTCGCAGCTTTCTTTTCTGCTTTCTTTTCCTTGGCCGTCTTCTCCTCAGTAGTAGGTGGTGTTGCCTTCTTGGCCTCTGGTTTGGGTTTTCCTACATAGAAAGCCAGCGTTTGTGTATTGTAGGTGCCCATTTTAAAGCTTGAAATATTTTCAAACTTTTTTATGCCATTTTCTGCCAAATCCACAATAACCAAAGAATCTTTTGGCATGGCATCAGCTTTCAATTTCTTGATTTTTGCTTGTCTTGTCTTGAAAAACTGGGGCTTGATTTTTGCAATCAAATGTTTCTCGTCACGCGTAACCACAGCTCCATAAGCTCTTGGTATAGTGGTAGTTACGCCCGTTTTATTGTTTCTTACATAGAGCGTAGCGTCACCTTCCTGTGGCGTCACAATCCATAATGTAAACAAGCCATGTGCCGAAATGGAAGGCGATGTGATACTTTGCCATTGGTCATACACATCATGTGTGAGCGGCTTCTTCTGGTTTGTCAGGTTTTGCGCAAAAGTCGTCATCAAACCAGCGGCAACCAGCAAAAGTGATACAATTAATTTTCGCATGATAAAATTTAAGTTATTGTTGATTTATATACTATTTCGTCGAATGCAATCAGGTGTAAGCTTTTCGAGATATTTCTGCAAAGTTAGATAATAATGTTGAAAGTACCAAACATTTTTCTGAAAGAAAAACACGCATTGGGTTCTTGGTTGCGCAACTTAAGGGGAAGGAACTGGAAGGAAAATAGTCAATGCCATCATCACAAACGAAGTAATCATCCGAGAGGGTGCAGAAGGAACTGGAAGGAAAATAATCAATGACATCATCTATCAGTCAAAGTCACAACGGGCAAGCACCATTCCACAGAAGTAGAACTTATTTAATCAATCGATGCTATCCTATGAATTCTTCTGTTATTTTATTTATCATAATGTCGATTAGTTTATAAAAGTGATTTATATATTTCATAAGGCTTAGACTAACTCGTTCAGATGACAAGATAGAATTCTTTTCCTCTTGATTACGCGCATTCGGGGTCAGAAGAAAAATAGTGGGGATAGGTATAGAACTCAACTGCTTCACGACTTCTACACTACTATCATAAAGCTTGCAAGGAATTGATA
>CAMAMZ010000071.1 GCA_945837185.1 uncultured Bacteroidales bacterium | reverse complement strand
GACAAGGCTCCTTCTAAGGCCGAAGTGGAAACATTGGGTAAGGAACTCGATACCATCACTGCTGCGGCAGGAAAAGCGAAATCTGAGGCTACTAATAATAAATAAGGTGGAATCATGAAGTTAGAAAATAAAGAATTCGGTTTTGAACACTTCGCTGCAGAGATGGCGAAGTTGAAGAATGAGCAACATTTCGACTACCTTGTTACCATTATAGGCGAAGACTTCGGAGAAGAAGGGTTGGGGTGTGTTTATATTCTGGAGAATACAGAATCGCACGCTCGTACAAGCGTTAAACAACTTGCGCGCGTAGTAGATGGAGAGTCTGTTCTTCCCACCGTGTGCCATCTTTGGAAAATAGCCAATATCCTGGAAAGGGAAGTATTCGATTTCTTAGGCATCAAGTTCTTGGGCCATCCAGACATGCGCCGTTTGTATCTGCGCAATGATTTCAAGGGCTATCCACTCCGTAAGGATTACGATATGCAAGCCAATGGCTACACCTTGGAAGCCGATGAGGAACAAGACTTTGGTTTGGAGTATTCACTCGATAAGGACGGCAAATTGGTTGCCCGTGAGAATAAGCTCTTCACAGACGATGAGTTCGTAATCAATATCGGTCCTCAGCATCCTTCCACCCATGGTGTGCTCCGTTTGCAGACAGTGCTCGATGGCGAGACCATCAAGCGCATCTATCCCCACTTGGGTTATATCCATCGTGGCATAGAGAAAATGTGTGAGTCATACACCTATCCTCAAACCCTTGCGCTTACCGACCGTATGGACTATCTCAGTGCCATGATGAACCGTCATGCGCTGGTAGGTGTCATCGAAGAGGCTATGGGTATTGAGCTCAATGAGCGCATCGCATATATCCGTACGATTATGGATGAGCTCCAACGTATTGATTCTCACTTGCTCTACTTGGGTTGCTGTGCACAAGACCTGGGTGCCCTTACAGCTTTCCTCTACAACATGCGCGACCGTGAGCATGTGCTCAATGTTATGGAGGAAACAACAGGCGGACGCCTCATCCAGAACTATTACCGTATAGGAGGATTGCAGGACGACATCGATCCCAATTTCGTAAAGAACGTAAAGGATTTGATAACTTACCTTCGTCCTATGATTCAGGAATATCTGGATGTGTTTGGCGACAACGTGATTACACACCAGCGTCTGGAGCGTATTGGCGTCATGAATCGCGAGAATATCATCAGCTATGGTGTAACCGGTTGCTCAGGTCGCGCCAGTGGTTGGAAGAACGATGTGCGCAAGAACCATCCTTATGCCATGTATGGCAAGGTTGACTTTGAGCAGGTGACACGTGAGAGTTGCGATAGTATGGCACGCTATATGAATCGTATCGATGAACTCAGTCAGAGTCTCCACATCATCGAACAACTCATTGACAACATCCCTGCCGGTGATTTCTATATCAAGCAGAAGCCTATCATCAAAGTGCCCGAAGGCCAATGGTACTTCTCTTGCGAAGGAGCACGTGGCGAGATAGGTGTTTATCTCGATAGTCGGGGCGACAAGAGTCCTTATCGTCTGAAGTTCCGTCCTATGGGTTTGAACCATGTGGCTGCCATGGACGAAATGCTTCGCGGTGAGAAGATTGCCGACTTGATCACTACCGGTGCTGCACTCGATTTTGTAATTCCTGATATCGACAGATAATGTGCTTGTTCACAGTTCACGATATTCAGTAAAACCAGTAAGAATTAACCCATAAGGATTAAACAAATGTTTGATTTCTCTATAGTAACAAATTGGATTGACCAGTTGCTTCGCCAGACCCTCGGTCTCTGCGACTTCTGGGCTATCTTGATAGAGTGCGTGCTTGTTGGTGTAGGCATCCTTCTTGCCTATGCGCTCATAGCTATCGTACTGATATTCATGGAACGCAAGGTGTGTGCTTACTTCCAGTGCCGCATCGGTCCGGTCCGTGTAGGTCCTTGGGGCACACTTCAGGTGTTTGCCGATGTGTTGAAGATGCTCATCAAAGAAATCTTCGCTGTCGACAAGGCCGATAAGTTGCTCTACTGCATTGCTCCTATCTTGGTCATTGCAGCTTCTGTGGGCACCTTCTCGTTCCTGCCATGGAACAAGGGGATGCATATTCTCGATTTCAATGTAGGTATCTTCCTTCTCACAGCCATCAGCTCCATTGGTGTGCTTGGCATCTTCTTGGCAGGATGGGGTTCCAACAACAAGTATTCGGTAGTGTCTGCCATGCGTGGTGCCGTGCAGATGATTTCCTATGAAATGTCGCTCGGACTCTGCCTTATCTGTGCCGTAATCCTCACCGGAACGATGCAGATGAGTGGCATCGTTGAGGCCCAGACTGGTCCTTGGAAGTGTTTGCTCATACAAGGACATATCCCAGCCATCTTGGCATTCTTGGTATTCCTTGTTGCCGGTAATGCAGAAGCAAACCGTGGTCCTTTCGACCTTGCCGAGGCCGAGAGTGAGCTTACCGCAGGTTATCACACCGAATATTCCGGTATGGGCTTTGGCTTCTATTACCTTGCCGAGTATCTCAATCTGTTTGTCATTTCCGGCATTGCCAGTGGTGTGTTCCTTGGCGGTTGGGCGCCCATCAACATTGGTGTGGAGGCTTTCGACAATGTCATGAACCTCATCCCAGGTTTTGTTTGGTTCTTTGGCAAGACCTTCTTCATTGTCTGGATTCTCATGTGGGTACGTTGGACCTTCCCCCGTCTGCGTGTCGACCAGATTCTGAAGCTTGAGTGGAAGTATATCATGCCTCTGATGCTCTGTGTGCTCGTGCTTACCACGGTGTGCGCATCTCTGGGATGGCTGATTTAACATAAACCAATTCGATAAATAAATATATCCATATGTCTAATTCATATTTCGGTGAAATAGGAGCTGCCATCAAAACGCTTGCCACAGGTATGAAGACAACCTTGAAGGAGTACTTCACACCAAAGAGCACAGAGCAGTATCCTGAAAACCGCAAGACCACCTTACATGTAAGTGCCCGCCATCGCGGTCGCCTTGTCTTCAAGCGCGATGCCGAGGGTAACAGTAAGTGTGTGGCCTGTACGATGTGTGAGAAAGCCTGCCCCAATGGTTCTATCAAGATTCTTTCAAAGATGGTAGAAGACCCTGAGACAGGAAAGAAAAAGCGTCAGTTGGACGACTATCGCTACGACATGGGCGACTGTATGTTCTGCCAGTTGTGTGTGAATGCCTGCAACTTCGATGCTATCGCCTTCGTCAATGATTTCGAGAATGCCACGTTCGACCGTAGCCAATTGGCCCTTCATCTCGACAAAGAGGTTTATGATGGCGGAAGTCTGCCTAACCTCATCGAGGGTGGTGCGCCTATCACGATCGGTAAGTTCAATACCCAAACGAAATAATCGATTATGGCAAATATAGTAATGTTTTGTATTCTTGCCGTTGTCATCCTTGGCGCGGCAATCCTGTGCGTCTTCACACGTCGCATCATGCGGGCCGTCACCTATCTGATGTTTGTGCTCTTTGGTGTTGCGGGCATCTATTTCCTGCTCGACTACACTTACCTTGCCGCTGCCCAGATAGCTGTCTATGCCGGTGGTATTACCATGATGTTTATCTTTGCCATCCAGCTTGTGAGCAAAGAAGCGCTTCAAGGTTTCAAAGGGCGTTTCAAAGGCATCCGTTTGGCTGGCGGTACCTTGATTTCAGTGATTGGTCTGTTGCTCATGACCGTCATCTATCTTAAGAACCATTTCCTGTGCGCGTTCAGCGAAGCTGCCGATGTAGAAGTTCCCATGGAACAAATAGGCCAAGCCCTTGTGGGTGCAGGAAAGTACCAGTATGTATTGCCCTTCGAGCTCATTTCAGTATTCTTGCTGGCTTGTATCATCGGAGGTATCATGATTGCAAGAAAGGAGGATGAAAAATGATTCCCGTTGAATATTTTCTCATTTTGAGCGCACTGTTGTTCTTTATCGGAGTGTTTGGCTTTGTCACACGTCGTGACCTTGTGGCCATGTTGATTTCCGTTGAACTCGTGCTGAACTCTGTCGACCTCAACTTTGCGGTATTCAACCGTATGCTCTTCCCTGGTCAACTCGAAGGCTTCTTCTTCACCTTGTTTTCCATTGGAGTGAGTGCGGCTGAAACTGCTGTTGCGCTGGCTATTATCATCAACGTTTACCGCAACTACCACAGTGATAAGGTGAACAGTATTGAAAACATGAAATTCTGACGACCATGTTATACAATTTATCCATCCTCATACTGCTCCTGCCTCTGTTGAGCTTCTTGGTATTGGCTCTTAGAGGTATGAAAATGTCGCACAAGCTGGCAGGATTGATTGGCACCACCTCTTTGGGTTTGGTAACCATCCTTTCCTATGCCACAGCCATAGCCTATTTCTTCCTGGCAGGCCGTTGTGCCGATGGTGCCTATGCCACTATCGTACCTTATAACTTCACGTGGCTTCCCATGGGCCGACTCCATTTCGACTTAGGTATCATGCTCGATCCTATTTCAGTCATGATGCTGATAGTCATCTCTACGGTGAGTCTCATGGTCCACATCTATTCTTTCGGTTACATGCACGGTGAGAAAGGTTTCCAGCGCTATTATGCCTTCCTTTCTCTCTTCACCATGTCAATGTTAGGTTTGGTGTTGGCCACCAACATCTTCCAGATGTACCTCTTCTGGGAACTTGTAGGTGTGAGCTCTTACCTCCTCATTGGTTTCTACTATCCGTTGCATGCAGCGGTAGCGGCATCCAAGAAGGCGTTTATCGTGACACGTTTTGCCGATATGTTCTTCCTCATCGGAATCCTTATCTTCGGTTATTATACGCAGTCATTCAGCTTCTCGTTTGTCGACAATCTCGTCATGGGCGAAGGAGCAACACCTTTCATTCCTGCCGATGCAGCCAAGGCTGTTGCCGCCGGAGGCTTGATACTTCCTACCGCATTGGTGCTCATGTTCATTGGAGGTGCAGGTAAGAGTGCCATGTTCCCCCTCCATATCTGGCTTCCCGATGCCATGGAAGGTCCTACACCTGTCAGTGCCTTGATTCATGCTGCTACCATGGTCGTAGCCGGTGTGTTCCAGATAGCACGCCTGTTCCCATTGTGGATAGAATATGCTCCCGGTCAGTTGAGTATTGTTGTGTGGGTAGGTGTCTTCACAGCCTTCTATGCAGCAGCTGTTGCTTGTGCCCAGAGCGACATCAAGCGTGTGCTTGCTTTCTCAACCATCTCACAGATAGCTTTCATGATGGTAGCTTTAGGCGTTTGCCTCCCCGGTCATCATGAAGTAATCGATGCTCATGGTTCCTTGGGTTACATGGCTTCCATGTTCCATCTTTTCACACACGCCATGTTCAAGGCTTGCCTCTTCTTGGGAGCAGGATGTATCATTCATGCCGTGCACAGCAATGAGATGGCAGCCATGGGTGGTCTGCGTAAGTACATGCCCGTAACACACATCACCTTCCTCATTTCCTGTTTGGCGATAGCAGGTATACCCTTCCTTTCCGGTTTCAGTTCCAAGGATGAGATTATCACTGCTTGTTTCGCTTACAGTCCTGTGGTAGGTTGGATTATGACCGGAGTGGCAGCCATGACAGCCTTCTACATGTTCCGTCTGTACTACGGTATTTTCTGGGGCACCGAGAACAAAGAGCTCCATGCCCACCATGTTCCCCATGAGGCCCCCCTTACCATGACGGTTCCTCTTATTGTTCTCTGCGTCATTACAGTTGGAGTAGGTGTATATACCACGCTTGCCGGCTTCCTTGGCTGGGGTGGCAGTTTTGGTAGTTTTGTTACCGCCAATGGTTGCGACTATACCATTCATTTCGATGTACAGGTAGCAGCTACCAGTACGATTATAGCCATCCTGAGCATTGCCCTTGCCACCTATATATATAAAGGTGAGCGTCAGCCCATTGCCGATCGTCTGTACAAAGCCATGCCTCGTTTGCATCGCGCAGCCTACAAACGCTTCTATATGGACGAAGTGTATCAGTTTGTGACCCATAAGATCATATTCAATCTTGTTTCCAAACCCATTGCATGGTTCGACCGCCGCGTTATCGATGGCACGATGAACTTCATGGCTTGGGGCACACAAGAAGCCGGTCAGACAATCCGTCCCTGGCAGAGTGGTGATGTGCGCCAGTATATCGTTTGGTTCCTCACAGGCTGTGTAGCCCTTTCATTAATCCTACTTAGTCTTTAAGCGCATAAATAATTATGAATATATTATCATTATTTGTAGTCATCCCCGTCCTGATGCTCTTAGGCCTTTGGCTTGCCAAGACCTTGAATCAGGTGCGCGGTGTCATGGTAGCTGGTGCCAGCTGCCTGCTTGCACTCTCCGTATGGCTCACCATCACGTTCATTCAGATGCGCCATGCAGGCAATACCGATGTCATGCTCTTCACCTCAAGCGTGCCTTGGTTTGCTCCGCTCAACATAGCCTACAGTGTTGGTGTCGATGGCATCTCTGTAGTCATGCTACTCCTCTCAGCCATCATTGTCTTCACAGGCACCTTTGCTTCATGGCAAGCCATGTCGCAGCATAAGGAATACTTCCTTTGGTTCACCTTGTTGAGCACAGGTGTGTTTGGTTTCTTCATCTGTACCGACATGTTCACCATGTTCATGTTCTACGAGGTAGCCCTCATCCCCATGTATCTTTTGATTGGCGTGTGGGGTACAGGTGCCAAGGAATATTCAGCCATGAAGCTTACGCTGATGCTGATGGGTGGTTCCGCACTCCTCATCATTGGTATTCTTGCCATCTATTTCTATAGTGGCGCATCAACGATGAATGTCAATGAGATAGCGGCTTTGGCCAATATCCCTGCCGATGTACAGGAAGTGTTCTTCCCCTTCGTTTTCATCGGATTTGGTGTTTTGGGAGCACTCTTCCCCTTCCACACATGGTCGCCCGATGGTCATGCCAGTGCCCCGACAGCAGTTTCCATGCTTCATGCCGGTGTGTTGATGAAACTTGGAGGTTACGGCTGTTTCCGCATTGCCATGTATCTTATGCCGGAAGCACTCGATACCTGGGCTCCCGTGTTCCTCGTGCTCACTACCATCTCTGTGGTCTATGGTGCCCTTTCCGCTTGTGTACAAACCGACTTGAAGTATATCAATGCCTATAGTTCCGTTTCACACTGCGGTATGGTACTCTTTGCCCTCTGCATGCTCACCCAGACAGCCATTACCGGTGCCATCATCCAGATGTTGAGCCACGGTTTGATGACAGCCCTTTTCTTTGCTGTAATCGGTATGATTTATCACCGTGCCGGTACCCGTGACGTACGTTACTTGGGTGGTTTGATGAAAGTTGTTCCCTTCCTTGCTGTAGCCTATGTTGTAGCAGGTTTGGCCAACCTCGGTCTTCCCGGATTCTCAGGTTTCGTTGCCGAGATGAGTATCTTTGTTGGTTCATTCGAGAATGCCGACACCTTCCATCGCACCGCTACCATCATAGCCTGCGGTTCGATTGTAGTGACAGCAGTCTATATCCTGCGCGTAGTCGGTAAGATTCTGTTCCAGGAGATTCCCAATCCCGAGTTCCTGAAACTCACCGATGCCACATGGGATGAGCGTATAGCCGTAGCCGGTCTTATTTTCTGTGTAGCCGGTTTAGGTTCAGCACCTTTCTGGGCACAGGAAATCATTTACGATGCAGTGGGTCCCATCATTCGCCATATCGGTGAGTTTGCAACCATCGCCCAACTGTAATGTCCAACCGCATTTATATGTAGAAAGAAAATGAATACAGATTATAGTCAATTTCTCCACATGCTACCAGAGGTAACGCTCATGGCTGTGTTTGTCATTGTACTGTTGACCGACCTGTTCACAGCTCCGCGTGTAGCTCCTGTAGCCGCTACCGAAGGCAAGCCCTTCAAGGCACCTCGCGGCTGGTTCAATTGTGTTGTTTGTACGTTGATGCTGGTTCACCTGCTCATCAACATTTGCCCTGTGGCACCTGCTACAACCTTCTCTGGTATGTATATCACCAATGGTCCCATAGGAGTCATCAAGACCATTCTCGCTTTCGGCACACTCATTGTACTGATTCAGAGTCGCGAGTGGATGCGTCGTCCGGATACCTTCTTCAAAGAGGGTGAGTTCTATATCCTGACACTCTCCACACTCCTGGGTATGAATTTCATGGTCAGCGCCAACCATTTCCTCTTGTTCTTCTTGGGATTGGAGTTGGCATCAGTACCCATGGCCTGCTTGGTAGCGTTCGACAAGTATCGTCATAATTCAGCCGAGGCAGGTGCCAAGTTCATCATCACGGCAACCTTCTCTTCTGCTGTCATGCTCTTCGGCATCAGTCTGCTGTATGGTGCAGTAGGCACCCTCTATTTCGAGGATATGGCTGCCCTGCTCACCGCTACACCGCTCACCATTATTGGCTTGGTGTTCTTCTTCAGTGGTTTAGGCTTCAAGCTCTCGCTTGTTCCTTTCCATTTCTGGACAGCCGACAGCTATCAAGGTGCGCCTACAACCGTAACGGGCTACCTCTCGGTTGTTTCCAAGGGAGCAGCAGCCTTTGCCCTCTGTGCCATCCTCATGAAGGTCTTTGTTGCCATGACCGACTATTGGCAGTACCTCCTGTTCATTGTCATTGTATTGTCTATCACAGTAGCCAACCTGTTTGCCATCCATCAGAAAGACCTGAAGCGCTTCATGGCCTACAGTTCTATTTCGCAGGCCGGCTATATCGTTTTGGCCATCGTAGGCAATGGCAACATGAGTTTGAGTGCACTTAGTTTCTATGTACTCATCTATGTAGCAGCCAATATGGCAGTCTTCACCATCATTTCTTCCATCGAAGAGCACAATGGTGGTTGTGTCGACATGGACAGCTACAACGGCTTGTATCAAACCAATCCCCGTTTGGCATTCCTCATGACATTGGCACTCTTCTCCTTGGGTGGTATTCCTCCCTTTGCCGGTATGTTCTCGAAGTTCTTCGTGTTCATGGCAGCTGTGGAGAATGCCGATATTGCCACCACAACAGGAGCTTTGGCCTATACCGTTGTGTTCATAGCTTTGGTCAACACAGTCATCTCACTGTATTACTACCTGTTGATTGTAAAAGCTATGTACATCAAGGAGAATGCCACACCGCTGCCCACTTTCCGCAGTGCTGCAAGTACACGTTTAGCCCTTGCCCTCTGTACAGCAGGCGTATTACTCTTCGGTGTATGCGCTGTAGTGTATGAGTGGATAGCCTTGGCATAAGGCATCACTATTTATCAGGCATATTTCTCCCTATCCGTTTTCCTTGCGGATAGGGAGATTTGTTTTATGATAGTTGCTGCGTGTCATGATAATGTCTCTATGAGGCCTTTTTTCCGATTACAGCATGCCACGCATGATACCTATCAGTCTGTAGGAGATACTTTAAGTTGTTCCAGATAGAGGCTAAGATGGAAAGAATACCGCATATATGTTTTCGTTCAGCCTAGGCTGAACGGTCGTAGAAGATATCATAAATGGCAAAGTAAGTTAACATATTTGACCGTTCAGCCTAGGCTGAACGAATAAGTATAGGTCTTGATACTCGAACCATTCTAAACTGCTATGGTCATAGAAGCCTATTAACTGTGGAATCTTTCCAGTAATAACTGGGTATCCCGTATGTATCCTATTAAAAGAATAATCATAAAAAATATTCACTTTTTTTCTTAATATAAATAATTTTATTTATC